>NZ_UGYM01000002.1:1244109-1555137 GCF_900456975.1 Shewanella baltica
AAACATACCTGTGATTGCCGTGGGATTAATCACAGATGCTAATAAAGCGGAAACGATTTTGGTGCAAGGGCAGGCCGATGCTATCGCGCTTGCTCGCACTATGCTCTATGACCCACATTGGCCTTGGCATGCAGCCGCAACACTCGGTGCAACTGTGAAAGCGCCGCCACAGTATTTACGCTCATCGCCACATGGGATTAAGTCGCCAATAGAGTAGTGAGCTAATTTGGCAGTGCAGATTTTACTATTGTAAGTTAGTCCTAATGGCAGAAAACAAAACGGGCAAGAATTATCTTGCCCGTTTTGAGGTTTTACTGCGTACTAATTATTTAATGGGGTCAACACTGGGTTTGGTATACCAAGGCGCACGTGCATCAGTCACATCGAACAAGTTGTACTTACGGCCAAGCATTTGACCGCCGTCACGGGTTAACGGCATCCACGATAGGAAAGCACGACTATGGGTAGACTTAACCGTCATTAGATCGAATGGGATGGAAATATAGAATCCCTTGGTAAAGCTTCCCTCACCGTATTCATCTGCCGATAGATTAGTTTTAGTCGCAAATGCGCCGACGATAACACCACTATCAAACTGTTTAGAGAAGTCAACCGTCACGCCTTTATCTTCGGTGAGATACTGCCCTGCACTCACTCTGAGTAAGGTATTAGGAAACCACTCAGGTTGGTAATAAGCCGTTGCATGGCCTGTCACTACACCGGTTTGCACTCGGTAAGCCCGATTGGTTAGAGGATCAAATTGGTTTTCGTCACTAAAGAAACCGAACATACTGTCGGGATCTCGCTGTTTCGCATAGTTAATATCAAAACCAAATGCCCATTGGCTATTGAGTGGACGATAGAGAAACTCAGTCCCCACACCGCCATACATCATCTCCAAATAACCACCATAGGCTTGGTAGGAAATGTTATCACTAAGATTATCCATCCATGTCAATTGGAGGTTATTAACCCTCACCGGGTTATCATGAACGTATTGGCGTATTAACGTTCTTACTCGTTTCAAGTCGGTACCGTCTGGTGGTACGTCATATAAGAATTTATCATAGTTATCATAGAGATTAAGATATAGCGAGCCCGATAGTTCTAAATTATCACTAAATCGATACGCAGAATTTCCTGTGACACCAACGTTGAACATATAGAAGCCTTCAGAACCCCCAAAAGATTGCACCATAGTTGGCGAGACATCGAAACTTAACTTATCTAACCAATCTTCATCGGTTCGAGTGATTAATGTTCCTCTTGGATACATAGGTACACTGACTTCAGTGCTATCAGTTATATCTGCATTGATATACCCGTAGGTAGCGACTTGCGCAAATTTACCAGCGTCGATACGGGTTTCTGTAATAGGCTGGTTATAATGGGTTTCTATCAGACGATACTCGGTAATAACATCTTTATTGGTGTTATTTGCCAGTATAGTCGCTGCTCTTTTGTGAGCCTGTTTACGATCCATATACTTTATTTGATCCGCAACAACAGTCACGCTGTGGCTATCAAGATAGATTTTAGGATTATTGTAGCCTGCAATTTTCCCTAGCTCTTTAGCCACTTTTTTCCAATCAGTTTGGTCTAGTATGTGTGCGTTGATAGTATTCGTCGCCAGTTTCAACGACTCTTTTTCTGCAATAGATGCGATAGGTTGTTTTTGTACAGAGGTAACGGCCAACTCAGATGCTTGAGATGGTAGTTTTTGATTAGCATTTTCACGCGTTATGTCTTTATTGGACATAGGCGCAGCAGCTAAAGGTTTATATTCTTCGGCTGGAGTATCGCGTTTTATTTGTCGTAAGTCGTTGAAATTGGTTTGCAGACTCACACCGAAGGTTAACGTGTTACCGCGCTCATAGCTTAAGTGAAAATCACTCCAGCTTGTTGCGCGATAGAGTAACCCGTAGTTAAACTTACTATCCTGAGGCATGTTAATTGCTCCCCTAGTTACGGGGAAGTCTGCTTGATAATCGTTGCCGTCATATTCTACTTTTACTCTTAAAGGCTCCCAAGGCGTTTGATATTCCACCCCACCGAATAATGCGGCGCAGCCCTTAAACCAGCGTTTATAATCGACTGTGCCACCTTTGCCACCTTTGCCACCAAATGAAGTATCCCGATCACAGTTGTAATTAAGGTTTTTTTTATCCGATGTCAGGTTGCCGCTATTACCGATATAGCCCCAGCCAATACCTAAGGTGAAATCAAGTGGGCCTACACGTTTAGTTGCGGCAATAAATTCTCCATCAAATAAACCTGTACCGCCTATGTCTCTAATCCCAACTGAGGTTTCTGGAAGCCATGCACTTTCTTCAAGTAAACGGGCTTTAAAATCAAGGCCTTTATCTGTATATTTTGTGTTACCACTGAAAGTTGGATCATCACTGTAGAGTAAATCTTGTACTTCGGTATATCGTGCAGTTGTTTCTAACCACGAAAATAATTGCACTGACGCTGAAAAATGTTGGTATTCAGAGTTGTACATTGTTGCTAAATTAAACTCTCCCTCTGGTGCCATTCGGCCCGTCGGCATTTGAATTAAGCCGACACCGCCGAAGTCAGTCTGTGAGGCTTTTAGTATTGGATAACTAAATTCATCCGCTTGGACATGAAATAAAGGCAAAAGAGCTAACGCAATTGCGGAAAGTTTGCATATGGTCAGATTAGAATGGGTAGTGTTATTCATTACAGAGCCCGATTCCTTAGTAATTCAATAATATTGGCGTTTAATGTGTTGTAGTCTTCTAATAAGTCTGAAAACTCAAGGTAAATCACTGCACCTGGAGCAATATCTTGTGCTTGAGCGTTCCAATAGGCTATTGGCTGTTTTATGGCGTTTCCATCGGGTTGAATTACCCATACAAAGTCACCATCTGAATTCTCCAGTGGTTGTGCTTTGGCTAGGTAGTCTTTACTACTGGTATTGAGTTTCCATTCGTAACTGCCCGTTCGAGCGACGGCGCCCGCTACAACTATTGTGGTAGGACGAGGAGGTAAAACGAGTTCAAAGCGACCATCAAGGAGAGGGTTGTATGCGTCAGTTATTCGAATGAGATCAAGATCTAATGGCTGCATTACGCGTTTGCCAAGTTTTATTTGCCGTAAAAACTGCGCCAATTTTGCAAGCTTAGCGATGTAGATGCTGTCATTTGAGGCTTCACCCACTTTAGCGAGTTCGGACAGGGCTTCTTTGCGTTTGGTTTCTAAAACTGCAGTATTTTGGATGTCGAGTAGTGCCGCGCCTAACCAATAAATCGGCACAGTTTCGTTGCTAGTGGTTTTATTATATTTAGGAAGTTGCACTAACCCGTCTTGTACGGCTTGTTCGAGGCGCACAGCAGTTGGATAAGTGAGTTGAACCTGCGCACCCTGGTTTGCGGATGTCGTGACTAAAAGCTGGGTATCAGCCTGAGCAATGTTTGTCAGCACAGAACCGAATAGCAATGCTAAAGGTGTGAAATAAGATCTCATAATGCCTCCACTAAGACGCAAACGGCTTGAGTAATGAAATGTCGATAAAAGGCAGATTCGGTGCAATCTTCTGGCGACTCTTAATTACATTTCCTGTCTCAGGTGTTAGCCAAAATTCATTTTGGTACTGAATATTAAGATCATCGACTAAGACAATTTCACTGTAATGCAGCGCTTGAGTAGGAATATCATTGATAAGAATTTTTTCTTGACCGACCAAATTAAAATAGGAGGTGGCTCTGTAGCCAAAATGATAGCCGGGTTGCCAGTCAATTATTCGAGTCCAAGTTTTGGGGGTAGAAGCTAATTGCAAACCTAACATAATCGGATCCGGTTCTGTGCTCTCTACTGCAACTAAATCCCCGGTTGGATTATTATGAGTCCGCACTAAACGGCCATTCACCGTAACTATCATGCCCTTATCCGCAGAGAGCCATTTCAATTCTGTACTAAGTGTTGTCGGTACTTGCGTTAAACTAACTTTGGGTTCTGCAAATACAAGTACAATAAACACCTGTGACATATCGCCAATTTGAGCGTAAATACTGGCGTAGGGAATATCGTTGACTTGTTGCGTAGACAACTTAACGTCTTTATCACCAATAAAGGCGAGTTTCAATGTGTCGTTAAGCGCACCGATTCTTTGGCTACAAGCTGTTGTGTTCAATAACACAAGCGAGAGGGTGATTAGTGATACTAATTTTTTGTGTATATGCATCCGAGTTGCTTATTCTCAATAGTAGTAAATATTGAATTTTAAGTGATTTCCGACTTTAAGTCATTTCTATATCTAGACTATAGTCAAAAAAAAACCGCCATAAGGCGGTTGTTTTAACAAGCATGGACTGATTAGTTACCAGTACCAGTTGTTGTACCAGTACCAGTTGAAGTAATTGGATTGCTATCAGAACTGTTAGAAACGGCTACTGCGCCAGCTACTGCTGCGGCTACGCCAACTGCAACTGCAGACATAACGCCAACAGAAGCACCAGCAGCAGTACCAACACCACCAGCAGCAGCACCACCAGTTGTACCAGCACCACCAGTTGTAGTCGGGTCTGCTGCCATAGAGCTAAAAGCTGTCATTGCAATGATAAGTGCTAGTGAAGTTTTTTTCATTTTGATTCCCTTGTTGAAAAAGTTACGTAATTCTTTAGCTAATCTATTAAAACATATTAAGTGATTCAAACAAAATTATCAATGTTAAATATATTATATTGTCCATACTAAAGATTAAATTTTTGTCTCTAATATACATGCTATATCTTCTTATTTTACATGAAATTTTAGTAAAGAAACTTGATTAAGTTGATAGTTTATTTTAAGCAAAAGAAAGCTTTAAGTTCGTCGATTTGCTCCATGGCATCTTTGTAGCCTAGGTCGATCAACGCGCTGGTGTAGGTTTTTTCAAATAATAGGTAGGACACGATACTAGAATCTGATTGTCTATCTATACCAATAAAACCGAGTAAGGTTTTTACTGCCCATGGCATGTCATCGTAGAAGCGGGCGGCAATTTTGCTGAGGTCTTCGCTGGGCTTGATGACTAAGGTTTTAATTGGATGCAAGGCCAGCTTGTTGCGGCTTGACTCGGGGATCAGGCTTAAGGTGTTATTGATCCTTTCGAGCCGCTCAAGGTCGCTGTTTAAAGTGTCGGAAAAGATCGTATCGAGCAGGTGGCCCGCTATGGATGCCGTTTTCGGGTGATATTCCAGTTCCATTGGGAAGTGTTTGTGTGGACTCTCTAAGTTAATGACTAAGAGTTTTTCGGCGCCTAAATGGATAGGACTTGAGAGCGGTGCCAACTGGTGGACCGAGCCATCGCCATAATAGGCTTGATTGAGTTTAATCGAGGGGAACACCATAGGGATAGCCGAACTGGCGAGTAGGTGCTCAGTGTTGAGCATCATACGTTCGCCACTGCGCCTGGCGCGGGTCCAGTTTTCGATATCCCGTGAAGCTTGGAAAAAACTTACTGAGCGTGAGTTGTTGTAGCAAGAGGCATCGACGCTGAGGGCGGTGAGGGCGCCGCTGCGAATATTACGATCGATGCGTTTAAAATCGATTAATTCATTGAGCAGTTTTCGAAGAGGATCGTTATCAAGCAGACTGCCGGCGTCGGTATTAACCTTATCGTCCTGCATGCCTTTGAGAGCCATTTTACCAAGGTGGCCAAGCACGCCAGTGATGGATGCGCGATACACTTTGCGAGTCTCAAAATGGCGCCACACCCATTCGAGCTTTTTGACGCCAAGATGAAAACAGGAAGCATGGGTGGCTATGGAGGTGCCATTGATGGCGCCTGCCGAGGTGCCACAAATGATTTTAAAGGGAATGCCATGATTACGCGGATAAAGCTGAACCAGTGCTTTTAGCACGCCGACTTGATAGGCGGCTCTTGCGCCGCCGCCACCTAATACTAATGCAGTTGATGTAGGCAATCTTCAGACTCAATTTATTGTTTTAATAGTTTTATTAAAGCAACGCCCCCCTATAAAAAGCAAGTCGATAGACTCAATTAGTTGCAAATTTCGATTTATAGTCTATTCGATTGCTGCAATATTTCGCTTTAAACAATTAATCCGCTGTAATCTTGGTTGTTTGGCTGAGGCCAAAGCAGTGCTCCGTTGTTGGAAACTCAGCGGTTCTCACTTCTCTGGCGTATTCGGCGCAGGCGTGAGTGATTAAGGGGCCTAAGTCGATATAGCGTTTGGCAAATTTAGGCGTGTAGTCAGAAAATAAGCCTAAAATGTCTTCAGTCACGAGCACTTGACCATCGCAGGCGGGTGAGGCGCCAATGCCGATTACGGGGATTGAGACTTCTGCCGTTACTGTGCGCGCCGCGAGTTCGGACGTGCCTTCAATCAGTATGCTAAAAGCGCCTGCTTGCTCAAAGTCTTTCGCTAAACGAACGAGGGCTTCGATGGCGGCAGCATCCCTAGCTTGGGTTTTAAATCCACCCAATTGATTGACGTGTTGCGGCATCAATCCTATGTGTGGCATCACAGGGATCCCTCGCTGGGTTAAAAAACGAGTGGTGTCGAGCATTTCTGCGCCACCCTCAAGTTTTACCGCCTGCGCGCCTGTACGTATTAATACTAGGCTGGCATGTCTAAAGGCTTGCTGAGGCGATTCTTGATAACTCCCAAAGGGCATATCGATAATCACGCAGGCATGTGCTGCGCCGCGAGTGACAGCAAGACCATGGTTAATCATCATTTCTAAGGTAACCCCTAGTGTAGAGTCTTGCCCATAAACCACCATACCGACGGAGTCGCCGACGATAATCATATCCACATGGGGATCGATAAGTTCCGCCATCGGTTTTTCATAGGCGGTGAGGGCAACTATGGGCGTTTTACCTTTCATTTTCTGTAAGGTAACGGGTGTTACGCGGTTTTTATTCATGTGGATGCTCATGTCATCTCCAATTTGTTCAATCTGAGAGGGCATGTTAGCGCTTGCCGCTTTGGCGTTAGCTCGATAGGTTGACTTAATGTCTAGATAAAAAGACACTTCTATACATAAAAGTGCTTTTATACAAAGAGGCGCTTCAGTACGGAAGAGGCTCGATAATACGAAAAGAAGCTTCGATATAAAAATCACCTTGGGCGATAACACCTTGAATCAAGTCACTGACACTCCTTTATCTCAGCAGCAAATCACTCAGCACACTCAGGTCGCACCTTCACGTTTAGCCGCCGCAGGGCTAAGCGCGTCCATCATGTTGCTTAAGCGAACACTCAAGCCGTTTGAACATGTGCAGCGCCATCGTCATTCTTGGGGACAGGTCATTTATGCCAGCCAAGGTGTGTTGAGTGTGATCACGCCTGCGGGGCGTTACATAGTGCCGCCTGAACAAGCGGTATGGGTGCCTCCCTTTGTCGATCATGAGGTTATCGCGCTAAGTCAGGTGCAATTGAGCAGTCTGTATTTGGATGAAACCCAGATAGGCGGTTTTCCATCCGACTGCACTTGTTTGAGTGTGAAGCCTGTTTTGCAGTTGCTACTGCAAGAGGCTAATGCCTTGATGAAGAGTGAGGCTGGGCTGATTGATCCCGATTTTAAGGATAGCGTCATGCGGCTCTTGATGGTGATCCGTGACTTTATGGTGCTCGCCCCTAAGGTCGCCTTGGATTTACCTTATCCTAAGGATAAAAAATTACTGCGCATTACCGAGGCTTTGCTTGCGGATCCGAGCGAGCAACGTACTTTGGTGGATTGGCAGCGGGAGGTCGGTGCCTCGGCCCGCACGTTAGCGAGATTATTTAAACAGCAAACAGGGCTGAGTTATAGCCAATGGCTGCAAAGGCTTAGGTTGCAGGTGGCGATTCAAATGCTTAGTCGAGGTGAATCTGTGCTCACTACAGCGTTATCTTTAGGTTATGCCTCGGGTTCAGCCTTTGGATATATGTTCAGACAGTTGATGGGCGTCGCTCCGAGTCAGTACCTGTTAGCGCAAAGTACCTTGCCAAAAGTACAGTGCCAAAAATAAAAAGATAAACAGCCACAGATAAAAAGTATTGTCGCGAGTCAATGTGATCGAAGAAGGTCAATAAAAAGCCAATAAAAAAAGCACTTAAGCTGGGCTTAAGTGCGTTTCGTTTTTGATCGTTAAGCTTTTCTATATTGCGCGTGGAGGCTTAGCCTTTCACTGCGTTTTTTAGGAAGTCGAGCAGTTGATCAAATGGAATATCTTGCTTTTCACCAGTGCGGCGGTTTTTGTATTCAAATACGCCAGCATCGATATTGCGATCGCCAATCACCACTGTGTGTGGGATACCAATCAGTTCCATATCGGCAAACATAACGCCTGGACGCTCTTTACGATCGTCCAGTAATACGTCAATACCCGCTTCGTTTAAGTCTTTGTATAACTGCTCGGCGATATCGGTTACGCGGTGCGACTTGTGCATGTTCATTGGCAGAATGCCCACGCTAAATGGTGCAATCGCTTCTGGCCAAATGATGCCACGGTCATCGAAGTTTTGCTCGATGGCTGCGGCCACAATACGGCTTACGCCGACACCGTAACAACCCATCAATAGCACCTGTGACTTGCCGTTTTCGTCAAGTACAGTCGCGTTCATCGATTTAGAGTAGTTAGTACCCAGTTGGAAAATATGACCCACTTCGATACCGCGTGCCATCGCATACGTGCCTAAACCATCTGGTGTTGGCTCGCCTTCGACTACGTTACGGATATCGGCAACTTGCGCTAATGGCAGATCGCGTTCCCAGTTGATACCAAAATAATGTTTGTCATCCACATTCGCACCAGCAGCAAAATCGCTCATGACGCTCACGCTGTGATCGATAACGATAGGGATGTTAAGACCGATAGGGCCAAGTGAGCCAGGACCTGCGCCGATGGCGTCACGGATCAGGGCTTCTGGCGCCATTTCTACTGGTGATGCCACTAAGTCTAACTTGTCAGCTTTGACTTCGTTGAGTTCATGGTCACCGCGAACAATCAGTGCCACTAACGGCGTCGCTTCTGATGCACCGACGACGATCAAGGTTTTGACGGTTTTAGTGATATCCAGATCAAACTGCTCAACCAATTCAGCAATGGTCTTTGCATTTGGGGTATCGACTAAACGCAATTCTTCAGTGGCTGCGCCGCGAGGCTCAGTGGGTACTGGTGATTCAGCTTTCTCAATGTTAGCCGCGTAATCGCTGCCCGTTGAGTAAGCAATTAAATCTTCACCGCTTTGGGCCAGAACGTGGAACTCGTGTGACATGCTGCCACCGATAGAACCGGTATCAGCTAATACTGGACGGAAGGCTAAGCCCATGCGCGTTAGAATGTTGCTATAGGCGTTGTACATGGCCTCATAGGTTTCATTCATGGTATCGACGTCAAGGTGGAAAGAGTAGGCGTCTTTCATCAAGAATTCGCGTGAGCGCATCATGCCAAAACGTGGGCGAACTTCGTCACGGAATTTGGTTTGGATTTGGTAAAGGTTCAGCGGTAATTGCTTGTATGAGCTGACTTCTTTACGGATCAGGTCGGTGATCACTTCTTCGTGGGTTGGGCCCAGTACGAAGTCGCGATTGTGGCGATCTTTAAAGCGCAGCAGCTCGGGACCAAACTTTTCCCAACGACCTGTTTCTACCCACAAGTCTGCCGGTTGCACCATAGGCATTAGAATTTCAATTGCACCGGCTTTGTTCATTTCTTCACGAACAATGGCTTCGACTTTACGCAGTACGCGTAAGCCCGTGGGGAGATAGCTATAAAGGCCCGACGCATTACGACGGATCATGCCCGCACGTAACATTAATTGATGACTAATGACTTCTGCGTTGGCAGGAGTTTCTTTCTGTGTTGATAGCAGGTACTTGCTGACGCGCATTACCGATGTCCAAATTTGAGTTGAATGGTCGCCATTTTATCACCTGCTTTGATGATGTCACCTACGTATTTAGGTTAAATTCAACTAGCTGGGAGACAAATAGCATTTTTGAGAAGATTACTGAGGCAAAGGAAAGCGATTTTATCGGCGATTTGTACCAGCCGATTTAGCTTTTATCCCGCCTATCGCCAATCACTTTGGCAGGGTTGCCAGCCACTATCGCCCAGTCGGGCACATCTTTAGTTACTATGCTACCCATACCCACCACAGCGTGATCGCCAATTGTCACACCATCGACTATGCCGGCCTGAGCGCCAATCCACACATCTTTACCTATAACAATGCCTTTGGAGTTGGCAGCTTGTTGATAGATGGGCGTATCTGGCGCCATGCCATGGTTGAAGGCATAAATAGTGACATTATTAGCGATGCGGGTCTGGCTGCCAATCTGAATACCGACCCTGCCACCATCGAAGGAGCAACCATGATTAATCGCCACTTCATCCCCTAGCGTGATGGGCCCGTGTAAAAAACAGTCGGCGGCGATCATGCAGCGATTACCCATGCGGATATCACGATTGGGTTCGGCGAATAACTGCGCTTCGGGTGCAATAAAACAGTGCTCGCCGATGTTGACTGTTTCGAGGGCACAAAGCTTTGCTTGGATCTCATCCTGCCAAGGTTTTGCCCAGACTAAATGTTTCTCTTTTAAAGAAAAATACAGCCACGGCATCCAAGAGAGACGCTTTTTATGCTGGCTTTGATAATCAGGCAAAGATGCCGGCTCTGATCTAGGCGTTGGCGTAGGCATTTAGCCACATTTCCCCGGTTTGAGTTCCAGTACCAAGATGTATTCTTGGTCATTATTATCGACCGCCATTTGCCAGAACACATCTAAATCATAGAGGGCGACTTGATAAAGCTTAGGATCGTCCTTGGCTTTTTTATAGGCGGGGCGCGGATCTTGCCCCAAGACTCCGCGGATAAGTACGGCTAAATCTGTGTTGGTTTCCTGCTGGGCATAACGCTCAATTTGTGCCTCGGCATTATCGGAATACACCACTGAAATCAGTTTAGGGGCGTCTTGAGCAATGCCGCCCACAGCATCGGTAATCGAATCCGAGAAAGGAATGTAAGGCTTAATATCAATAATCGGCGTGCCATCGACCAGATCCATACCGGAAATCTCGAGACACACTTTGCCTTTGCGTTGTACAACGCCGTGCAGTTTCACCACTGACTGACCTATGCCATTAGGGCGAAAAGTGGAGCGAGTGGCGAATACGCCGAGTTTTTCATTGCCGCCTAATCGCGGCGGCCTGACTGTGGTTTTCCAACCTTGGGCAAGATTTTCATGGAAGCAAAATAGCAACCAGAGATGGGAATATTGCTCTATGCCACGCACCGCATCGATATGATTTACATGGGGTTCAAGTTCGACATAGCCGCGTGCCTCAACGAGTCCGGGTTGTCTTGGAATACCAAACTTTTGTTTATACGGCGTGCGGCATGTCGCTACTGCGACAATTTGGTTGGTAAATGTCATGCAAAAATTACCTAAAAAGATAAATATAACAACCGCCTAAGCTCATCATTCTAAGCTCATCATAAGGCCCATCTTTGAGCGCTAATTATGCAGCGTTAGCCATTAAGCGGTTGATACGGGCAATCTCAGATCATCGAATCGCGAGCAGTTTGTTTGCTCAGCGTGGGATTTACTCTGCGGTAGCCGTTTTAACTGCTTGGCCGACACACAGGGCGCGGCTGATACAACCTTGGGCGGCTTCATCTAACATCACACATTGTTTGATGATAATACCGTTAGCGCCTTTATCCGCAGCATTACGGCGGGCTTCGGTTCTTGCATCGGCTAATGACGCAGGTACGCTGTTGACATCGGCCTGACAGGATTCCCCTTGGACCAAACCTTTTAATTCGTAATGACCTTTTGGCAAGGTATCGCCTTCATAGAGGGTGACATCGGATGCCTTGAAATAGTCATTGATCGCCTCACCGTCCAAATTACTGTTAAAACTGTAGTCGCTTGCACAGGCACTGAGCAGTAGCACTAATGCACTTGAGAGGATAATTTTCATGGTTTGACCTGAGATTGAGGGGAAAACTGCGCAGCCTTGGTAGGCTGCGCCGATGCGATATTATTATCTGAGTAAATTCTACCGCTTAAGGTACTTTTGATAAAGCTGCTGATGGCGATTATTCAGATCTATCTGCCGTCCTTCAATCCAGATAGCCTCTATCTTATTGGTCATAGGGTCGAGAATGTCCCCCTCGGACAGTACAACACTGCCTTGGTATCCCACGGCAATCGCCCCTAAATCCTCGACACCTAACAGTTTTGCTGCATCTAAGGTGATGGACTTAAGCGCTTGCTCAGGCGTTAAACCATAGGCGGCGCTATAACCTGCTGCATAGGGTAAGTTACGGCTGTTCCAGTCCGATGAGAACCCAAGGGCAAAGGGAATTCCTGCATTAGCGAGCAAGGAGGGGATTTTAAAGGGCAAATCCACCGGTTCATCTTTACGCTTGGGCAGACTCAAAGTATGTGGGTAAATGACCCCCGCCTTAACTTCCCTCAGGCTTGAGGCCAATCGCCATGCATCGTATCCGCCGACAATCACCAATTTGAATTGGTATTTTTTCGTCAAGGCAATCACTTGCTCAATTTGACCAACACTGTCGGCATGGGCAAACAGTGTCGCTTTACCTTGGTATAGCGGCAACATGGCCTGCCAGCGAAGGTTGTTGGTCGCGGACTGTGGATCTTCATCCTTGTTGTTATCTTTGCCCTTGGCTTTATCACTTAAGAAATAGCGATAGCCATCTTCAAAGGCGATATTGAGCTGGTCGATCGCCTGCTGATTTTTCTCGATAGCCTTGGCTTTCTCTTTTTCATCTTCAGGCATGCGTTTGATTTGCGGCCAATAGACATGGAACTGCCCAGCACTGAGGGTCAGCGCATCCTCAATCGTCCACGCATCAAGATTCACCAGTACCGATTGCCCAGCAATACCATCGCCGCTCGGGACGATTTGCGCGTGGGTAATACCGTTGAAACGTATGGTCGGGATGAGCTCAGAATCTGGATTGTAAGCCGTGGCTGTGCTGATCTGCGGGTTGATATAACCCACCTCGGCGTTATCAACCGTGGGGCGGCTCATTTCAATTTCGACCAAACCTAAGCTGGTGTCTAGGGCGATTAAGCCCGGATACAAATGTTTACCGCTGGCATCGACGACTTGAGTGTCATTGGTTTTTGCGGTTGCACTGTTGATTTGGCTGGTCAGTTGAGGCCCAACGGCCGTGATCTTGCCATTTTCAATCAAGACATCAGTGTTGCTGAGCACGCCTTGACTGACTGTGTGCACTGTGGCGTTTTTTATCAGTACGCTGCGGCTTTGTTTAGGTGTTGGCACGATATCGCTTGCTATCGCTGGGGTCAGCGTGGTGCAAATCGCGCCCAGTAGCGCCGCAAACAAAACGTGTTTAGATGAATGTTGCATTATTTGGCTCCCCCATGAGTGTGGCCCCATGCCTGATAGTGGGTGTCGCAGTGCCACTGTGGCTCGTTAAGTGGCGTGACTTTTTCACCCGCTTTGGCTTGATCATCACTGCTGAGAATTTTTTGGATAAGTGCGGCGCGCTCGTTGACTACTGCTTGCTGGGCGACTTGGTCTTGATCGCGGTCAAAATAGCGTTTTCCTTCAACCCATGCCTGCGTCACTTTGGCGTAAATCGACAATGGCTCTGCGTTCCACAGCACGATATCGGCCATTTTGCCTGGGGTGAGTGAACCAACAAATTCATCGACTCTTAATTGCTTGGCTGGATTGATGGTGACCATGTTCCAAGCATCTTCCTTCGACATATTGCAATACATCATAGATTTAGCCGCTTCTTGGTTGAGTCTGCGCTGCATTTCATAGTCGTCTGAGTTTATGCTGGTGGTCACGCCTTTGTTTTGCATCAAACACGCGTTTTGTGGAATTGCGTCGTACACCTCAAACTTATAGGCCCACCAATCGGCAAAGGTCGATGCGCCAGCGCCATGGGCGGCCAGTTCACTCGCCACTTTGTAACCTTCGAGCACATGGGTAAAGGTTTGCACTTTAAAGTGATAGGCCTCGGCAAGACGGATAAACATCAGAATTTCTGACTGCACGTAAGAATGAATGTGCACATCACGTTGCTGATTTAATACTTCGGCCACCGCCTGCAGGCGATAACTTGGGCGCGGTGCGACGGTTTTTTTCTTATCGCTGGAGCGCAGGTCATCATAGGCTTTTAACGCATTCTCATAGGCGATGGCGGCATCGAAGGTTTCTTCAAATAACGCTTTGACTCCCATACGCGTTTGCGGGAAGCGTTGTACAAATTTCTCTCCCCAGTTGCTCTGCTTAACGTTTTCACCAAGCGCGAACTTGATACTGGCGGGCGCGTTAGCAAATTTAAGTTGCTCGGCCGTTTCGCCCCATTTCATTTTGATCAGTTGCGATTGGCCGCCAATAGGATTGGCGCTGCCGTGCAGAATTTGTGCGCTGGTGACGCCGCCCGCTAAGGCGCGATACAGTGAAATATCGTCGGGATTAATCACATCACCAATCCGCACCTCAGAGGTTACGGCATCCGTGCCTTCGTTGGTGCCACCATTAATGGCGATATGCGAGTGTTCATCAATAATGCCCGCAGTAAGATGTTTACCTGTTGCATCTAGGACTTGATAACCAGAAGGCGTACTGAGTTGCTGGCCAATTTTTTCGATGCGGCCATTGGCCATCAAGAGATCTGCATGTTCGAGAATGCCTTGCTTATCCGAGGTCCACAGGGTGGCATTTTTGATGTGCAGCTTCTCGACCTTAGGCGCTTCGCTCAGTCCATAAGCGACGTTAGGGAAGGTGAGGTGACTCACTAGACTCGTGTTGGCTTCCTCCTTGGTCGCTTGATTGCTTTCTTGGTCAGCACTATTAACCGCTGCAGTTTGCGCTATCGCAATACCGGCAACATTTGTGGTGCGACTCTTAGCGTCGACCATGCGGCCCTGAATACCGTCATCGGCCATCCACAGCGTAAAGCGGCTAAGGCCATTAATACCTGCGGCGCTCAAATCGGCAGTAAAGCTTAATCGACCGTCGTCATCTAACTTAAGTTGAGTGAGCGCGATGCTTTGTTCGCCACTGCTTAAGCTGCCTTGGATTTTGGGTTTATCCCCTTTACTCACATCTTGCAGCGATAAATCCAGCGTGAGGTTATTGAGGCTTAATTGATAATCGCCCAGTAATCTTGCTTGGGGCAGTGAGCGAAGACTTTGCTGCTGACCTTGCAACCAAACACTGTAGATCTGGCCCTCTTTAAAAATATTGCCCTTAGTGACTACAAAGTCTGCCATGTAACCGGGTGCTAGTTTGCCGGTAAAATCGGCGGTGCCCGTCATCTCGGCGGCTTGGGTGGTCAGTGCGGCTAAGGCTTGCTCTTCAGTTAAACCTTGAGTAATGGCTTGGCGCAGGCGCGGCCAAAAAGCATCGGTCTTAATACCAAACTGCGTTAGCGCGAAGGGAATACCCGCTTTGGCAACTTCTGCTGGATTGGTTGGCGCACGTTCCCACTGTCTTAAATCCGCCAGTGACACTTCGCGATCGGCATCATCTGTCCCGACATCAGGCGCCTGCGGATAGTTTAAAGGCAAGATTAACGGGTAGTTCAGCGCCTTTAACTCATTGATGCGCGAGTATTCTTGACCATTACCGAGTAGATTGGCTGACAGTTTATGTTCTTTGAGTAAATGGGCGGCGCGCAATTGATCGTTGAGATTTCTGGTTTCAAAGATAATTTGCTTATCGGCTAAATTATCTAAGCGTTCAAATGCGATATTAAATTCGACTTGATTGTTTATTGCGCCATTGCCTTGTTTGTTTTTATTTTGGTTATACCAATTGGCGTCGGCAAAGGTTTGTCTAATAAGCGCAATACTGCCCATTAATGATGACGGATAATCTTGTTCAGATGAGCCTTTATCAAATGCCATAAAAGGTTGACTGCGGGCACGATAAATCACTTCGTTGGCGGTTTTGTCTGCTAATGACAGGCTAACACCCGTCCCTCGGAAGATTCCGTCGAGTTTGCTACTTTGCACACTCGTAAAACCATTATTGATCCACTCTTTCGCGCGTTCTTTATTGGGATAAACGTAATTAAACCATTCTTTTTCAGAATGAATTGCGCCATTGTCTGCATTGCCGCCGATACGTTTAATATCATAGACAGGGCGAGTGAGCCCAAGTTTTGGATATTCGAACTCAATCCCATAATCGGTGAAAGGATCGATAAATCCAGGGTAAATAGTATAACCACTCAAATCGATTTTAAATGCGCCAGCGGGAATGTCACCGTGCTCAATAATGGCTTTAATTCGATTATTTTCAACCAATAAAGTGGCATCACTTAAACGCTTACCCGGCGCAATGATTAATTCAGCATGGGTAAAAGCCGTGAGTTTATTGGAGGTTGTCCCTGTATTGATTTGGGCATATGTGGTCTGTGAGACTAAGCTAGCGATTATGCTGCAGCTTATAATTATCTTATTGTTTATCTGCATTATTTTATTCAATCGAGTGAGGGTGAATAAAGAGTAACTGAAAGCAGATGTAAATACTAAGGTTGAATTGTAACGCAATTTGAGCAGGGATGAGGTGTGGGATTTACGCTTGTCGTTTTAGATTGCAGCCAATAATGGATATAAAAAAGCCCGCAATGAATGCGAGCTTTTATGCAAATGGGTGTTGGTTACTCGAACCGCCACACCGAATTGGATTAGATTAAGAAATCTTCCATAGAACGACCTTTGTTGATCTCGTTCTTAAATACGGTTGGCATACGGCCTTGGCCAGTCCACTGAACCATTTCACCGTCAACTTCGATTTGGTATTTAGCTGGACGAGGAGCGCGTTTTTTCGCGGTTGCTTTAACAGCTACGCCACCTAAGTCATCAATTGATAAACCAACGGCTTCCATTTGTTGACGGATTTCTTCAATCTTAGCATTACGAGCTGCCATGGCTTGTTCTTCTTCCTCAGCCATAGACTCGCGTTCTACTAAAATTTTATCTAATTTGTCGGCTAAATCACGTAACTCTTCAACGCTAAGTTCTTTAACTGCTGCTTTAAAACGACGGCCGTGAGTTAATATCTCTAAAAATTCGCTCATATCTATTTTCGTCCCACTCTAATTTTTAATACAGGATAATGGTGAACAACACCTAAATGATAGAAACTAATATAGCTCGAATCAAATAAAATTATGCGTTTTAAGTAAATTAAATATTATTTATATTTTGAACTTTTCTTATTTACTCAAATAAGTGTCCAAAAAAGTAGCCGTTGCGCGGATTAAAAAATGCAAACAGGCGTTTGACTTTGGTTGACGTTAACGTTAACAGGACGTAAAGTTGCTCTATCCTGCATTGGTATTAACCAATGTTTTGTCCATGTACATGAAAGTGTAGGAAGGAAACCCTATGAAAGTATTGGTGCCCGTTAAGCGCGTTGTTGATGCCAATGTGAAGGTCAGGGTCAAAGCTGACAATACAAGTGTTGACACTGCAAACCTAAAAATGGCGTTGAACCCTTTTTGTGAAATCGCAGTAGAAGAAGCGGTTCGTTTAAAAGAAGCGGGTAGCGCTACTGAAGTGGTTGTTGTCAGTATTGGTAATAAAGCCGTGCAAGAACAATTACGTACCGCGCTCGCATTAGGCGCAGACCGTGCGATTCATATCGATACTGAAGAAGAACTGGTGCCAGTATCTATCGCCAAATTGCTCAAAGCGGTACAAGACAAAGAACAAGCTGAACTGGTGATTTTTGGTAAGCAATCTATCGATGGCGATAACAATCAAACCGGCCAAATGTTCGCAGCGCTGATGGATATGCCACAGGCGACCTTTGCTTCTGAAATCAAATTGGAAGGTCAATCTGTGCAAGTCGCTCGCGAAGTTGACGGTGGTATGCAAACCTTACTTATGGCGCTACCTGCAGTCGTGACTGCCGATCTACGTTTGAACGAACCTCGTTATGCTTCACTGCCTAACATTATGAAAGCTAAGCGTAAGCCATTAGAAGTCTTTACAGTGGCTGACTTGGGCGTGACGTTAAAGAGTCACCAAACGGTTGTGAAGGTCACTCCGCCAGCAGAGCGTAAAGCAGGCATCATGGTAGCGTCGGTTGTTGAGCTAGTTGAAAAGTTAAAAAATGAAGCGAAGGTGATCTAAATGGCCATTTTAGTATTAGCTGAACATGATAATGCCGCACTGAAACTCGATACGGCAAAAATCGTCACTGCCGCCCGCGCCATTGGCGATGAAGTGCATGTACTGGTTGCGGGTCACCAATGTGGCGCGGTTGTCCAAGCTGCGCAAGCACTACAAGGCGTTAGCCAAGTGCTCGTTGCCGATGCCAGCGTGTATGAAGCGCATTTAGCGGAAAATTTTGCCAAATTGCTGGTGGACTTAGCGCCAAACTATGGCCACATTCTGGCTTCTGCTTCGAGCTTAGGTAAGGACACGCTTCCGCGTGTGGCAGCATTATTAGATGTTGCGCAAATCTCTGAAGTCATTACCGTCGTCAGTGCGGACACTTTTGTGCGCCCTGTGTATGCGGGTAACGCCTTAGCGACAGTGCAAAGCCATGATGCCATCAAAGTGATGACAGTACGCGCCAGTGCGTTTGATGCTGCGCCAGAAGGTAACAGCGCGGCTGTGACGACACTCGATAAAGTGTTTGAAGCGAGAACTCAGTTTGTTTCTCAATCTTTGACGGTATCAGCCCGTCCAGAGTTAGGTAATGCTGGCATTATTGTTTCTGGCGGCCGTGGTATGGGCAGTGGTGAAAACTTCGGCATGTTAGAGCAGCTTGCTGACAAGCTCGGTGCTGCGGTTGGCGCATCACGCGCGGCAGTTGATGCTGGCTTCGTGCCTAACGATTTACAAGTGGGTCAAACCGGTAAAATCGTTGCGCCTAACTTATATATTGCTGTGGGAATTTCTGGCGCGATTCAACATTTAGCGGGCATGAAAGACGCGAAAGTAATCGTTGCTATTAACAAAGATCCTGAAGCGCCTATTTTCCAAGTTGCCGATTATGGCTTAGTTGCGGACTTATTTGAGGCGGTTCCTGAGCTGATCACAAGTCTCGATTGATTTAAACTGTGATCTAGGTCACATTAAGTGGCTTTGCGGTGGCATCTGCTAAGCCGCTTATGTTTTTATGTGCCTCACGCCCGCGTACGGGCGTTCTTAGAAGTAGAGGCGCGCCAAATATTAGTAGTGATCAGTAGGGTGATTCCGTTGATCGATTGCGAAAGGATTTGGTGCCGAAGTGGTTCGATTTATCACGATCAACTGCTGGGGTTGTACCTAATAGGTGCAACACTGCCATAGTATTTTCCGATACGGATATCGGAAATAGTTACTATGGAGCGCTACTGATAGGACAGGTGACCTTGGGTATCTATTGCCTTTCCCCACCAGTTCAGTCGCCCTCCATTCGTATTTAACGAAGATAATAATCAATGACTGTTATGAATTATGCCGATTCGGCACTTTCCTTGCTGCCGCCTGCGGTGGCTATTGTGTTGGCGATCTTAACTCGCCGTGTACTGCTTTCTTTGGGGTTAGGTATTTTAATTGGTGCTTTATTGCTCAATCAATTTTCACCTGTAGCGACGGGTGAATTTGTATTTAATGGTGTTAAAGGACTTTTTTGGACGGGCGAAGGCCTTAATTCGTGGAACTTATATATTCTCGGTTTCTTAATTGTACTGGGAATGATCACAGCGTTAATTACTGTCAGTGGCAGCGCGCGGGCTTTTGCCGATTGGGCTCGTTTACATATACGTAATAAACGTGACGCTAAATTATTAACCATGTTTTTAGGGTGTGTGGTTTTTATTGACGACTATTTCAATAGCTTAGTCGTAGGTTCGGTCGCTAGACCTGTTACCGACCGTTATTATATTTCCCGTGCTAAGTTAGCTTATTTATTAGATTCGACTGCGGCACCTGTGTGCGTTATTTCTCCAGTATCAAGTTGGGGCGCGTATATTATTGCACTTATTGGTGGAATATTAACGGCCCATGGTTTTGCTGATACGGGCCATTTGAGTATTTTTATTCAAATGATCCCAATGAACTTCTACGCAATCTTCTCCTTGTTATTATTACTTTTCGTTGTCTTTATGGGATTAGATGTTGGGCCAATGCGCGAGCATGAACTCAATGCCCAACGTGGTAATTTATACGATGAGTCAAAGGGATTACCGCCTGGAGCCAATGCGGATTTACCTGAAGCCGAAACCGGTAAGATCTTAGGTTTATTCCTGCCGATTACTGTGTTGGTATTTGCGACCCTGTATTTTATGATCAATAGTGGCGCTCAAGTACTTGCCGCTGAAGGGATTGAATTTAATATTATTTCAGCGTTTGAGAAAACCGATGTCAGTTCATCCCTTTTCTTTGGTGCATTAATCGGTTTAGCGATTTCGCTGATATTGAATTTAGTCCAAGGCGTTGAGAAATCAATGATAGTCAAAGGCATAGTGCAGGGCGCTCGCTCTATGCTGCCAGCGATTTATATCCTGTTATTTGCTTGGACTATCGCAGGCGTGATTGGCCAGCTCGAAACCGGCAAGTTTATGGCGAGTCTCGCGACGGGCAATATTCCGTTCGCCTTTTTGCCAGCGCTCATGTTTGTTTTAGCGGGTATTACTGCGTTCTCAACCGGTACTAGCTGGGGCACGTTCGGTATCATGTTGCCGATTGCTGCGGATATGGCGATGGGAAGTCACACTGGCATGATGTTACCTATGCTTGCTTCTGTGCTGGCGGGCGCGGTATTTGGCGATCACTGTTCACCGATTTCCGATACCACGATTTTGTCGTCTACGGGCGCGAGTTGTCACCATATCGACCATGTGGTCACTCAGCTACCGTATGCATTGATTGCGGCGTTTATTAGCTTAACGGGTTATGTCGTACTTGGATTTACTGAGTCAGTCGTCGCAGGTTTAGTGGCCTGTAGTGTGGTGTTTGTGGTTAGCATCATAGTGCTAAAAATCAAATCTAAAGGCGCAATTAGCTAAACCTTAATTGAAGCCTTTCCACTGCTACAAATAAATCAGCCAGCATTATGCTGGCTGATTTTTTTGGTTAACGCTCTATCTCTATCTCTATCTTTAACCTAATCGCATTAAGGCTATCAACATTGAATTTAAAGTGCCTGTTGCTTAGGTTTTTTGTAGCTTAAAGTGTTTGGTCTAGCCCGCGGCGTTTAAGCAATCCTTGTGTCGTTGGCTCTTGTCCACGGAAGTTTTTGTAGGCTTCCATTGGCGCTATGCTATTACCCACTTCTCTGATTGTTTTGCGGTACTTCATGCCGATTTCACGATTGAGGCCGCCTTGGGTTTGCACATAGGCAAAGGCATCCGCCGCTAAAATCTCACTCCACATATAAGCGTAATAACTTGCCGAGTAACCACCGGGGAAGGCGTGGGCAAAGTAGGTCGATTTATAGCGTGGCGGCACGGCGCTGATGTTTAAGCCGTGCTTTTTCAGGGCATTGGCTTCAAAGGTGGCCACATCTTGCAGTGGTGCATCTGGGCTTAATGAATGCCACTCCATATCCACTAATGCGGCGGCCATGTATTCCAGTGTGTCGAATCCTTGGTTAAAGCTGCCAGATTTCAGCAGTTTTTGCAGCAATTCGTCGGGAATGGGTTTGCCGGTTTCATAGTGTTTCGCGTAGTTGGCCAACACTTTTGGATGGGCCGCCCAATCCTCTTCGAAGGTTGATGGGAATTCGACAAAGTCGCGGGAAACCGAAGTGCCCGCCAGACTTGGATATGTCACTTTGGAGAACATGCCGTGGGTGCCGTGGCCCATTTCATGGAACATGGTGGTGACTTCGTTATAGCTGACGAAGGTCGGTTGTCCCTCTGGCGCCTTCTTAATGTTCATTACGTTGACGACCACAGGTTTAGTACCTTCAAGGAAGGATTGGCCTACAAACGAACTCATCCAAGCGCCGCCACGTTTACCTTCACGGGCAAAATAGTCGGCGTAGAAAATGGCCATGCTTGAGCCATCGGCATCAAACATTTCGTAGGCTTTCACATCGGGATGATAAACCGGTAAATCTGGGCGAGGTTTTAGGGTGACGCCATAGAGTTCTTTGAGTGTGTAGAACACGCCATCTTCGAGGACGCGGTTAAACTCAAAGTATGGGCGAATGCTATTACCATCAAGGGCGTATTTTTCTTGGCGGACTTTCTCGGCGTAGAATTCCCAGTCCCATGGCGCCAGTTCAAATTTGCCGCCAGTCTTGTCGATCATGGCTTGAATATCGGCCGCTTCTTTCTCTGTATTTGCGACTACGGCTGGCACCATAGAGCCAAACATGCTGTAAACCGCTTCTGGCGTTTTGGCCATTTGCGGCGCTAGGCGATAACTCGCCCAGTTTTCATAACCTAATAGCGTGGCGCGCTCAGCGCGCAGTTGTGCTAAACGAGATACCAGCGACGCCGTTTCGTTTTCACCACTTAAGCCACGGTTAGCCGAGGCTTCCCAAATCCGTTGGCGCAGTTCACGGTTTTCCAGTGACGCCAATACGGGCTGACGAGTGGTGTTGGTGATATTGATCAGATACTTGCCATCGTGACCTGCAGCTTTAGCATCGTTTGCGGCTGAAGTGATTTCGCTGTCAGTTAATCCCGCAAGCTCATTCTTTGATTCCACGATAACGGCGATTTCTTTAGTTAGGCGCAGTAAACGCTGGGAAAATTCGTTAGTCAGTGTCGATTGTTCTTCGTTAAGAGCACGGATCTTCACTTTCTGCTCATCGGTCAGCTTAGCGCCAGCCATGATAAAGCGTTGGTGATAGACCTCAACCAAACGCACGGCTTCTGGGGTTAAACCTAGATTAGCGCGGTCGTTATAAATGGCTTCGATACGGGCAAATAGCGCTGGGTTTAAGTTGATGTTGTCCGAGTGCGCCGCCATTTTTGGCGCCATTTCACCTTGAATTTTTCGCAGCTCTGGATTGCTGTTCGAACCCGCTAGATTATAAAACACACTCGATGCGCGGCTGAGCAGGGCACCGCTTTTTTCCATAGCCACAATGGTGTTATCAAAACTGGCCGCTGCGGGATTATTCGCAATCGCGAGGATTTCTTGATAGTGCTCGGCCATGCCTTGCTCTAGGGCAGGCGTAAAATGCTCATTCTTGATGAGGCTAAAGTCGGGCGCTTGATATTGCAGGCTACTGACTTGAAACAAGGGGTTTTGGACTTGTACCGACATGGCGTTAGGAGCTTTGCTTTCTGTGTTGCTACAACTTGCCATAAATCCGGCGGTGAGCGTGGCGCCGATGGCGATGGCAATAAAACGTTTACGCATAATTGAGTGACTTCCTTTGAATTGTTGTTTTTTTAGGACTGTAACGTTAGTAACTTAAATGGGACTGAAAATGGCTTGTTATGGGGCTGTATCTAAATAAAAAGGAGTCCCGTGTTGATGAGACTCCTTTGGCGATTTCCTTGCAGGGAAAATCGGTACCGCTTTATTACTGACTATTTAATCATGCGATGATGAAATGATTAATTAGCGAGTAAACTTGTGGTATTTATCAATACCAGAGCTTCTACCTGTGTTATGACATACTGCACAGGATTCAGTCGTTGGTTGTTTAAACCAATCTACCACGCTAGGAACGCTGATCTCACCACCGTTGCTCACCATGTGCGCTTTCGCAGAATCAATCGTATGGCAGGCATAGCAGTTTGCAGAAACAGGGCTAGTCATCTTGCTGCCGGGTTCTAAAATGTATTGATTTGGAATTTTATCTAAATCAATCGCTTTATCATGGCAGGCAACACAACTGGTGACAGGATTGATCGCCCCTGCACCGTTAGCCGCATTCGCTTGAGTTCCATCCGCTTTCATTTCACCGACTTTAGCGCCATTACCCCAGTGCCAGCTGTGAACCATTGGACCAAAACCTGCGCCTAAGGCGGCTGATGTCCGTGCCATGCCGTTGTCATGGCAAGCAATACAGCCATTACCGCCGTCATCGAAGGCCCCATTTTTGTGGAACGCGGTGGCATCGTTATGACAAGTAGTACAGCTGTTAGCGCTCACTATCTCACGACGTTCGAAGCCAGAGACTTTTTGAGTCGTGACTGGGTTAACGACGTCTGAGTAGGCGGTAAAGGATACGCCCATAGAGCCGTCATAACCTGTCGCTCTTAGGCTGCCATTACTTTGATAACGTTGATTGCCATCATATTCCATCCAACCTGCGGTACTGAATGTCACGCGGGCAGAGTAAACATAGTTAGCATTCACTGCGCTGATATCCGTCAGTAAGTGACAGATATTCTTAGTGCCGTCGGTGTTGTAACCATAGTAATAGTTAGTACGGTTACCTGGGCGGCCCACTAAACTGCCATTGTCATAGGCGTGCAGATAGGCACTGGCATAGACCAGCGGTTTCTTGGCATCAAACACCAGCGGATCTGAGTAGTTGAAGTTATCTTTGATACTAAAGATATTGCCATCAACATCCTTTACAGTAAGTGTTGTACACCAGCCTGGGGCGGCGACTGCGGCTGCAGCACCTGTTGGCGCATAGTGATCTGTTTTCGTTGATATATCATCGACTTTAACTGGGGCCGCTAATGTCACTTTGTACTTAGCGCGAATGGCTTGGCGTTCAGTAATACCTGACTTACCTTCATGCATAGTACGGACATCGGCACCATTACTTGGGATGATGACACCTGGCACACCACCGCTATCATGGCAATCGATACAACCGGGTCCTGCTACGTTGATGTTAGTTGGAGCTTCAACGTGACAAGATGTACAGTTTTGTACTGAAAAGTCTTTAGTAAAATCTTGGTGATTAACATGGCCAATCTTAGACAGGGTGTTAGTTGCATAGCCACCCACAGAGAAACCTTCCGCATTGACAGCGCCGCGACTCACTGAGCCGTGACATGCTAAGCAGCCTTCTACGAAAGTGACTTCACCGTCCATACCGGTTGCAACATAGCTTGCATGGCGGCGAGGACTGGTTGCGTAATCGACGTGACACGAATAGCAACTATCGGTTGTGGTGGAATGAGTGCCTTCGGGTTTATTGACAACTAAGGGGGCTGAACGTGCGATACCTGTTGCGCTATTGCCGCCAACGCGTAACCACACAATACCTTCAGTGCTCGGGTTTACCCCTAACATTGGGGCCACAAAAGTGTAGTGACCGTCGCCTAAAGAGGTCAGTGTGGCGCCTTCTGTCGCTTGAGTTGCCGCGCCACCAATATGCACATTGTCTGCAACGCCATTAAGATCACTTTCGGTACGGTTATTGATGAAACCTTTATCGGTTAACGCCGCGACTTTAGCCTCTGCGTTTTGCAGCCCGTTGATTAGATTATTATTTTCATCGGTAATTTCAAATTCGTAACTGATACTGCCTTCGCCAAAGCTGTAGTTGATCACTTTGACGTTCGTCAGCGTTGAGCTAGTAACTGGGGGCGGTGTTCCGGGTTCCCCGGGTGTGCCAGGCGTACCTGGGGTTCCCGGAATACCGGGCGTTCCTGGTGCGCCATCGACACCATCTTTGCCATCATCGCCACAACCAACAAGGGCACCAGTTAGTGCTAAAGCCACTAAGTATGCCAGTTTTCTAGAGGTGAAAATTCTCATCATTATCTCCATTTGATCCAATATGCGCATAAAGGACGGAGTGGAGCACTAAAGTTTGCAGGGTAGATTAGTGCTTTGACCGTTAGCTTTAATTTGCAAGCTATCGAATACTTTCTTTTTTTAAATTGAGCACGTTTTGTCTCGAATGAAATACTACTGTTAACGTTATGTTTGTTTTTTGAGCGCAACCCCATTAACACCTAATACTTTGGAGGTAGATCTCACTTTTGAAATTTAGCTTTGTTCACTATTTCCTTATAAAACAGTATTTAAGGTTAAATTAAGGTTAAGTTAACAAAATTTAATCATTTGGCTGCTGGTGATGGTTTTTATCGTGGAGAGCATTAAATAAAGTGGGCTAGAGATGTTTAACTCGACGATGGGGGAGTAAAACGCTGTATAAGTCGGCGCCGATGCAGAATTTCATGATAAAAGCTTAGTGGCTGCTAGTGTTCTGATGTGAAGCGCAATGTTAGACTAGCGCCCAATTTGGCTCTGGTGGCAGACGCGTAAGCGTTAACGTTTTTTAAAGGGTATAAGTCTTGGCTCAATTGTATTTTTATTATTCGTCGATGAACGCGGGTAAATCCACTTCCCTATTACAGTCATCCTATAACTACCGAGAACGCGGTATGAATACCTTGGTGATGACAGCCTCCATAGATGACAGATATGGCAAAGGTAAAGTGGCTTCGCGTATCGGCATTGAAACCGAAGCACAGGTTTTTAGTAGCCAAGATGATCTGACTCAGATGATTAGCGATGTGCATCAAGCCACGCCATTAAGTTGTGTGTTGGTGGATGAGTGCCAGTTTTTAAGTAAAGAACAGGTAAAGCAGCTGACGCATGTGGTCGATAATATTGATATTCCCGTACTCTGCTATGGCCTAAGAACCGATTTCCAAGGTGAACTCTTTAGCGGCAGTCATTATTTATTAGCGTGGGCCGATAAGTTGGTTGAGCTGAAAACCATTTGCCATTGTGGCCGCAAAGCCAACATGGTGGTGCGCCTCGACGGTGACGGCAAAGTGATGCGCGAGGGCGAGCAAGTGGCGATTGGCGGTAATGAAAGCTATGAGTCCGTTTGCCGTAAACATTTTCGTGAGTTTATCTGGGATTAGTCTTTGCTAGCTGGGTGTTGTTGGCTGCTAAATATTTTTTGTGTGGCTTATTGGCCCGTTCTGTTTCTGAGTCACAGTGTTTATGAGCCACATTGCTGCTGAGTTACAATGTCGGCGAGCTTAATCGTTGAAAATACCTGTGTATCAACAAATTAAGACTGGGTGAAATTTACTCTTTGCTTAAAAATAGTATAAGTGGCCAGCTTAACATTACATTAGCGTGAGTGAGTGGCGGTTGTGGATTATGGATACCACTCTTTTGGGTGAAACAAGGTTTGAGAAAGTGTGGATATACTATTCCACTATATAGAACGGATAGCTAAGGCCTAATGAACGTAATGGCTTAATGAGTTGATGTCTTGCTTTACTGAGTGGCAACGGATTTGCTGAGTTGCATGAAAGATATTTATTTTAGTGTTTTTTTGGAGCTGTTTTGCCTAATTCCCCGTCAGAGATGAAGTTCGAAAATTATCGTCCTCGTCCACCACAACCTGAACCTAAGGTAAAGGTTAAGACTCCGCGTAAAGCCAGATCAAAGGGCAGAGTCTGGTTCTTATTTTTTATTTTGATTTGCTGTATCGCATTATTGATTGGCCTTGAAGTGAAAACCTCGTTTTATCAAGCCAAATATATCAATCAATATGCTAAGACGCTCACCTATGAATTAGAAAACTCACCGAGCACAGCGGTGATTTATCCAAGTTATGGCCCTTTCGATGAGCGCCATGGCTATAGCAAGTTACCCCTGTATATCGACCGATTAATGCAACGGAATTTTCAGGTGACGCAGCAAGTGGCGTTTTCGCCTGCCTTGCAGGAATACGCGCAGCTGGGATTTTTCCCGCCTTATCACGAAAAGGCACAATCTGGCTTAACGTTGCTTGATTGTCGCAATACCGATTTGTACGAGTTCGCCTATCCTAAGCGGGTTTATCAGGACGACGATAAGATCCCCAATGAAATCGTTAATACCTTATTGTTTATTGAAAACCGCGAGTTATGGACCACGGAAGATAAACTCAATCCCGTGATCGACTGGCCACGTTTTGTGGTGGCGGGGATGAGCCAAATTGCAGAGATGGTCGGCATGAATGTGTCTACCGCCGGTGGCAGTACGCTGGCGACTCAGATTGAAAAATTCCGCCATTCTTCCCAAGGCTTAACCTTAAGCATCAAGGATAAGTTACTGCAAATTGGCTCGGCCAGTGTGCGCGTGTACCAGCAAGGTGAGAATACCGAACCCGCTCGTAAGCGCATCGTCCAAGATTATTTAAACACAGTGCCATTATCCTCGGCGCCAAATCATGGTGAAGTGCATGGTATTGGTGATGGGCTGTGGGCTTGGTTTGGCACCGATTTCGATACCGCAAACAAGCTGTTAGCATCGCCACAAATCAAGGGGAATGCCGCCAAGCGTGGACAAGTATTCCGCCAAGTGGTTGCGCTGATGATCGCCCAGCGTCGCCCTTCATACTATTTATTGCAAGGTCATGAAGATCTTGAAAATTTAGTCGATAGCCATATCCGCTTACTCGGCCAATATTACCTTATTGACCGCGGTCTGCGTGATGCCGCACTCGCGCAGAAATTGCAGTTTAGGGTCACTAAGCCGCAACGAAATACGCAATCGGGCGCCGATAAGGGCGTGAATACAGTGCGTATTCGTACCGCGGGCATGTTAAATGTGGGGCTGTACGATTTAGACCGACTCGACTTAACAGTAAACAGTAGCTTACACAGTGATTTACAGCAGCAAGTGAGTCACTACTTACGCAGCCTGGCGCAAGTGTCGACCGCTGAGCAAGTGGGTTTATTGGGCGAGCGTTTACTCGAGCCAAGCCAACTGCAAAACGTGCTGTATAGCTTTACGCTTTACGAGCGTACCGACACCGCCAACCGAGTCCGCGTGCAGACCGACAGTACCGACCAACCCTTTGATATCAACGAAGGCAGTAAGTTGGAACTGGGTTCAACCGCTAAATTGCGGGTGATGGCGACCTACTTAGAAATCATCGCTGAGATCCACGAAAAATATTCGAAAAAACATGGTATTGAACTGGAATCTATCATTATCGAACCTAGGGATCACTTAACCCGCTGGGCGATTGATTACTTGATTGTGAATCCTGATAGACGTTTAGATCGCATGTTAGATGCAGCGCTACAGCGGGAATATTCTGCCTCAACCAGTGAGCAGTTCTTTACCGGTGGTGGTTTGCATGTGTTTAATAACTTTAAAAAATCGGAAGATGTTAAGACTCCGACACTTTATCAAGCTTTGCAGGATTCGATTAACTTGCCGTTTGTGCGCCTCATGCGCGACATAGTCAATTACAGCAGCAGTATGCAAAATGAGGGCAATATGGCCCAGTTGCTGCGTAATGATAAAGATCCGCGCCGCGACGAATACCTGCGGGTATTTGCCGATAGAGAGGGTAATACCTTCGTCACTAAGTTTTATCGCAAGTATAAAAAAGTGGCCGCGAATGAGCGTTTTGGGATGTTCTTCGACGGTTTATCCCAGTCGGAGCAACAATTAACGTCGGCGTATCGCTACCTCTTGCCCGATGAACCTATGTCGGCATTTAAGGCTTTTCTGCAGCAAAGATTGCCGCAGGTGAGTTATACAGATGGTCGTATTAAGAGCTTATATAACAAGTACGGCCCTGATAAATATAACCTGCCGGATCAAGGTTATATCGCACGGGTGCATCCGTTGGAATTGTGGGTGCTGGATTATCTTAATCATAATCCCGATGCGAATTTGAACGATGTGAAACAGGCGAGTGAAGCACAACGCCAAGAGGTTTACCGTTGGTTATTTAGGACGCGACATAAAAACGCCCGTGACGTTCGAGTGCAAGTGATGCTTGAAGTGGAAGCCTTCCTCGACATACATCAGCGTTGGGCCCGTTTAGGTTACCCCTTTGATGCTATGGTGCCATCCTTAGGTTCGGCGCTCGGCAGCTCGGGTGATAGACCTGCGGCTTTAGCCGAACTCATGGGCATTATTCAGAATGATGGTTATCGTTTGCCTACCGTGCGTATCAATCAGCTGCATTTTGCCGCGGATACACCATACGAAGTGACGCTGGAGAATCAGAACACCCAAGGTGAGCGAGTCATGCGCCATGAAGTCGCGCAAGCCCTAAAAGCTGCACTGGCGAACGTAGTGCAAAACGGTACTGCCCGTCGTTTGAAGGGTATTTTTACCGATGAAAAAGGCGAGATGTTAGCCATAGGCGGGAAAACCGGCACCGGTGATAACCGTATCGTGACTCAGATGCAGCAAGGTAAAAAAGTGGCGACGACTGCCATGAACCGCACCGCGACCTTCGTGTTTTATCTGGGGGATAAATACTTCGGCACTTTGACGGCCTTCGTGCCCGGCAGTAAATCCGATGATTTTAGTTTTACTTCGGCGCTGCCATTACAAGTGATGAAAGGCATGATGCCTATTCTGTCTCCCTATGTGAAAACCGAGCAGGGTATGTGCGTGGTAAACGAATAAAGACAGCAGGTTAGAGCCGTGCTAGCAATTGCAATCTAGCAACTGCCCACTAACGACAAAGAGTGTTCCTGATGAACACTCTTTGTCGTTTTAAGGCTTAAATTCTCTACCGATTCTTGTAGGAGAGTTATAACGTCTCATACCAAACGATAAAGATTTATTATGAATAATTAAATTGTCCGCCTAAATAGCAGTAATTTGGGCTGATTAACGGCATTTTTTGACTCGAAAATGCCCCAAAGCAAGGCCACTGAGTTACGCAGCATTAATTGTCATTGTTTTCCCAGTGACTCGCCGTCTTTTTATTTCATAAGAAGTATCCCTATAGGCTCGACGACCACATCCATGTCGCCAACGGTCACTGTTGCAACAATGCCAATCTTAACTTGTTCCCTAACTCACAAGTCCACCCTAAAAAGCTTTTATGCTCCAAAGTAAGATAATTGTATCGTCAGTTGTGTAGCATTTATTGTCATTGTTTCCCCAGTGACTCGCCATAAACTCGTCCCTAAGGGCTCTACTAAAACATGTTTTAGAAGGTCACTGGTGCATCAATGCCAATCTTAACTAACACTTCTGCTGTTCGTTCTGCTAAAAAGTGCCCCAAAACCATTTAAAGTAGATGCACTTAACGAATCGAGCGTGTTCATGTTGCCCGACATTTTCTAATCAATGCATTAAGAACTTATATGGAAGTCTTCGGTACATTCTTCCTGTAATGCATCTTCAACTCACACGTAATAGTCTGATATTACTTGAGTTTAATAATGATTAATTACAAAATTGACGAAATATAAATGCGGGGGAAATCCGTCTATGTCTATAAAGTGTAAGGCTAATCGAGGAAGTATAGGCAATGAATAAAATAGAAGGCTCGATTGTAAACGACCGTTATTTGGAGTCGATCGCCATAGCCTTATACAATGAAGCAAAAGTTGAAAAGGACGGATATCGTTTCAAAAAGCTAGTCCCTGCAATGACATTTTATTGTTTTGCCATGGAATCAAAGTTAAATACCTTTGGAAAAGAAGTGTTTACTAAAAAATCAGAGTTAAAACTGTATAGTAACGCAACTATTCAAGGTAAATTCGACTGGCTACTTTCTCGACTTGGAGTTGATGCCGAAGAATTGGTTGAGCCTCACCGTGAAACTATTGCTGATATGGTTTCATTTAGGAATTCTGTGGTTCACTCTAAAAGCATTGATTTCGAGGAAGAAAGAAAACTAATCGGTCTTGAGCAGTTTGGAGACAGGTTTGTACAGCCTCCAAAGCACGAAAAAGATTTCATGGCTCAAAGGTCTTTAGAAAATTGTGAAAGCTATAAAAAAGCTTTGGAGTTCTTGGATACTGTTTGGTTTGTACAGTCACCGAATTTCTTTGGTTCTATAGACTTTCATAGAGGTAGTGGTTTTAGTCGTGCTAGGGTAGTTGATAGAAATTAGCATAAATACTAATACGTTATATTGCCCCTGATAAATTTGACAACTCAGAGTCTAAAAATGATAAGAAAGTACAACAAAAATGACTTGGATTCAGTTCTTGAAATCTGGCTGAATGCGTCGATTAAAGCTCATGATTTTATCTTGGCTGAGTTTTGGGAATCTCAAGTAGAGAGCATGCGTAATATTTATATCCCAGCTTCAGAGGTCTACGTTTACGAAATAGACTCTAAAGTTATTGGATTTTTCGCTCTGTATGAAAGTCGTTTAGCTGCCATATTTGTAGCTCCCGAGCTGCAAGGTAAAAGTATCGGTAAGCAATTGCTGAATCACGCAAAAAATCAAAGATCGATTCTGACTCTTTCCGTATATAAGGAAAATCAGGCCAGTTACCAGTTCTACTTGTCCCAAGGTTTTAACGTGGTCAGCGAGCAGTTAGATGAACATACGGGGCATCCAGAATACACAATGAGTTCAGGCACGTAACAAACGCCTCAAGAGGGACTGTTAACGCGTGGCGTTTCCAGTCTCATTGAGCCGCGGGGGTTACGGTTGTTGTGTTTTGGTTCAGTGGTAATACGTTGCCAGCCCCTTAGGCGGGTGTTAACCCATAGAAATTTTAATTAGAAACTCACTCATTCGAGCTAAAAGTCTGACTCGGAAATGTCCAAAAATGAGTTATCTTGAGTATGATGCTTTATTTTGCCACGTATTCAATCGGGTGCAGTAGAATCAAGCACATGTGACGATTCAATATCGAACTTTATTCCTCTCCCACCATTGAGCTTGTTGCACTGGTTAAAAGCTGTGGTTAAAGCGAGTGCTTAATATTGCTGCGGTGAGATCTGGTAAATTTTTGATTTCGCTTCATCGGTCACAAGATAAATCAACCCATCAGGCCCTTGCACGACTGAGCGTAATCTTTGCCCCAATTCATTTTTCAGCAGCCGTTCTTCTTTAATAATCTTGTCGCCATCAAGCACTAAACGCACTAGCGTTTTTTCCTTTAGGCTGGCGAGTAAAATATTATTTTGCCACTGCGGAAATTTGTCACCCGTGTAAAATATAAAGCCCGCCGTGGCAATAGAGGGAACCCATTTGTAGACGGGTTGCTCCATTCCCACCTTATGGGTGCCTTCGCCGATTTTGCCGCCGCCGTAATTCTCACCATAGGTAATCACAGGCCAGCCATAGTTTTTGCCCGCCTCATCAATATTGAGTTCATCGCCGCCCTGCGGTCCATGCTCGCCAGTCCATAATACTTTGCTGGTGGGATTAATGGCCGCGCCTTGCATATTGCGATGACCAATAGACCAGATCTCGGGCAAAGCGCCCGCCGTATTGATGAAGGGGTTATCCTTAGGCACTGAGCCATCGGCATTAATCCGCACCACTTTGCCTAAATGATTGTCTAATGTTTGGGCGCTATCTTTTTCGCTGTAACGATCGCCAAGTGTGATAAATAAAGTGCCGTCAGGCGCCCACACCAAACGAGATCCAAAATGGTGGCCGCTGTTGATTTTGGGTTGCTGACTAAAAACGCGGCTGAGATTTTCAAGCTTGTTGCCATTGAGAGCAGCAAAACTCACCGCAGTGCTATTGAGTTCACTTGCATCACCTTCAGCGGGTTCTGAATAACTGAAATAGATTTTTTTGCTGCTGGCAAAATCTGGTGCAAGCACCACATCGAGTAAACCACCTTGACCTTTGGCATACATCGGCGGTAAACCTTTTAAGGGTTCGCCTACTTTACCTGCGGCGCTGACAATACGCATTCTGCCGGCGCGTTCAGTCACGAGCATGCTGCCGTCGGCTAAAAATGCCATACCCCAGACATTTTCTAACCCTTGGGCTATGGTTTTTACTTGAATGTTACCCGTTTCCGTTTTGACGCTAATGCTTGCTGCGCTAGCAGTTTGCGCGTAAATAGCGGGCGAGCTTGCAACAAGACACAGCGCAAGACTTAAGGTGCTCAGCTTCAAGGTCTTTAGCTTCAAGCCGCATAGTTTCTTCAAGCTGCATAGTTTAAAGGTGATCCGTTTCATCGCTATCCTTAGTCACAGTGCTTTCCTAAATGATGGCTCAGAGTAACAAGCCAGCAACCTAAGGGCAATTTCTCGATGTGACCTTGTATCGAAACTCACCAGTCTTGTTCCCTTGAGTCCATGATTATTGCGTTGGTAATGCATTAAAAGGCTAACGTATTAAAAAACTAGCGTATTAAAAGCTCAATACATGAAAACCTTGTTTCACGTATGAACAGCTCAGCGTATGAAAAAGCCTAAGGCCATCGCTAAACCCACTATCACAATAAAGCCGCGCAGCAAGGGCTGTGAAATACGATAGGCCAGCGCCGCGCCCACATAGCCACCGATAATCGCCATCACAGCAAGCAGCAACAGATATTGCCCATCGATAACATTGCCCGCGGCATAAACCACTACGGCGATGGCGGTGAGCAGGGCAGAAATGAGATTTTTAAGACCGTTCATCCCATGTAGATTGGTCTGGCCCATCAGCCCAAAGCTCGCGAGCAGTATGATGCCTAAGCCACCATTAAAATAACCACCATAGATACACACAGTCGACAGCATTATCAGTGCTGTCATCGGACTTAACATTGGCGTAGAGGTGTTTTCGCCTTGCTCAGCGATTCTTCGTTTGAGTAACCAAGGACCAACAATAAAGGCCGCGGTGGCCAGTAAAATCAGCCAAGGGATCAGTTTTGCGAAGACTTGCTCGCTGGTGGTCAGCAAAATACCTGCGCCAATACTGCCGCCGATAAGGGCAATCAAGATCAGATGCTTAAGGCTAAGACTCGCCGGATATTCGATATCTTTTCTAAAGCGCCAAGCACTGGCGATATACCCGGGCAGTAGCGCGGCAGTCCCCGTTGCATTCGCCGCAATCGGTGGAACCCCGACAAACACTAACGCCAAAAGGGTAATAAAACTGCCACCACCGGCAACCGCATTGAGCATGCCGCCTAAAAAGCCAGCGAGTGCAATAATAAGCCAGTCCATAGATACCGCTCCTTTGGGCAATGAGAGAGTTAAACAGAGAGTTTATTTGAGTGCTAAGAATGAGTCTGTTCTCGTGAGTCAATCTAAGTACGTCACCCTAACAGGATGATTTCGATATTGAAAGTCGAGCAATGATTCGTTACATAATCGAAAGTCGCGTAATGGATAGTCACACTGCCATTCGTAAATGTGAACACACAGAATGAGTGAACAGGCTTTTACTTGCTTAGTGCTAGGGGACTTGATCCCAAACACCAGACATAAAAATAACTGTAGCTATGGCTACACTTTGCTCGGTAAAAACATCTTCTCCCCAGCAGTTTTGCCCACGTTCTTGATAGTAAACTTCAAAGGTACTGAGCATAGGTGTTTGAATACAGTACCAACCATCGAAGGTATTCTTGGCAAAATGCACCCAATGCTGCGCATCGGCAGTTTGGATTTGCTGAACGAGTAATTCATTTTGCGACAGCAAAGCTGCAAGTTCACTCTGGGTGGTGATCTGGTGCTCGGCTTTTACTGTCCCGAGAAGATTTTTCAGTGTAATCACGCAGTCCCTTGCTTCTGGCTGCGAACCTGAACCACTCGCTAGCGAATTGCAGCTGCTATTGATGATTGGATCAGCGTCTCATAAATATCAGCTTGACCTGCTGGAATAAGCTGTCTGTGAATTTCGCGGCGTTTTGCACTGTCGAATAAGCGCTCAGCGACCCAGCCGGTTAAGTAGAGTGAGGACAGGCAGCCACCCGCGGTGGCAATATTGCCATTGATAACCAGAGCACAGTCTTCTACATCGACGCCCATGGCCACTAATGCGGGTTTTGCATCGGGGTGAGTCGTTGCCGAGATATTGTCGAGTAAGCCTAATTTGGCAAAGAAGAATGACCCCGCGCAGATACTGCCAAGCAATTGCCGTGTGGGATCTAATTTAAGGGCGGACATAAACTCAGTATCAGCAAGCGCGGCAGGTACGCCTTTGTAGCCACTGCTAAATAACACCACGTCTGCATCAGCGACTTCGGCCACATGACCATCGGTTGCAACCGTCATCCCCAAACTCGACCTGTGGCTAGGCTTTGTCCCGAGTACTTTTACTGTCCAATCGGTTTTTGTACGGCCGAGAATATCGCGCATTAAGAAGAAATCGATATCGGTAAATTCATCAAATATCACAATCGCAATCTGGTACAGAAGCTTTCCTTTGGCTTTGTGCTGATAGTTGTTTTAGATACGCTTCTTGAATTGTGTAATTTATACCATTATTTGGCGATTTTTAGGGTTAAGGCTTTTTCGATTTTGCGGGTAAGTGATGCCAATTAACAGCGTATCGATATAGGGCTAAACACTGCGGAATGGTCAGCATTAGGATGATCACATAGCCGATGTTTGAGCTTATGTCTGGTGGATTTGTCGTATTACTGGCCCAATTGATGCCTACATACATCAAGCTCCATACGCAGAATATGGGGAAGAATCGTTGCCACACTTTTTGTGAGAAAAACCGTAATTTATAGACTTGGCCTTGAAGGCCAATTAATCCCTGCAACATCACCAGCCAATTGATAACATCGTACCAAGCGACAGTGGACATCATAGCTGCGCGGTAATTCATGATTAATTGCAGTACACAAAACCAGAAATAGATCCTCCATGCCCGCATACCGCTCTCCGTGTTACCCATAACCTAAACTTTTATCGCTACGAACGGTTTGCGAACGACAAATAAGGTATTCGTTCAGCATCCTTATCACGATCTGCAATGAGCCATAGCCTACAATTTGCCGCGTATTATCGCTTTTTAAAGAGGTAATTTGCTCAAATCTAACGAGTTAATCAGGTAATTCATACTAATGAATGAGTGGTGCAATTGACTAGGATTAGCTCTCAAGTCGCAGCGCTAGCTAATTGCTAGATAAACAAAAAGCCCAGAATTATCTTCTGGGCTTTTAAGGTATAAAACTTAGTGCATCAAACTTGAGCATTGATGCTAAGAAGCAAACTTAAACTCTTAGGTTAGAGAACGCTTAAAACACCATTTCTGGTACATGCTCTGGCACGATTAACTTACCGGCGGTTTTGCTGACGATTTCTTCTACGCTGACGCCTGGGGCGCGCTCTAGTAGATGGAAAGCGCCATCTTTGATTTCGATAAAGGCTAAATCTGTGACGACGCGTTTAATGCAGCCGTAACCAGTCAGCGGCAATTCGCATACTGGCAGTAGCTTAGAATTACCGTATTTATCGGCGTGCATCATAGTCACGATAATGTTTTCGGCGCCGGCGACTAAATCCATCGCGCCGCCCATGCCTTTGATGAGTTTGCCTGGGATCATCCACGAGGCGATAGAACCATTCACATCGACCTCAAAGGCGCCGAGTACGGTTAAATCCACATGGCCGCCACGGATCATGGCAAAGCTTTCCGCCGATGAGAAAAATGACGCGCCTTTGACTGCGGTAACGGTTTGTTTGCCCGCATTGATTAAATCCGGATCTATGGTGTCTTCGGTAGGGAATTCACCCATGCCGAGTAGACCATTTTCCGATTGCAGCATCACTTCTATGCCGCTGGGAATATAGTTAGCGACCAGTGTTGGAATGCCTATGCCAAGGTTGACGTAGTAGCCGTCTTTTAATTCTTTGGCGACGCGCTGAGCCAGTTGTTCTCTTGATAATGCCATGATATCTATCCTTTCTATTTGGCTTTGACGCTTTGGTCTTTACTCTTAGGTTTTACCCTTAGTTTTTACTTTAGGGAGCTAAGTGCCAATTGCGTTAACTGTGTTTCAAGGTTTTGCCAGCGCCTTTTATTTCGCGGCTTTTACCGTGCGCTGCTCGATACGTTTCTCGAACGTGCCTTGAATAACGCGGTCAACATAGATGCCCGGCGTGTGGATATGATCTGGGTCTAGCTCGCCCGGCTCAACAATAAACTCAGCTTCAACCACAGTGATTTTGCCCGCGGTCGCCATCATAGGGTTAAAGTTGGCAGCGGTTTTACGGAACATCAAATTACCCATGGTATCGGCTTTCCATGCGCGCACTAAGGAAAAATCTGCGGTCAGCGACTCTTCTAACACGTAATGGCGACCTTTGATTTCGCGGGTTTCCTTGCCATCAGCGACTGGCGTGCCGTAACCCGTTGCAGTGAAAAATGCCGGAATACCTGCGCCACCTGCGCGGATTTTTTCCGCTAATGTGCCTTGGGGCGTTAAAATTACGTTCAGTTCGCCAGAGAGCATTTGTTGCTCGAAAGTGGCGTTTTCGCCCACGTAAGAGGCGATCATAGTGGCGATTTGGCGATGTTTTAACAGTAAGCCAAGGCCAAAGTCGTCAACGCCAGCGTTGTTTGATATCGCCGTTAAACCGTTAACGCCCATCTTAACCATTTGATTGATTAAGCCTTCGGGAATGCCGCACAGGCCAAAGCCGCCGACCATAATGGTCATGTCGTTTGATAAGCCGTTTAACGCTTCTTCATAGCTGCTGACGACTTTATTGAGTCCTGCCATTGTGATGTCCTTTTATGCTGTATAAAACGCGCGGGAAATAACGCGCGTTTTCAATAACGGTTGTTGTCGTTAATTATTGTTGTTCTATTTTGCTAACAGGGCCGTGGCCACTTTCGAGCCGTTGTTGCGATTCAGCTGTGTGCTGATAGCTTGCCCTGCCAACGCTAGCTTGTTGAGATCGATACCTGTCTCTAATCCCATGCCGTGCAGCATATACACTAAGTCTTCGGTGGCAAGATTGCCCGACGCGCCTTTGGCATAGGGGCAGCCGCCAAGACCCGCAACCGAGGAGTCAAACACCCGCACACCTAAGTCTAAGCAGGCCAAAATGTTAGCTAATGCTTGGCCATAGGTGTCGTGAAAGTGTAGCGCCAGTTTCTCAATAGGCACTCGTTCACTCACAGTTTGCAGCATTCTACGGGCTTTTTGCGGCGTGCCTACACCGATAGTGTCACCGAGTGATATTTCGTAACAGCCCATTTTGTAAAGGATTTCAGACACGCGAGCCACTTCACTGACCGCTATCTCACCTTCGTAGGGGCAGCCGAGCACGCAGGACACATAGCCGCGCACCGGAATATTGTGCGCTTTTGCTAATTCCATCAAAGGGATAAAGCGTTCAATCGACTCTTCTATCGAGCAGTTGATATTGCGCTGACTAAAGCTTTGTGAGGCGGCGCCAAATATCGCTACTTCGGAAGCTTTTGCATCCAGTGCCAGTTCAAAGCCTTTGACGTTGGGCGTGAGCGCGCTATACACCACGCCGCTTTGACGCTGTATTTGCTTGAGCACATCGGCAGAATCGGCCATTTGTGGCACCCATTTAGGTGACACAAAGCTGCCGGCTTCGATGCGCTTAAGCCCTGCATCAGCCAGCGATTCAATCAAGGCGATTTTAGCTGCCGTCGGCACAGCGACTTCGTTTTGCAGGCCGTCGCGCGCGCCCATCTCGAAGATGCTGACCCTGTCTTTGGCGTCCGCTGCTTGGCTTAGATTGACTAAAGACATCTTAGGCTTCCTTGATCGCGGTTGGCTCGTCTGTCTCTAACGGCTCAACGTTAAGCAAGGTTGCGCCATCGGTCACCAGCTCGCCCGCCTTAAAGTAGAATTCACTGACTATGCCATCAAAGGGCGCTTCGATGGTGTATTCCATCTTCATGGCTTCCATCACTAGCAAACCTTGGCCCGCTTTAACTTGTGCGCCGACATCGACTAAATGGGTCACGACAGTGCCGTTCATCGGTGCTTTTAACTTGTCAGCATTGCTAGCTTGTTCTTCGACCACTAGCGTTTGCACTGCTTTAAAGTGGTAACTGCCAGAGGATAAAAATAGCGTAAAGTCATCACCTTGTGCGCTAACCGGCACTTTACTCTTATGGCCGTTGATTTCGGCGAGCAGTAAGTCTTGTTTCAGTTCGCCATTTAGCAACCAATCTTGGCCGTGCAGTGGCAACTGATACATGCCGCCTAAATCGAGCATCACCAACTGCTGTAATTCATGGGCGTCATCAAGCAGTGCAATATTGTGTTGGCTACAACTGTTGAGTCTAAAGCCGCTCACTTGACCCCAAGGTGAGTAAGGATCGGCGCTGTTGACAGCTTGCGCTTTGGCGGCTTCTTTACGGGCAAGTACTTGATACAGCGCGGCAAAGGCGAGTGCAGTGTCGGCTTCACTTGAAGCTGTACCAATTAAGGTGTCGCCATAACGGCCAATAAAGTCAGTGCTAAAGTCAGCATTGGCAAACGCTGGGTGCTCGGCAATGTTCGCCAAAAACTCAATGTTGTGCTTAAGGCCGCTGATTTGATACGACTCTAGGGCATGCACTAAACGCTGCAGGGCGCGCGGGCGCGATTCATCCCAGACGATAAGCTTGGCAATCATAGGATCATAGAAGTTACTGATCACATCGTTTTCGCGAATACCCGAATCGATACGGACAAACTTACTTTGCTCAGGTTCACGCAAAAAGTTGAGCTTACCGCTGGCGGGTAAAAACTCATTTTGCGGATCTTCGGCGTAAATACGCACTTCAAAGGAATGGCCGTGAATACGCACTTCATCTTGCTTAAGGGGCAGTGGCTGACCGCTGGCGACCAGCAATTGCCATTTGACTAAATCTTGGCCTGTGACCATTTCAGTAACGGGATGCTCAACCTGCAGACGGGTGTTCATCTCCATGAAATAGAAGCTATTGTCCGTATCTAACAGAAACTCTACCGTTCCCGCGCCAATATAATCGATAGCTTTAGCTGCCGCGACGGCCGCATCACCCATTTGGGCGCGCAGGGCATCACTTAAGCCCGGTGCCGGCGCTTCTTCGACCACTTTTTGGTGGCGACGTTGAATCGAGCAATCGCGATCCGATAAGTAAATCGCGTTGCCAAAGGTGTCGGCAAACACTTGTACTTCGACGTGGCGCGGCTGGCGTAAATAACGCTCCATCAATAACTTATCGTTACCAAAAGAAGAGGCCGCTTCACGGCGCGCCGAGTTAACGGCTTCCATGATTTCGCCTTCATTCTCGACGATACGCATGCCTTTACCGCCGCCGCCATACGCCGCTTTAATCAGCATAGGGAAGCCGATTTTCAGTGCCTCGGCTTTTAAGGTCGCGTCGGTTTGGTCATCGCCGTGGTAACCGGGCACTAAGGGCACGTTTGCCGCCGTCATAATAGATTTAGCGGCGCTTTTGCTGCCCATGGCATCGATAGCATCACTGCCTGGGCCAACAAAGACGATGCCTGCGGCTTCACATTTACGGGCAAAGTCGGCGTTTTCAGATAAGAAACCGTACCCAGGGTGAATGGCTTGGGCGCCGGCTTTTTTGGCGATATCGATAATCAAATCGCCCTTTAAATAGGAGTCTGCCGGCGCACTGCCACCTAGATAGAAAGATTCGTCGGCCATGGCGACATGGCGCGCTTCTTTATCGGCATTGGAATATAGGGCAACGGTGCGAACGCCCATGGCATGAGCGGTTTTGATGATGCGACAGGCGATTTCACCGCGGTTAGCAATCAATAGCTTGGTAAACATGTGGTTAGTTAACATCTGTTTGGTCAACATCAAAGGGCTCCTTGGGTATCACTTGGCTTTTGCGTGGGCGTAGGAGAGGGGGCGGAGTGCGCTTGTTGCCAGTTAGGCAGACGTTTCTCAAAAAAGGCGTTTAAGCCTTCTTGGCCCTCGGTTGATACCCGAATGCGGGCGATACGCTCGCTAGTGTAATCAATGGTGTTTTGGTCTATCACGCCATCTTCAAGATGCGACAGCAGTGTTTTTACCCATGCCATGCCTTGCGGACTATTGGCCAGCAGCGCGTCAATCATCGGCTTTGCGGCGGCATCTAAGTCATCGCTGATCTCATGAATGACATTAAGCTTTAATGCGGTGTCTGCACTAAAACGCTCAGCCGTTAACATGTAGCGGCGCGATGCGCGGTTACCCATAGCGCGGGCAACGTAAGGGCTTATCACCGCAGGAATTAATCCAAGTTTGACTTCGCTCAAACAAAAACTGGCGCGCGTCGTTGCGATAGCGATATCGCTGGCGCAAATCAGCCCCAGTGCGCCGCCAAAGGCTGCGCCTTGCACTAATGCAATGGTGGGTTTTGGAAAGGTATCTAAATCCTGCATCAGTTTTGCTAAGGCTTTGGCATCATTTAGATTTTGCTCAAAGTCCATTTTGGCTTGCTTGCGCATCCAATTGAGATCGGCGCCGGCGCTGAAGTTTTTGCCGTTCGCTTTGAGTACCAGCACTTGGCATTGCTTGTGCTCAGCAAAATAGCTAAGGACGCTAATCATCTCGCTAATCATCACTTCATCGAAGGCGTTGTGTACTTCTGCTCGGTCAAGAATAAGCTCGGCAACGCCGTTATTGAGCGCATAAGTGACGTGCTGCAAGTTGCTTAAATCCTTTGTGCCGCTAGTGCTGTTTAATCTGTCGGTCATTATTCTTTCCCCTATCTTCTTGTGTGACATATGTTTTTCACATGTGCCTTTACATACGGAACACACCAAAGCGGGTGTCTTCAATAGGGGCATTTAACGCCGCTGATAGGGCAAGGCCGACTACATCGCGGGTTTGCGCTGGGTCAATAATGCCGTCATCCCATAAACGGGCGCTGGCATGATACGGATGACCTTCTTTGTCGTACTGGGCGACAATCGGCGCTTTAAAGGCTTTTTCAGCTTCAGCTGACCATTCTTCACCTTTACGGGCTAAACCGTCGCGACGCACTGTGGCGAGTACGCCAGCCGCTTGCTCGCCACCCATCACTGAGATACGGGCGTTAGGCCACATCCACATCATGGTCGGTTCGAACGCGCGGCCACACATACCGTAGTTACCCGCGCCGTAGCTGCCGCCGATAATCACAGTGAATTTAGGCACATTGGCGCAAGAAACCGCGGTCACCATTTTAGCGCCGTGTTTAGCTATGCCTTCGTGTTCGTACTTTTTACCCACCATAAAGCCGGTGATATTTTGTAGGAACAGCAGTGGAATTTTGCGCTGGCAGCACAGTTCGATAAAGTGCGCGCCTTTTTGCGCTGACTCAGAGAACAGAATGCCGTTGTTGGCGACAATGCCGACAGGATAGCCGTGAATTCGGGCAAAACCGCACACTAAGGTTGCGCCATAGTTGGCTTTAAATTCATCAAAATCAGAATCATCGACGATACGGGCGATCACTTCTTTGACATCAAAGGGCTTTTTCAAGTCGGTGCCGACAATGCCATACAGTTCGCTGATATCGAATTTTGGTGGCTTGACTGGGCTCAGCAGTGATTTGATTTCTTTTTGATGATTCAGGCGTGATACGGCGCGGCGGGCAAGCTCCAGCGCGTGCTCATCGTTTTGCGCTAAATGGTCCGCCACACCGGAAATTTTTGTGTGCACTTCGGCGCCGCCCAGTTCTTCGGCGCTAACTTCTTCGCCAGTGGCCGCTTTCACTAATGGCGGGCCTGCTAAGAAGATCGTACCTTGATCTTTTACGATAATGGATTCATCCGCCATGGCGGGCACATAAGCGCCGCCCGCGGTACATAAGCCCATGACCACTGCGATTTGTGGGATACCTTTGGCGGACATTTGCGCTTGGTTGTAAAAGATGCGGCCGAAATGGTCGCGGTCGGGGAAAACTTCATCTTGACGGGGCAGGTTAGCGCCGCCCGAGTCGACTAAATAAATACAAGGCAAGTGACAACGGCTGGCAATATCTTGGGCACGAAGGTGTTTTTTGACGGTAATCGGGTAGTAAGTGCCGCCTTTCACTGTGGCGTCGTTGGCGATGATCATGCACTCCACGCCACTCACACGGCCGATACCAGCGATAATGCCCGCTGCGGGCACTTCTTCGTCGTAGACTTCAAACGCGGCAAATTGCGACAGTTCTAAAAAGGGTGAACCTGCATCGAGCAGCTTTTCAACCCGTTGACGTGGGAGTAATTTACCGCGAGATAAATGGCGCTCCAGCGCCACAGGGCCGCCGCCGAGTTCGATTTTATTGAGTTTAGTTTTAAGATCGGCCACTAGGGCGGCCATATCGTCGGATTTTGCTTTAAATTCATCGCTACGGGCGTTGATACGACTGCTTATTTGCGTCACTTTGATTGTCCTTATAAAGCGGAAACTCGGTATCACCTTGCTCGAATGGGTGGCGCAAACTGTAAATTACAGTGAGGGGCTACCCATTCACTTGTGAGAGATTATTTGAACGCGCGTTATTTCGACTCATTGAACAGTTCGCGGCCAATCAGCATGCGGCGAATTTCTGAGGTGCCAGCGCCGATTTCATACAGCTTGGCATCACGCAGTAAGCGGCCGGTGGCGTATTCGTTAACATAACCATTGCCGCCGAGCAGTTGGATTGCATCCAGTGCCATTTTGGTGGCGAGTTCTGCGCTATACAGAATGGCGCCCGCGGCGTCTTTACGGGTGGTTTCACCGCGATCGCAGGATTTTGCTACGGCATACACGTAGGATTTGGCGGCATTCATGCCGGTGTACATGTCGGCTAATTTGCCCTGTACCAGTTGGAATTCACCAATCGATTTACCAAATTGCTCACGCTCGTGGATGTAAGGTACAACGATATCCATACAAGCGTTCATGATCCCCAGCGGGCCGCCAGAAAGCACGACGCGCTCGTAATCTAAGCCGCTCATCAGCACTTTAACGCCGTTGTTGAGGCCACCTAAAATGTTTTCTTCTGGCACTTCCACATCTTCAAACACCAGTTCGCAGGTGTTAGAGCCGCGCATGCCGAGTTTGTCGAGTTTTTGCGCTTGGCTAAAACCTTTCGAATCACGCTCAACGATAAAGGCGGTAATACCGTGTGCGCCTTTGGTTAAGTCGGTTTTAGCGTAAATCACATAGGTGTGCGCATCGGGACCGTTAGTGATCCACATCTTGTTGCCGTTTAAGATGAAACGGTCGCCTTCTTTGCGGGCGTGTAGCTTCATTGAAACTACGTCAGAACCTGCGTTTGGCTCACTCATGGCGAGTGCGCCAATATGTTCACCGCTCACCAGTTTGGGCAGATACTTGGCTTTTTGCGCGGCATTACCGTTACGGTTGATTTGATTCACACACAGGTTTGAGTGGGCGCCGTAGCTTAGGCCGATAGAGGCCGATGCTCGGGAGATTTCTTCCATCGCCACGACGTGGGCAAGGTAGCCCATGTTCGCGCCGCCGAATTCTTCAGCTACGGTCACGCCGAGCAGTCCCATACTCCCCAGCACAGGCCAAAGTTCATTGGGGAAGGCGTTGTCGTGATCCACTTTCGCGGCAATCGGGGCGATTTCGTGAGTGGCAAAATCTTGCACCGCATCGCGCAGCATGTCGACGTCTTCGCCTAGGCCAAAATTCAGACTTGTGTAGAGAGAGTTCATTGCTTGTGTCCTTTCAGATGTTCTAATTTCAGATGGTTAAACTCTGATGTTTAAATTTATAGTTTTTATGATTTTTAGGTGCTTGAGTCTTTTAAATCTTGTATTTAATCCTAGTGCTAACATCCTGCGTCTTGAGATGCGCGAGCCAATCATATTGACTTGATCTTGTTGTCACTGGGATTTAGGCTTTTGCCGTTTTGTTATCTTCTAAGGCTAAGCGGCATTGCTGCTCGGCGGAATTGAGTTCCATCAACACGACTTTAATGTCGTCCATTTGCTGCTGTAGGGCGGATTTCTTTTCTTCCACTAGCGCCAGCATGGTATTGAGCTGTGAGGTGCTGCTCTTGTCGGCATCGTACAATTCGAACAAACGACGGGTTTCTGCCAAAGAAAAGCCCAAGCGTTTACCGCGAAGAATGAGCTTGAGGCGCACTCTGTCTTTGAGGCTATAAATACGGGTTTGGCCGCGGCGTTTAGGCTTAAGTAAACCTTGGTCTTCGTAAAAACGAATACTACGAGTAGTGATATCAAACTCTTTTGAGAGATCACTGATCGAGTAAGTCGTTTGTGGTGTGTTCGTTGCGCTCATTCATGCACCCTAAATAATCAGTTTTAAGCAAGATATATGAAGTTTACGTAAAGGTAAAGATTTTGGCTTTTATTCTGTTGGCAAAAAAGTGTCAATCCCAATTGCCATCAGCCTGTGCAGCGAGATTAAAACGAGTGCTTTAAATTAGTGTTCTCACATAAAACCACAAATCTTTTCTGGTTATAGGCTAACGTCTAATAGTGGGCTTGATGCCCCCCTGTTAATAATGGTTGTTGGAAGGGGTAGTTATTGCGGCTGACGATTTTAGCCGCAGTCCTGATTGGAGGACATATGTTGACCGAACAGCAAAATGCATCTGTAGCGCAAGCCGCAAATCAAAAACAGAACCAACAAAAACATCAAGCGTTGCACCAAGCATCCTTGCTTAATAAAGCCGAATTCTGGGGAGAAGCGGCGAAGACGCTCGATTGGATTAAACCTGCGCACACTGTACTCGATGAGTCGCAGGCACCGTTTTATCACTGGTTCGCCGATGGTGAGATGAACACTTGTTATAACGCCGTTGATCGCCATGTGTTGGCCGGACGCGGTGATCAAGTGGCGATCCAATATGTGAGCCCAGTGACAGACACTGAATACGGCATTAGCTACGCGGAGTTACAGGCTCAAGTAAGCCGACTCGCGGGTTTTATGCAATCCATTGGGATAGAGAAGGGCGACCGTGTGGTGATTTATATGCCTATGGTGCCGGAAACCGCCTTCGCTATGCTGGCCTGTGCTCGCATAGGTGCGATTCATTCGGTGGTTTTTGGTGGCTTTGCCGCTAATGAACTCGCGACTCGGATTAACGATGCCAAGCCTAAATTGGTATTGTCGGCATCCTGCGGAATCGAGCCCTCGGGCGTCATTCCTTATAAGCCTTTGTTAGACAAAGCATTGGAACATGCTGTTCATCAGGTGGAGCATTGCCTGATTTTAAATCGCAGCCAGTATCAAGCCGATTTGCAGGAGGGCCGTGACTTAGATTGGCAAGCCGCATTAGCGACTGCGCCTAAGGCCGATTGTGTTTCTCTTAATGCTACAGATCCCTTGTATGTGCTTTATACCTCAGGCACCACGGGTCAGCCTAAAGGTGTGGTGCGCGATAATGGCGGCCATGCAGTGGCACTGGCTTGGTCGATGCAGCATATTTACGATATTCAAGCGGGCGATGTGTTTTGGGCCGCGTCTGATGTGGGCTGGGTTGTGGGTCACTCTTACATAGTGTACGGACCGCTGCTGGTGGGCGCTACAACCTTAATGTATGAAGGCAAACCTGTCGGTACGCCCGATCCCGGTGCTTTTTGGCGTACGATTGCAAAATATAAAGTCAAAAGTTTTTTCACCGCGCCGACGGCCATTCGCGCAATCAAGCGTGAAGATCCTGATGGTGAGTATCTACAAGGTGTTGATTTAGCGTGTCTTAAAAACGTGTTTTTGGCAGGTGAACGTTGCGATCCCGACACTTTAGTTTGGGCACACACTAAACTCGCTAAACCTGTTATCGATCACTGGTGGCAAACTGAAACGGGTTGGCCTGTCGCGGCAAATTTGATGGGCACAGCGCCCGTCGCCATTAAGCCGGGTTCACCCGCTTTACCTGTGCCTGGTTATGCGGTTGAAGTGGTGGATGAATTGGGTGAGCAAGTTGCGCCCAATACCTCGGGGAATGTGGTGATCAAGCTGCCTTTGCCGCCGGGAACCTTGACAACACTGTGGCAAAATGATCAACGCTATCAAGACAGTTACTTGTCGATGTATCCAGGTTATTACTTAACTGGCGATGCAGGTTATACCGATGAAGACGGTTATCTCTACATTATGAGTCGTATCGATGACATCATAAATGTGGCGGGGCACAGGCTATCGACCGGACGTTTTGAAGAAGTCTTGTGTCAACATCCTGATGTGGCCGAAGCGGCTGTGATTGGTGTGGATGATCAGCTTAAAGGTCAGGTGCCTTTAGGATTAGTGGTGCTGAAAAAGGGCGTGACGATCAGTGATGAAGAGCTGCATAAACAGCTTATTACCTTAGTTCGTCAAGAGATTGGTCCCGTCGCTTCCTTTAGGTTAGTCAGTGCGATTCAAAAATTGCCCAAAACGCGCTCTGGTAAGATTTTACGTGGTACTATGCGAAAAATTGCCGATAATCAGCAATATACCGCGCCAGCGACCATAGAAGATCCACAGACCTTAGAGTTAGTGCGTACCGCGCTCACTCGCATGGGTTATGCCGATGCCTTAATCTAAGCTTGCGTTTAGTGAATGGGGATTTCATGTAGGAAATTCCCATTCTAAAAATCGCTTGCTGTTGCGAATTGAAACAAATATCCCCGCTCAATTTGAGCAATAGTCCATTATGATTTGCTATTCTTGCCGCGTATTTATTGAATGTTTTTGCTACTCAATTGCATTATTTTGAGTTGTTTATATGCGGGAATTGAACATTAGCAATTGTTTAATTCATTCAACTAAACCACCACTAGAAGCAATGTGTATCTATGGAGATTTTGGATACACATCACTGACGACTTTGTATTCTCACCGGCTTAGGGACGACCCTAAACATGCCTTAATTTGGTAGGGGACGACCCCTAATTAGGAGTTCACTATGAGTTGGTTCTTATTAGTCCTTGCGGGTTTATTCGAAATTGGTTGGGCCATAGGGCTTAAATATACCGAAGGTTTTACACGTTTGTGGCCAAGTATCTTTACAGTGGCGTCGATGGCCGTGAGTGTGTTGCTACTAGGACTCGCGGTTAAGCAACTGCCTATCGGTACGGCTTACGGCGTGTGGGTCGGCATTGGCGCTATGGGCACCGCTATCGCGGGAATTATCCTGTTAGGAGAAGGAGTTAGCTTACTTAAGATTGCCAGTTTGATACTGATATTACTGGGCGTTTTAGGGCTTAAACTCGCAAACTAAGTTGTCGATAAACGTGCCAATACAAGTATCACTTGGGCTAAGTCCTAACTAACCCGTTTCGCAATACGGGATTGGCAATCTCACTGTAATCGAGATTGCCAATCGTATGCATCGCCTTTTCTCTCTGGTAATTAAGTTACAAAGATCGGTATAATTACCCCTCAAAATTGGTTAGCTCTAACCTCTGTGACCCGTGGGAATTATATAATGCAAAACCACAGCAATCTTAATGATATCGGCGTAATTGGCCTTGGCGTTATGGGTAAAAACCTAGCGCTAAACATCGCGGATAACCAATATCACGTCAGCGCATTTGACCTCGATCCTGTTAAAGTTAATGGTGTTATACAGCAAGAAAAACAGGAACGCGCTGGACTCGAACCTCGCATTCTTGGCTGTGCTAATCTTACCGAAATGTTAGCCAGTCTCACAAAACCCCGCATTCTTGTGCTTTCTGTTCCCGCGGGCGCACCCGTCGATGGTGTCTGTAGTGCTTTGATTTCTGCCGGAATTGAGTCCGATGATATCGTTATCGATACCGGTAACAGCCTATGGACTGACACTGTTGAGCGTGAAGCGCGCTACAAAGGTCAGTTTGTATTTTTCAGTTCTGCGGTTTCGGGCGGTGAAGTCGGTGCGCGTTTCGGTCCATCACTTATGCCAAGCGGCGATATCGATGCATGGCATCACGTGGCACCTATTTGGAAAGCTATTGCCGCTAAGGTTGATTCAAGTACAGGTTTACCCATAGAGCGCTTCGAACCGGGTAATCCAGTGACAGAAGGCGAGCCATGCACGACTTATATTGGTCCTGCGGGTTCTGGCCATTACGTGAAGATGGTGCATAACGGTATTGAATACGCAGATATGCAGTTGATTTGCGAAGCCTATCAAATGCTGCATGACGGTTTAGGCATGAGCGCTGCAGAAGTGGGCGATGTGTTTGAACGCTGGAACAAAGGTAGCTTAAACAGCTATTTGATGGGGATCAGTGCCGAAGTCTTAAAACAGGCCGATCCATTAACGGGTAAACCGTTGGTGGAAATGATCTTAGATAAAGCGGGCCAAAAAGGCACGGGTTTGTGGACGGCCGTAAGCAGTTTACAAATTGGTTGTCCGGCACCGACGATTGCTGAAGCTGTATATGCTCGCGCCGTAAGTACCCAAAAATCCTTACGTTTACAACTTAGCCAGAAATTGGCTGGGCCAAATGCACCTGCTATCGATGAGGCGCAAAAAGCGCAGTTGATTGAAGCCCTTGAAAGTGCGTTATATTGCGCGAAAGTGTGTTGTTACGCGCAAGGCTTCCAGTTGATGGCAATGACGGCCCATGAACAAAAATGGCAGTTAGACTTTGCTGAAATTGCAAAAATTTGGCGTGCGGGTTGTATTATTCGCGCCACTTTCCTGCAATCAATCACTCAAGCCTATGAAGACAATGCCGAGCTTAGCAATCTGTTAATGGCCGACAGTTTTGCGTCTGCCTTATCTGAAAAGCAAGGCCTATGGCGCACTGCGGTAGCAACCGCGGTAATGCAAGGCATTCCTGCTCCCTGTATTAGTTCAGCTTTGGCTTACTACGACAGTTACCGCTGCGAAACATTACCAGCGAACTTGCTCCAAGGTCAGCGCGACTTTTTCGGATCACACACCTTTGAGCGTATCGATACACCAGCTGGCGAGAAATATCACTTAGATTGGAGCGCCAAAGAGCGCACCTTAGCTAAGGTTTAAGTCTAAGGTTTAAATCTCAGGTTTAGCCTGTTATTAAAATGAAAAACGCCCCTTATCGAGGGGCGTTTTGTTTATGCTCGAGAGTTCATAATGGCCTATAGTTTGGTGGCTTCATTTCACTTTAAGTCACTAAGTTAAATCTAAAGCTTGAAGTCCTAAGCATTCAGTTCAGATGAAAAGGCGATCAGCTTTTGCCAGAGTGCTTGTGCGACAGGGCCCAAAGGTGAGTGGGGTTTTCGCATCACATAGTAATCGAGTTGAATGTTGTTTTGTCTTTCGCGTAGATCCAATGCAATCAATACACCTTGTTTGAGTGAATCTTCAATCATATAGTGCGGCAGTTTGCCCCAGCCCATGCCACTTTGAATAAGCATTTTCTTGGTATAAAAATCATTAACATACCAACGTCGTTGCCCCGCCTGTACCCCAAACTCAATATTCGCAGTGCCTGAGCCCGTATCTTGGATCACGATTTGGTATTCGTTAACGAGCTCTCGTGCGTAGCTCAGTGTCGGATGGCGCTCAAGCATGCGCGGCGCAGCGACATCGAGCAGGCTACCGGAAAATAGATAGGCTAATTCTAAATGGCTCGAACGTATAGGCTCAATTCCGCCAGCTGAGATGATGATTTCGGCTTTATCTTGATTCAACGCTTCGAGTGCACCGGTTAAAAATTCTTGTTTGAGAATGATTTGAGTATAGGGGAACTCATTTTGAGTCAGTTCTAAAATCGGTAGAATTCGAGCGAGATTGAAAGAAGCTTCAAAAGCTAAGGTGATACTCGCTTCGTTGCCTTTGGCTAAATGTTTCGCCACTTGTTTCATTTCCTGCGCTTCATTCAGCACCCGCTGGGTATGTTGCAGCAGTTTTCGGCCTTGCTCTGTGATGGCGAGTCGATAACCTTCACGGTTAAATAAGATGAGATCGAGTTGAGATTCTAACTGTTTGATACTTTGACTAATGGCGGGTTGGGTTTTATGTAGCTTGTCACTGGCGGCTTTGAGTGAGCCCGCCTCAGCCACGGTTTTAAACATCAGCAGTTGGTCTAAGGTCACTGGGATTACTCGCAAGTAATAAAGTATTAGTTTATGAGATATTAGATTTTATTCCATATTTATTTATCTTTTATCGGCTCATAATCTACTCCATTCTCGCTAGTGGTCTGCGGATTTATGCCCAAGACTGACGGCAATATTAAGATCAATGGGGTGTGTGCGATGCGATTTTCAAACTTATGTGGTGCTAAGGGCTCAAGTATCAATGGCTTAGTTGCTGAGGCCGATACGCAGAAGCTATTCCTTTGTGCCAATACACTCAATCGCGCCGCCGCAACCGTTACACTGGCGATGAGCATAGTGTTTTTTATCTCAGGATTTGCCAAGTTATTTGGCGTGCCTATGTTCCATGTTCCGTTTACTCTGATGAATCTTCCCACCGGATTTGGCTATTTTATTGGTTTGATGGAAGTGATTGGCGCTCTTGGATTGTGTCTACGTGACTACCGAGTGCTATCGGCGAGCGGTTTGCTGGCGATTATGATGGGGGCGATTTATTTCCACTTTAACTATGAAGCGGCGATTAATGCACTGCCTGCATTGAGTTTATCGGCTGGACTTTTTCTGATTATCAAACTGGATGAAATTATTGAGCGTTTAGTGCAATTTCAGCGGCAGTTGGCGCTAAGTCGCTCCGCATTTTAAGTGATAAAAATAGAGTCTGAAGTCAGTCGTACCGATATAAGTTAATCAACAAGAGAAAGCCATGATGCAAGTTAACGCGAGTCGTATGCCTGTGCTATTTGTGCCCCACGGTGGTGGCCCAATGCCTTTGCTAAATGATGCCAATCATAAAGAGTTGCGTACTTTTTTAACCTCAGTGACCGCGCCCATTGAAACCCCTAAGGCGATTGTGCTGATCACCGCCCATTGGGAAGAATCTGTGGTGACCTTGTCGAGTAGCCCTAAGCCCGGTATTTTATATGACTACTATGGTTTTCCACCCGAAGCGTATCAGCTGACGTATCCTGCATCGGGTCAGCCAGAATTAGCGGCACAGATTGCGAATATGCTCGCGGATAAAGGTATCGCCGCCCGCTTAGATAGCGAGCGAGCATTTGATCACGGCACCTTTGTACCACTTAAGTTGATGTATCCCGAGGCGAATATTCCAGTAGTGCAAATGTCGTTAGTCCACAGTCTCGATCCTGAAACCCATATAGCTATTGGCGAAGCTTTAGCGCCGCTTCGGGATCAAGGGGTGTTGATCGTGGGCTCAGGGATGTCGTTTCACAATATGCGGGCGTTTTTCTCAAGCGATCCCACGGTCCAAAGTCGCAGCGCAGAGTTTGACTATTGGCTGACGCAAACATTAACCGCAAGCGTGAACACTGCCGAGGCCAAAACAGCATTGACTCACTGGCAAGCGGCTCCTGAGGCGCGGTTTAGTCATCCGCGTGAAGAACATTTATTGCCACTTCATGTGTGTTTCGGCGCTGGTCACAGTGATTCATCCCAAGCGCTATGTAACTTTAACGGCATTTTGCTAAATACTCTGATCTCAGGCTATATCTGGCAATAATCTGGCAATAATCTGGCAATAATCTGATGTTGGATTTGTGTCATCGAACATGGCAGTAAACCTAAGATTAAGCATATTCAGCCAATAAAAAAGGTTCGTATCCTCGACAGATACGAACCTTTTTTGTATTCAGTATTAAGCTTTTAGCGGCTTATAGCATTAGCCTAGCGGCTTTACTCTTATGCGGTAAACACTAAACCCACGCTAAACAAGGTACTGAATATCATGGTTAACTTAGCCGTGCGGCCGAGTAACGGATTTAACGCTTCACCAGACACCGCATAGAAATCGCTGCTGAGTTTACGGGCGATAAGCAGTGACAACCCCGCGAGCAATACTGGTAACCCAGGTAAAATACCCAGTAGAAAGCCTGCAATCACTAAGCCGAAGGGCAGGTAAATCAGCGCTTGATATAACACTTTTGATTGTGCTTCGCCGATACGTACTGCCAGAGTGTGTTTGCCAGCTTGGGTGTCGGTACGAATATCGCGGGTGTTATTCACCAGCATGATAGCCGCATTGAACAGCCCAATGGCGCAGCCTAATAACCAAGCATTGATTGTGGTATCGCCCGCCTGCAGATAATAACTCCCCACGACGGCGACCAATCCAAAAAAGATAAAGGCCGCGACTTCGCCCAGCCCATGGGAAGCGAGGGGATAGGGGCCACCACTATAACCGAGTGCACCTAAAATGGCGGCCGCGGCGAGAATCGCGATAGGCCAGCCTCCGTGCCAAATTAAATAGGAACCCACTGCAAGCGCCATTAATAGGCAAAATATCATGGCATTGCGGACGCTCGTTGGTGAAATTAAACCACTTTGTGTCACGCGAACGGGTCCTAAGCGTTCGGCTGTGTCTATGCCGTTTTTAAAGTCAAAATAGTCGTTAGCGAGATTGACGGCAATTTGTAATAGCACAGCGCACAGCATAGAAGTGGCAGCGATTAACCAGCTGTAACTCCCAAGATGCAGGGCGAGAATATTGCCTATCAATAGGGGACCTATGGCCGCGGGTAGCGTACGGGGTCTTATAGCTAAAATCCAAGGATTCATGGCGTCCAGTCGTTATTGGTAAATGGGAATGGTATCGAGCAAGGGCTCAATTAGCGCATAGCATAACAAGATTTAACACGAAAGTGAGCACTATCTAATAAACGCATTTAACAGAGTTTGAATTGGCGCACATATGTTCACTGATGTAGGCGGAGATTTGTCGTCAAGCTCAAAGAAAATCAAAAAAGTCTGTGTTTCTATAGCTGATGTTGTTGGAGACGCTGCACCGCCCAAGACATAGGCGTAACGCTAAATCCTATGTTCAACTGGAAATACCACAGGTGCTAGTCGCCTTATGCGGGTTGTTTTTGAGCATTCATTGGCTGCGTTTTGCCGCTACTGTTATGCCGATAAGGATATATTTGGATGCGTTTCGATAATAAGGTGGCGTTAGTCACTGGGGCGGGAGCAGGGCTAGGTCGAGCCTATGCCATCATGTTGGCTGAGCGGGGCGCGAAGGTGGTGCTCGTTGATCAGCCGTTATCGTCATCCGAGTCTATTTCTACCTATGGTGCTCAAACAATTCCGGCCAACTTAGCATTGATGCAAACCTACTGCAGCATTATTAAACTCGGCGGTGACTGTCTCTACTTTGTGCTTGATGTTAGCCAGCGGGGTGAAGTAAACCGCATGGTCGAAGAAGTGATCCTACGTTGGCATCGCATTGATATCTTGATTAATAACGCGGGGGTCTACGGTGCTTGTCCGTTCGAGCACATTAAGCTTGAGCAGTGGCAACGGCAATTGGATGTCGATCTCAATGGCAGTTTTTATCTGACGCAAGCCGTTTGGCCCTATATGCAACAACAGGATTATGGTCGGATCATGATGACGACGGGGGCTTCGGCCTTGTTTGGTGATTTGCATCAAGTCGGTTTCAGCGCGAGTAAGATGGCGCTGGTGGGCATGGTAAATTGCTTATCGATAGAAGGAGAAATTCATAATATTCGCGTCAATAGTTTATGCCCACAGGCCGTCACAGCGATGACAGCCAAACATTTAGCAAGTGCGATTCAGCCGTTATTTTCCTTTGAGTCATTAACCGCCACAACGGCTTTTTTGGTGAGTGAACAGGCGCCCAATGGTCAACACTTGCTCGCAGGTGCGGGCAGCGTCAGCCATGGCATGTTTGTCGAGTTTCAGCCGATGTATTTTAATGAGGGGCTTTTTACGCCTGATAATCTCGCGCAGCAGTGGCCCCAGCTATACCAATCCTTTCCAGTTACTTTGCACTCCAGTGGTGAGGATAAAGTCTTGTCTTGGTCTCAGTTAAGCGCGCTAGAACACCATATTAAAATTGATTGATTTGATTGTGAATAATCGATAGAAGACTGGTCAGCTAAAGGCGAACTGAGTTACCCTTTAGCATTAATGGCTAATTATGCAGTAGGATCCCATGAGTCAGGTATTAGACGATCTTTTATCATTACTTTCCCTTGAGCAAATTGAAATCGGCCTCTTTCGTGGTCAGAGCCAAGATCTGGGATTTGGGCATGTGTTTGGTGGTCAAGTGATGGGGCAAGCGCTCAGCGCCGCTAAACAAACCGTCCCCGTTGAGCGTAAGGTCCACTCATTACACTCCTACTTTTTACGTGCAGGTGACGAGAAGTTACCGATTGTGTATGAAGTCGAAAATATGCGGGATGGCGGCAGTTTTAGTGCCCGCCGCGTGAGTGCAATTCAAAAAGGTCGACCGATTTTCCACATGACCTGTTCCTTCCAAGAACCGGAAGAAGGATTTAGTCATCAAGCGATGATGCCGCAAGTACCTGGACCTGAAGGTTTATTGAATCAGCAGGAATTAGCGCTAACGATGCGGGATAAAGTGCCGCCGAGCATACTCGAAAAGTTTATGGCCGATGCGCCCATTGAGATGCGACTGGTTAATCCATTACATCCCTTTGCGCCTAAAGAAACTGAGCCGTACCGTCATGTGTGGATGAGGGCCAATGGTCCCATGCCAAATGACGCCCATATTCATGAATATTTACTCGCCTATGCCTCGGACTTTAACTTTCTCGTGACAGCGGCTCAGCCCCACGGCGTGTCGTTTTTAAGTCCTGGAGTGCGCATGGCGACGATAGATCATGCTATGTGGTTCCATCGCCCGATTAATATGGGAGAGTGGTTGCTTTACAGTATTGATAGCCCCAATGCCAGCGGTGGCAGAGGTTACGTCAGAGGGCAGTTTTTCAATCAACAAGGTGAATTAGTGGCTTCTTCTACCCAAGAAGGCCTGATCCGCATGGTAAAAGGACGTTAATATGTATCTGAAAATAAAGTCGTTTGTATTGTTCTCGCTCATGGCAATTCTGCTCAATGGCTGCGTGACGGTGAAACCTGAACCCCCGATTATCATCAATGGCGCAGCGGGTTATTTAGAGAAAATTCCCTTGCCTCAAGGTTGCCAAATCACCATTGCAATCATTGATTTGAATACCCCGGGTATTATCGTCGCACAGAAAACCTTTAATATCGCCAGAGCGCCAGTGCCGTTTAAATTTACGCTGCCTGCAAAATCGATCGATAAGAGTATCCAATATGGCGTAGTGGCGATGATCAAGTTTCAAGACCAAGTGATCTTCCAAACCTATGACAGGTTCCCTGTCGTCAATAATGATAAGTTCACGACAGAAGTGTTGATGAAGGCGGTCATGGCGAATTAATCACTCCTAATTATTGCCTGCGCATTATTTTTGTATTGCTGAAGATGCAGCCCTTTCAATTTATATTGCAAGGGCTTTTTTTGGTTAATATTCGGGTATTCATGCTGTAAATGTAAAATCAAATATGATTTTGCTTTACACAGAGCTAAGAATATTAATGCATAAGTTAGTCTCTATTTATAAGGAGTGCCATTTTGTAAAAGATATCTTTACCGATAATGTTAAAAACTGGTTTAAATATTGTTATTGGTTTGATTTAAATTTGTTTAATTTTATTTGTTGAAATGTTTGGTTTGTAACGAAAGGTTTTTGCGAATAACAATATTTTTACGGTCACTCGTTCTGTTTTTTAGTGCGCTATCTTGGTGCTCCAAGATTTAAGTGTTCAAGTTAATATGATGATTTTAAATAACTATTTATATTTCGCATTTTTGTTTATGAGCTTTAATTTACCGACTATTCAACCCGCGAAACAATCTATTTATCTTTTTTAAGATAAATAGAAGCTGATATACGATTTACTGAATAGCGTTCCGTTAACTTAATGTTTTAATTTGTATCTTTGCGTGTTACAAATTGTCGCGATAAAACTCAGTGATCATCATCACAGTAAATTGAATGGTTATTCATAAAAAATGTCAGTTACAGGTGACGTTCTTGGTTGTTGCAGTGTGTTCATGCCACCAACCTGAGTTTTATAAATCATACAACTTATAAGAATTAGGGAAGTCACAATGAAAACTAAAATAGCACTAGCAGTGTCTATGGCGCTGCTATCGTCGGCGGCAAATGCGCAAACAGTTTTATCACCTACGGGTGAAACCTTGCAGTTAGATATTCCAAGTGAACTACAAGCCACATCATTACGCGGTAATGCTGCCGGGGCTGAAGTTAAGTTTGTACCAGAAGCGGATTTAGGCGAGGGTGAATTTACTTATATCGTTCGTTTACGTGACAGTTCAGTCGCCAATTATCAAGGAACGACTCCTGGCTTTAAAGCGACTAGCTCACAGAGAGTGCAGACAAGTGGCACTTCAAAAGTCGCTGTGAATGGCAAGCTCGATGCTTCAAGACCTGAAGTTAAAAGTTATGTTAGCTATTTGAAAGTCAAACAAAACCGATTTTTAGCTAACGCGAGTGCGGCTATTGGTACCAATCTGCAGCCATTAACGACCTATCAGTATGCGTTAAACGGTATGGCAGTTCGCATGACTCAAGCTCAAGCGAAGAAAATGGCTGAGTTACCTGAGGTTGCGTTTGTTGAGCGCGAGCGCATGGAACAAATGGAAACCGACGTCAGCCAAGCGCTTATCGGTTCTCCAAATGTATGGGATGGTAGTGCAACGGGCACGAAAGCCATGGGTGAAGGTGTGATTGTCGGTATCATCGACTCAGGCATTAACTCTGACCATGCTTCATTTGCGGATGTTGGCCAAGATGGTTATGACCACACAAACCCATTAGGTCAAGGCATCTATATTGGTGACTGTAAAACTGATTTCGCCAGCATGTGTAACGACAAACTGATCGGTGTCCGTAGCTATCCAGAAATCACCAATAACTTTGATGACGTAAAAGTGTATGGTGATAACCCTCCAGCTAAAAATGGTGAGGATTACGGCGGACACGGTTCGCACGTTGCCAGTACAGCAGCGGGTAACATTTTAGTTAATGTCCCTTACGTGCAAGGTGAAACCGGTAAGTTAGAAGGTGATGGTATTGCGACAGGTCTTGAATTTGCGCAAATCTCAGGTGTTGCACCACATGCAAACATCATTGCTTATCAAATTTGTAATCCGGGTAATGCGGGCGACACTTATTCTGGCTGCCCGACTGCACCTATCTTGAAAGCGTTAGACGATGCAATCAAAGATGGCGTCGATGTGATTAACTTTTCAATCAGCGGTGGTGGAAATCCGTGGAATAGTGCAACAGAACAAGGTTTCTTAGCTGCGCGTAATGCGGGTATTTTTGCTGCAGTCGCTGCGGGTAACACACGTGCCGCGACAAACACTAGCCCTGCTATTAATCAAACACCTTACTCAACGCCTAAAAATGCGCCTTGGTATACGTCGGTTGCTAACTCGACCCACAATCGCGACATAGTACGCGCCGTTGAATTTAATGGTAAAAACTACCACTACACTGCTGGCTCTGGCCCTGTTCAAACTGAAGTGCTCAAAGGTGTGCCTGTTTATGCAGGCACAATTGATGTGGCCAATTTTGAAGCCTGTAAACCATTCGCTGCTGATGCTTTTAAAGATAAGATCGCTGTTTTAAGACGCGGTGGTTGTTCATTCGATATTAAAGTGGCAGCGGCGATGAAAGCTGGCGCTAAGGGTGTGATTGTTTTCAATAGAGATGGTGAAAATAATGCGCGCCTGATCATGTCTGGGTTAGATAAATTGGATATTCCAGCGGTATTTATTGGCGATATCGATGGCTTAGAACTGATTGCTGCTATGGCAGCAAATCCAGCGCTTGAAATCACGCTGTCTCCAACTCCTAAAGTCGTCAGTAAAGAAGCGGATGTTTTATCAGCCAGCTCCTTGATTGGACCTAACCTAACTAATGATGTACTGGTGCCTTATGTTGCTGCACCGGGTAGTGATATCTACGCTGCTTATTCAGATCAACAATTCGGCCATGATAAGGCGGGGACTGATCCTGCTGATTTCACGTTGATGTCAGGTACTTCGATGGCGAGTCCTCACGTTGCCGGTGCTGGCGCGTTACTTAAATCACTGCATAAAGATTGGACCCCAGATAACATTCGTTCTGCGCTAATGATGACAGCAACGACAGCCCAAGCCATGAAAAAAGCCGATGGTAAAACCGTTGCAGATCCGTTTGACGTAGGCGCAGGCCGTATTCGTGTGGATTTAGCGGCAAAATCTGGCTTAGTGATGGATGAAAGTGCCTTAAACTACGAGATTGCTAACCCTACAACAGGTGGCGATCCACGTAAGCTAAACATTCCAAGCATGGCTGATTCACGTTGTATCGATACTTGTACTTGGACACGTACTGTTACTGCAACGGCTGACGGTAGCTGGACTGCAAAAGGTGTTTCCGCAACCGATAAGTTCGCGTTAACTGTGATGCCAGAAAGCTTCAACCTGAAAAAAGGTGAGAGCCAAACTATCACAGTGACTGCTGATGTGACTGACGTGGGTGCAAGTTGGGGCTTTGGTAACTTAGTATTAGCTTCAGAAGCCTTCCCAACGGCTAACATGCCGATCGTGGCTAAGATTGCTAAACGCGACTTACCTGCGGTTGTTAATGTTTCAGCCTCACGTGATGCCGATGAGCGCAATTTGGCTCACTTGAAAGCAATTGATCTACCGGGTGTTGCGGCGACAGTGACTGAACTTAAGTTAAGCGCTACTTATGAATCAAGTGTGAAACAGGATTCAAATACCGATAGTGCATTTGATGATTTAGCCGATGGCGTAAAAGTATTTAGCTTTAACGTTGAAGACAAAGCGTTATATTTCAATGCATCAATCGGTAATACCACCTCTCCTGACTTAGATATGTTTGTGATACTCGATAAGAAAGATGGTAGTAAGCTTTCTATCGCGGCATCTTCTGCGTTTGGTGGTTCAAAAGAAAGTGTGTCTATTAAGGACCCAGTGAAAGGTGAGTATATTGTCGTGATACAAAACTATCAGGCATCTGCAGCCGATGCGGATGATGCTTTTAGTTTGAAACAAGTGACCTTATACGATGAAGCGGGTGATAACTTAACGGCAAATCTTACCGGTGATCATAAAGATTTCAACGTCAACTTAGCTTGGAAACAAGCGATGTTAGTGGGCGATGCTGGCTTGGCAATGCTGACTCTGACCACTACTGATGACAAAGTCGCACCGGTTAAAATTCCGGTTATATTTGAGCGCGTCAGTGATGATGTTTTACCGCCTCTAGGTAGCACTGTTTCTGGCGAGTTAACGCCAGGCGCCGCTAAAATGATGAAGACCCGTGTCGAAGCGAACAAAACGCAAGAAACCCGCGTTTACACTTTAGAGGCGTTATTACCAGAAGGTCACGAAGTGGCTAATATCAGCCATCAAGGTACACAAGTGGGTAATAAGATCACTTGGACTATCGAGATGGTCTCTGGTGCATCGGCACAAGATGTGACGTTTGACTTAGTGCCACGTAAGGCAAGCCAAGACAACCTTGTGACTTTGACCAACAAAGTGAACAACGAGTCGGCTGAAATCTTGAAGCAAGAATATCAATTTGATGTTCCAGAAGTGGCGCCAGTGGCAGTGATTGAAGCACCGGTATCTGTTCAAGAAGGTAAACCACTGTTTATCGATGCGAGCAAGTCATCCGATGCCAACAATGATCCATTAACCTACAAATGGACTCAGTTAGGCGGTGCGAGCTTTAACTTTGACGCTAATGCAGCCAAGCTTAATCTCGTGGCGCCAGAAGTGAGTGGTACAGCTCAAACAGTGTCATTCCAACTGACTGTAGCGGACAACCATGGCAATAAAGATTCAAGTGTCGTGTCTGTGTCTGTGACTGAAACACCAGCTAAGAAAGATGATGGTGGTTCATTAGGTTGGTTAAGCTTGTTATTGCTACCATTTGCCTTTGGTCGTCGTAAACAAGGCTAATCGCTCAGTGTTAAATCGAAAGGTTTAACAGTAATTTAATAGTAAATAGAGAAGGGCTGATATTGATATCAGCCCTTTTTGTTTTAATCGGTTTAGGTCAGCGATTTGACATTAAAAAATCGACAAAGGCGCGGTCTGCTTGACTCACCGGGCGTTGTTTTTTCCATGCGATGTGCAGATTCAAAAATACTGGTGGATCGAAGGGCTTAGCTAAAATGTCATCTTTTGAACTTATTGCCATTTCGAGCACGCTGGTTATCCCAAATCCTTGGGAAACAATCTGTTTGATAAGGTTGATCAGATTAGTCTCGAAGGCGACATTGGGCTTTTTCCCCAGATCCTTGGCTTGCGATAAGATCCACTCGCGGTGGAAATAACCTGTCTTGAACATCACTAATTCATGGTCGAAAAAATCATTGAGACTGACGGCGCTATGTTCCGCTAAAGGATGTTCGGCTCCCATAGCGATCACCATTTGCTCACGGATCAACAGCTGACTATCAAATTCGGGTTGTAGGTCTTGGGCGGTAATGATCGCAATATCCACTTCTTCCTGTTGCAACATACGCAACGCGTCGCGCGTCCCGCCTTCAAACAGTGACAGTTTCAACTCGGGGTATTTATGCCGAAAAGCCATTAAGCGCGAGGGCAGGTAGAAAGACCCCAGCATGCCCGGCACGGCAATGCGGACTTCCCCCGAGGTGAGATTGGCCATGGCACGGATTTGCGCTTCGGCCTGCTTAATCTGTTTCAGGATCAAAGTGGCATGTTGATGCAAGACTAAACCTTCGGCCGTGAGTGCGAGCAGCTTGTCATTCTTGTTGCTCGTACGATTGACTAAAGTCACGCCGAGTGCGACTTCTAAGCGCTTGATACTTTGGCTTAACGCCGGTTGAGCCATATTCAGTTTCTTGGCTGCGGCGGTAAAGCTGCCAGTACTGGCAAGGGCATCTAAATGTTTGAGTTGGCGGATATCCATCAATCGGGCCCATACTGTTGAATAGTGGCAAGGTCGGTGCTTTGTGGCTATAACAAAAATCAATGATAGCGATAGATATTATCTATTATTGTTATGTTATGCCCAGTGATAACCTTTGTCTATCCTATGAGTGATGCTTTGTCGAGGCTCCTGTGCAAGCCGTGTTAGATACTATGATTGATCATAAACAGCGTGATACCCGACTGATGTGGGCGCTATGTGTTGCCTCTGTGGTGGTGTATATCAACTTGTATCTGATGCAAGGCATGCTGCCGCTAATTGCGGAGCATTTTGCGGTATCAGGGTCTAAAGCGACGTTAATCCTATCGGTAACCAGTTTTTCCTTGGCCTTTTCATTGCTCTTGTATGCGGTACTGTCAGACCGTATCGGTCGACACACACCGATTATTGTCAGCCTGTGGTTGTTGGCGCTATCTAACTTACTGTTAATTTGGGCACCGGACTTTAACGGGCTAGTGCTAGTGCGATTGCTGCAAGGTGCGTTACTCGCTGCCGTGCCAGCAATTGCGATGGCGTACTTTAAAGAGCAGTTGTCACCGAGCACTATGCTCAAAGCCGCGGGCATTTACATTATGGCGAATAGCATTGGTGGCATTGTTGGCCGTTTACTCGGCGGCGTTATGTCGCAGTTTTTATCTTGGCAAGAATCCATGTGGCTGTTGTTTTTAGTCACCTTAGCGGGCGTGGCTTTAGTGAACTATTTGCTTCCTTCACTTGCCGATGCGCAGGCCATGTCAAAGAGCAAAACCGAGCCTTCTTTATCAAAACGCGCCCGTTTAGCCCAAGATCTTCATGGCTTTAGCCACCATTTGACCGATGCGCAAATGCGCTTGGTCTACGCGATCGGTGGCCTGACCTTTATGATGATGGTGAATCAATTTAGCTTTATTCAGCTGCATTTGATGGCGGCGCCCTATGAATGGAGTCGCTTTCAAGCAACCTTGATTTTCCTGTGTTATTCCAGCGGCACTATTGCGTCGTATTTCACCGCGAAATGGCTCGCTAAATTTGGCCAACATAAGTTATATCAGTGGTCTTGGTGCGTGATGTTGCTGGGTAGTTTACTGACCCTGTTTGATACCACTTTAACCATTAGCTTAGGTTTTTTGATGACGGCCTGTGGTTTCTTCCTCACCCACAGTTGCTGTAATTCCTTTGTCGCGATGCGCGCCAGTCGCGATCGGGCTAAGGCGACATCACTGTATTTATGCTGTTACTACTTAGGCGCGGCGATAGGCGGCCCTTATTTAATGATGTTTTGGCATGAGGCGCAGTGGCGCGGTGTGGTTATGGGGTCGTTAACCTTACTGGCTTTGATTGCCTTGGCCATCACTCGTTTACATTACCATCAAACCAATGACGTTCGTGCGCTTGCATAGGCTTTGACAGGGCTATTGTTGTTAAAGCAATAAAAGTAAAAAAATCGCTAAGCTATTATATCAATTGATTAAATCAAATGAATAAAGGCCAACATCAACTGTTGGCCTTTATTTTTGGTGTGGGTCGTTTGATAAGTTGACTCAAACCAGCAAACCTTACTGGTTAACCTAAATTGGAAGCTGAGTTTCATGCCTTGAGTCTTATGGTCGATATTTAAGCTCCCTCATTAAGTGCCCTGATTTAATGCATCTGTTGCGGTTTAAGTGTAGCGATTTATTAACCTTGATATTTCCAATAGGGCGGATTGCCATACACCTCAAGAAAGTAGTCAATTACGGCGCGGACATTCAATGAGGGAGTACGGGAGTTTGGGTAAATCGCAGTAATATAATGCTGATCAATTTTTATCGCTGATTCGCAGTCCGTGAGCAATGAAATAAGTTGTCCATTTTTAAGAGAGTCACCGATTAACCAGTCTGGAAAGAGGACGATTCCCATATCATTTAATGCGGCTATGAGTAATGTTTCCGCATTATTTGAGGTGAGGATTGGGGTGATAGGCTGATGCAGCCATGTCGTCTTGTTCTTGTTAAAAAACCAGCGATTTTGACCCGAAGATCCGCTATAGACTAGGCATTGATGGTTTTTGAGATCGGCGGGTTCAGTGGGCATGCCATGCAGTGCGATATACGCTTTGGATGCCGCAAGATGATAGGTTTGGCTTCCCAGTATTCTTGAGTGGAGTGATGAATCAACCAAAGTGCCAATACGAAAGATAATATCGGCGGCACTAACATGCGGATCGATATAATCGTCTGTTTGTGTGAGTTCCACTTGTACCTGCGGATATCGCCTTAAAAACCCCGCTAACCAAGGCGCAATATGTCGCTGCCCGAAAAAAACCGGGGCATTAATTCTGATCAATCCCTTAGGTTCTATCGTCCTATCTAATAATTCATTGCGGACTTCATTCAGTTGCTCTGCCATGGAACGCGCATATTCAATGAAAATCCTGCCCGATTCCGTGGGTATGATTGCTCTGGTATTTCGATAAAACAGCTGCTGTCCCAGAGAATCTTCTAGTTGGCTGATGACTCTAGAAATCATCGAGGGAGAGACCCCTTCCTTTCGAGCCACAACAGAATAGCTTTTGCTGTCATAAACGCCGATAAAAAACTTTAACGCTCGCATATTGATTGAGTTTATATCATTCATTTTTGCAAATTCTGCACAGGTGTTTCCTGTATTGTCTCATTTATTGGTTTTATCGACTAGGGTACTCTTGCTGGCCTTAATCACAGGAGCTTATGTATGCAGTTTTTAATGATATTTTTTGTTGTGCTAGGAGGGGCGGGATTATCCGTTGAAGCGGGCCTCCTAGGACCTTTAGGTGCTGAAGTCGGGGAGTTATGGGCAACCTTTAGCATTTTCGGTGTCGGTGCAGCACTCACCTTTATCTTGATGCTGTTTTTCAGTCCTCGAAATAGTCCCTCATTTTTCGCGCAACCCTCTTGGACATTAACGGGCGGCGTGCTGGGCCCTATTTATGTGGTGATACTGACTATCGCGACACCAGCAATTGGGATTGCTATGACAATGATCGGTATTTTAGCGGGCCAAGTTGCGAAGAGTTTGCTGATTGACCACTACGGTTTATTTGGTACAGCACATAGACGAATTGATACCAAACGTATTGTGGCACTGCTATTTATCGTTGCAGCATTAGTGCTGATGGCGCAAAGTTAAGGGCGAGTTATGACATTGATTATGATTATGTTGGCTGTGATTGGCGGTGCTACCTTGAGCATGCAAGCGGCGATAAATGGACAACTGGGGAGTAAAGTGGGGGTGTTTCGCAGTGCATTTTTAACTTTTTCGACTGGAGCTTTGATCACTGGATTGTTAATTTTTTATTTTGAACCACCTCAAGCTGTGACATTGTTGGATGTGCCTAAATGGCAGTTATTAGGTGCAATGTGTGGCGTGCCTTATATCGTCATCATGGTGTTAGCCGTTCAGCGGATAGGTACAGCTGTCGCAACCGTGGCTGTTATTTTTGGACAGCTACTAATGAGTATGTTGATTGATAATTTTGGCTGGTTTGGCAATGAAACGATTCACTTTTCTACAAGTCGAATCGCAGCCGTAATCTGTTTGGCGATCGCACTTTATTTTATACATTCAAGTAATAAAACATCGGCGTAATAGATGATTCAGACTCATTTTTATGCTGTGATAGCGAACCCAGCTCAAGCTGGGGTCGCACTTTTTTGTCATCGAAATGAGCTAGTCATCGGAGTTAATGTACTGCTTGCGGTCTAAATCATATTTACGCATTTTGTCGTAGAGGGTTTTACGGGGCAGTTCCAACTGCTCCATTGTTTGCTTAATGCTGCCCTTATTGTGGCTAAGCGCTTCTTCAATCAATACCCTTTCAAAAAACTCGACTCGTTGCAGTAAGGACATACTCGAGTGCAGGCTTGGGGTGTTGCCCAAAGTGCCAGCAAAGGCGGCTTCTCCGCCCAGCAGTACAAAGCGTTCGGCGAGATTACGTAACTCACGCACGTTGCCCGGCCAGTCGTGGGAAGTGAGTATGGCGTTTTGCTCGGCATTTAAGGCGATAAGCGCTTTGTGATAGCGTGCCGATGCAACCCGGGCAAAGTGCAGGAACAGCAAAGGAATATCTTCACGGCGATCCCGCAGGGGAGGGATAGGCACAGTCACCAGATTTAAGCGATACAACAAGTCTTGGCGAAATTCCCCCGTGTCACACAGGCTTTTTAAATCCACCTTAGTGGCGGCAATTACCCGTATATCAAGGCTGATGCTTTTGTTTGATCCTAAGCGTTCAACTTTACGATCTTCAAGTACCCGCAGCAGCTTTACTTGCAGCGACAGTGGCGTACTTTCAATTTCATCTAAAAATAATGTGCCGCCGTTGGCGTATTCAAATTTACCAATGCGCATCTTATCGACACCGGTAAAGGCACCTGCTTCGGCGCCAAAGAGCTCACTTTCAATTAAGTTTTCGGGGATCGCGCCACAGTTGATGGCGACAAAGTTGGCTTGGCTGCGGCTGCTGTGATCGTGTAAATAGCGGGCGACGAGCTCTTTACCTGTGCCTGTTTCACCCTCGATTAACACATCAGCTGGGGTATCTATCACTTGATCTATGATGTGGCGCATACGGTTGATGCCGACGCTGTTACCCAAAATGCGAGGGCCTGGTACGCTCTGACTTTCGAGATCCTTTTTAAGCTTACGGTTCTCTAGGGTCAGGCTGCGTTTATCTAAAGCGCGCTTCACCACATCGAGTATATGTTCGTTATTGAAGGGCTTTTCGAGAAAGTCGTAGGCACCTTGCTTTAAGGCATTGACTGCCATGGCGATATCCCCAAACCCGGTCAGTAGCACAACGGGGAGGTCGGGGTCCTGCAGGCGGATTTGTTGCATTAAGCTGATGCCATCTAATTGCGGCATGTTGACATCCGATATCACCATTCCCGCCCAATCTTTATGTAGGAGTTTAGCAATCCCTTTAGGCTCTGTGGTGGCGAGCGCCTTAATGCCCTCAAGTTCAAATAGCTGAACGAGAACTGTGCCTATGTGCGGCTCATCGTCGATGATGAGAACAGAATAATCTTGGATTGAATTGGGCACACTCATGAGACTAACGTTCCTCAAGCAAATAAATAGGTAAAATAATCTGGAAAATGGCGCCACCCTCTTCGGCATTGGCAACGTTAATTTGGCCTTGCATGGATTCGATAATACGCTGTGAAATCGATAAGCCCAGCCCCAGTCCGTGGCGCTCGTTGGTGGTAAAGTAAGGTTCGAAGATTTTTTCCATTTGGCTTTCACGCACGCCTGGGCCTGAATCTTGGATGCTGATGCAGAACTTATCTTCACTGGTCACGCGGATGACCAAGCTGCGTTTAACCGATTGTTGCATAGCGACAATGGCGTTGCTCATGATATTGACAAACACTTGCTGTAATCGGACTTTATCGCCCCAAACCTGATAGTTGCCATTGGGTAACTGCACATCGAGTTCAACGCCTTGCTTGTCTATTGCGGGCTGAACTATGGTCAGCGCTTGTTTGATACAGCGGCCAATATCGGTAGCGCTATCCGTGCCTTGGCTCTTGCGAGTGAAGCTTTTAAATTGGCCGACAATATCGGCCAATCTATCGGTCAGTTCAATAATAATCTTGATATTATCCAGTGCCTTATCTTGCATATTACGGGCTAGAAAGGTTTGAGTATTTTGGGCGTAGCTGCGCAGTGCTGCAAGCGGCTGATTAAGCTCATGGTTAATGCTGGCGGATAAACTGCCGATCACAGTCAGTTTTGCCGCTTGAATGAGTTCATCCTGAGTATCTTTAAGCTGATGGTTCGCCTGCTGCAAGTCCTGAGTCCGTTCTTCGACTCGCTGCTCTAACAGGTTTTGTGCCAGCTGCATACGCTGTAGGTTGCGGCGCCGCTCGGCGCTAAACAAGATGCTGAGCGCCAGCAACAGATAAATGCTGGCTGACAGTAACATCAATGCAGGTAAAGACGACAGCAAGGGTTTGATGGGCGCTAAGATGTGCACCCGCCAGCCAGCTTTGGCCATTAACTGGTGATTATCCATGTATTGCTCATGATCTCTGCCCGTTTGCAATTGGTAGAGCATGGCTTGGCTGCCACTCTCATAGGGAGGTTTCATCAACAGTTCACCTATGGGGCGTTCCGCGTAACGCTTTGATGCATTAAGCGCATATTGTTTGGCTTGGGTAAGTGGAGTGAGTGACTTTAAGCGCCACTCATCGACGCTGGAGATAAAAACAATGTCTTCAGGGTCGCTGATAAGGAATTGGTATTGACCCGCAATGGCAATGCTCGTGCTTTGCTGCTCGATACCGCTAATGTCCACTTTGACTATGATAGCGCCGAGTATGCCTTTGCCGCCTTGCTGATAAATAGGGTAAGAAAAGTAAAACCCACGCTTATCTGAGCTGGTACCCACGGCATAATAACGGCCTAAATTGCCCGAAATAGCATCGGTGTAATAGGGTCTAAAGGAATAATCCTTGCCAATAAAGGAGAAACTTTGTTGCCAGTTACTGGCGGCAATCGCGATGCCTAAGGCATCAATCAGATAAATATCGGACGCCTCAGTGACATGCTGGATTTCTTCGAGATATAAATTAAGTTCTTGGACTTTATCGGGGTTTTGTTGGTCGTTCAGTACATTGGCGAGCATAGGGTTCGTCGAGAGCACGTGGGGAATGCTTTCGTAGCGCGATAATGCACCATCGAGAAAGCTGACTAACTCCTTCAGTTGTTTCTCCGATTGGGTTTGGATCTCGATTTTACCTTGATGCAAATGCACCCAATAGGTCAGTTTAAGCGTTGCAAATAGGCCTGCAAGTAACACTACAGTGAGAAAGAGGCGTTTCTTGGCCTTAGGCGTCATGGGCAACATGGTGGCTATCCTGATAAAGCGACGGTATCAATCACTGAGATTGTGCATCATAAAACAAAGCGAGCCTGACTAGGCTCGCTTAAAAACTAACTGTAATCAAGGGGTAATCTCACAACCTTGAATTGCAGATTAATAACCACGCATCGAATCCAACCATTCAGGTAAGAAGAGCGAAATCTGTGGCACGTAAGTGATCAAGGTTAAGAAGGCTAACATCAGCAGTAACCAAGGCAGAACCGATTGAATGACCCAGCCAATACTCTTACCCGTGATCCCCGCGGTAACAAAGAGGTTGAGCCCCACCGGCGGCGTGAGCATACCTATCTCCATGTTCACCACCATGATGATACCTAAGTGTATAGGATCTATGCCTAAGTGAGTCGCGATAGGGAAGAGGATCGGCGCCATAATCAGTACAATTGCCGACGGCTCCATAAAGTTACCGGCAGCAAGCAGCAGTAAGTTAACGATGATCAGGAAGCCCCAAGCGGGTAAGCCCATGTTAACGATATGCTCAGCGATAATATGTGGAATACGCTCAGTGGTTAATACATGCGCGAACAACATAGCGTTAGCTATGATAAACAGCAGCATGATACTGACCTTAGCACCATCACGCACTACGTTACGTATGTCTTTGTCGATAGGCGTTTTAATTAGCCCTAGGAACATGTGACCTAAGTTACGTGCAGCGGCTTTAGGTAAGCTTTCACCTTGATTGCGCCAAGCCACCTCTTTTAATGGCCCAATGTCACGGTAACCAAATACCGCAATAAAGTACGCATACATACAAGCCACAGCCGAAGCTTCAGTCGGGCTCGCAACGCCGCCATAGATAGAGCCGAGTACGATAAGGATGAGTGCTAATCCACCCAAAGCTTTGGCGCTTGAAATCCCCAGTTGTTTAAAGCCTGGGAAAGGACGCGAAGGCAGGTTCTTAAAGCGGGCGACAATGTAGATAACGATCATCAGGATTAATCCCATCATTAAGCCTGGGATTAAACCTGCCATAAACATTCTTGCTGCGGACACTTCGGTCGCTGCCGCATACACCAACATCACAATGGACGGTGGGATCAAAATACCAAGTGTGCCTGAGGTGGTGATAACCCCCGCCGCAAACTTCTCGGGATAACCCGCTTTAACCATGCCCACAATCACGATTGAACCAATTGCCGCTACGGTTGCGGGTGATGAGCCTGAAACCGCCGCAAACAGCATACAGGCCATAACAGATGCCATCGCTAATCCACCACGGACATGTCCAATACTGTCCATGGCAAAATCGATAATCCGTCTCGCGACGCCACCGGTTGAGAGGAAGGCGGATGACAGAATAAAGAAGGGGATAGCGAGTAGAGTGTAATGCTCCGATGAAGACTCATACAGTTTGAGTGCCACTGAGGCTAAGGAGTCATTCGAGAAAAACAAAATGGTGAGCATGCTGGAAAAACCTAACGCGATAGCGATAGGCATACCGAGAAACATACACACTAATAGAGCGGTAAATAGGGTTGCAATCGCCATTATTTAGTCTCCTTTTCGTCAGAGACGGGTTCTTCATTGGCGTTTTTAACGCTTTCATCGATTAAATGCATACTTTCTTTCGCTTCATCGGCAAATTGGAAGCCAGTGACTTGGTCACGTAGGATGGCAATAAAGAGTTCGGCGAATCGCCAAGTTAACATCGAAAAACCAATGATCAAGATGCTCTGGGATAACCAAATCGGTACCGCGCCATCTTCAACATCAATCCGTAAGGTGTTCCAAGCAAAGTCTGGATCGAGGCTTTTTAAGAAAAATTGGGGGAAATTAATATCCTCCATAGGCACACCAATTTGATACATCTGGCTTAAGTAATCCCAACTGCCCTTTAAAAACAGTCCGCAATAGACGATACAGACAAAGGCGGTAACGAGGGACGTTATCTTTTTGGCCCGAGGCGCTAAGTTTTTAACGAAGGCATCGACACCAATGTGCGCGCCAACTTTTACCCCATAAGACATACCAAACAACACAAACCAACCGCAAAAGGTCAGTGTGAGTTCTTGGATCCACAGAAAACCCGTATTGAAGAAGAAGCGTGCGACGACTTCTGAAAACACTAACAACGTCATCAGAGTGATCAATAAATTGAGCACACCTTCTTCAAAATAACCAAATATTCGCGATATCACAGCCATAATCCCCTCGCTGAAATGGCCACTTAACCTCGGTTGAGATTAAGCGGCTATCATCATTATTATTTATTTGCAGCTACAGCAGCATCAATCACATCTTTACCGATTTGCTCTTCAAACTTAGCCCAAACTGGTTTCATCACATCGACCCATTTTTGACGTTCAGCAGGCGTTAAAGTCACTAACTGTGAACGTTTAGAATCTAGGATTAACTGTTTGTCTTGGTTATCTTTCTCAGCGGCAATTTTGTTACCTAATGCGATAGATTCATCTAAAGCTTCTTTGATGATCTTACGTTTGTCAGCGGGTAAGCCTTTCCAGAAAGTGTCAGAGGTCACGACCATATAGTCGAGCACACCGTGGTTACTTTCAGTGATTTGGCTTTGCACTTCATAGAACTTTTGTGAGTAAGTATTTGACCATGTGTTTTCTTGACCATCGATAGCGCGGGTTTGCAGCAGGGTAAATACTTCAGAGAAAGGTTTTTTCACTGGAATAGCGCCGACAGCATCAAACTGAGCCGCCAAAACATCAGACGCCATTACGCGGAACTTCAAGCCCTTTGCATCAGCAGGATTTTTAAGTGGCGTGTTAGCCGAGAACTGTTTCAGACCATTGTGTAAATAGCCTAGACCGACAATCCCTTTACGGGTCATAGAGTTCAGCAGTGTTTGACCTGCTTCACCTTGTTGGAAACGGTTTACCGCATCCATATCATTGAAGAGGAAAGGTAAATCGAATACTTGTAGGCGTTTAGTGTAACGTTCAAATTTTGAGAGTGACGGCGCAACAAATTGCACGTCGTTTAACAGTAGTGCCGCTAACTCGTTGTTATCCCCAAATAACTGTGAGTTAGGAAATACACTGACCTTGTATTCACCCGGTAAACGTTGTTCAACGAGTTCTTTAAACTTAAGTGCCATTTGGCCTTTGGGCGTATTTTCTGCCACAACGTGCGAAAACTTAATTTCAATAGGTTCTGCAAATACGTTAAAGCTGGTTGCGAACACGGAGGCAACGGCGAGCATTTTGACTAAGGTTTTGAGTGGACGGGTCAATCCAGTTTGTTGATTCAATGTCATCTTGAGTTCCTTTTTCTGTTGTTAGGATTTGTCCTCAGTCTTGGTTAGTTTGTTACCAAGTTTGAGTAGGAATACAGCCTTGATTTCCCTGAGGTCTGTCTTACTAAAGGCAAATACCACGCCAACTTACACTGACTTCTGTAAGTGTTTGGTTACTAAAGTGTAGTTCATTTGATGTTTGTCACACTTTTAGTTTTGTGGGTGAGATCTCGCTCACAGTGATTTTGTATTTGGGTGGGAACCCACCCATGGCGCGGATCTGCCTCAAATAGATAGCCCTTGGCGGTGCAGGTTTATTAAACAAACTTAGTTATTTTGAGATCAAAAAATGCCGCAAAAGTATGCGCTACGCTGAAACATGCGTGATGGATTATTTTGGGATAAGCAGTGTAGGCTGATTGTGTGGTTAATTGTGGTCAAGTCGATGGTGTTTGTCGTCAATCAAGACAAGGAGTCAGTTGGCGCAGTTAATCATCATCTAAAAGGATACGTTTTAGGATCGCATCGCTAGGCAACAACTCTAAGTGGCCTTGTTCGTCAAAGTACCAACCGGTAATAAAGCCCTTTTGGCGCATACTGACGAGATTATGCATGACTTCCCGTGCTTCCTTGAGTGCCGTTTGCTCATCGCAAGCGTGGGTATGCTTTAAATAAGCGGCAATATTGGCAAGAGAAGCGGATTGACTGACGCTGGCCATAATGTTGATCTCCAAACAATGCTAAAAGCAGAATGAAATCACGCTGAGTGTCGATAGAGCTTGGTATTTTACGGATTATAAAAGGCGAAATAGTAAAATTTAGCACTCGCTGATTGAGATCAAGCATAGTTGAGTCAGCGTGTTGGTAAAGTTTATTGGGGGGATAAATATGGTGGTCGCTACTGGGCTCGAACCAGTGACCCCCTCCTTGTAAGGGAGGTGCTCTCCCAGCTGAGCTAAGCGACCTGGGATGTAACTTGTGTATTGCAGAATATGGTGGTCGCTACTGGGCTCGAACCAGTGACCCCCTCCTTGTAAGGGAGGTGCTCTCCCAGCTGAGCTAAGCGACCTGGGATATTACTTATGTATTACAGAATATGGTGGTCGCTACTGGGCTCGAACCAGTGACCCCCTCCTTGTAAGGGAGGTGCTCTCCCAGCTGAGCTAAGCGACCTGGGATATATCTTGTGTATTGCAGAATATGGTGGTCGCTACTGGGCTCGAACCAGTGACCCCCTCCTTGTAAGGGAGGTGCTCTCCCAGCTGAGCTAAGCGACCTGGGCATTCTGATATTACACAATTTTTAAGTCATTATTCACTGAAGAATGGTGGTCGCTACTGGGCTCGAACCAGTGACCCCCTCCTTGTAAGGGAGGTGCTCTCCCAGCTGAGCTAAGCGACCTGGGAATGACTTTCACACAATGAGGCACATTAAGTTATATGGTGGTCGCTACTGGGCTCGAACCAGTGACCCCCTCCTTGTAAGGGAGGTGCTCTCCCAGCTGAGCTAAGCGACCTGGGATATAACTATTTTGTACAGCCATTTTCTTTACAAATTATGTATAAAAACAATATATCTATAAAAACAATGGTGGTCGATACTGGGCTCGAACCAGTGACCCCCTCCTTGTAAGGGAGGTGCTCTCCCAGCTGAGCTAATCGACCTCGCTGTGTGGAGCCGTATTATAGGGAGGTTCGATCTAGTGTCAACGCTTTTTAGTGAAAAAAGCATTGGTCGCGCTATTTTTGTTCGCATTGGCTTAATGCTAATCACGCCGCCGATCAAAGTGTTAGTTTATTCGCCTGTCAATGGCGTGCAATTTGGGTGTTTGGGATGCCGCGATAGCTAGACTCATGTCATTCGTGAGTATTTCGGACGATAAAATGACAGGGTGTGAGTGACTCACAATGATTAGATGTTAGAGATTGAGTGGATAGCGGTGTATAGGCGTTGCGCCAAAGACACACTATTTATAGCTGAAAGCATGATAGGGGCAAAAGTAGGGCAGGGATCTAAGCGTAGCGAAAATCAATCCATGAGTCTTAAGTCAGATAAATGGGGCACAGGTTTGCGGGTGATAGCTGTGGCATCACTTTATATGCGCACCTTTATATAGGCTTCTCTATATAAGGAGGGGATTTAGCGTCACGATTTTACTAGATAAGTGATACTGCAGAGCTTGTCCCATTTGCAGCGCCTGCTTTGACTGTTAGAATAAGCCCACTTTTTTATCGTGATTGTCTTTATCTAGACGACTTTATATAGGTTAGTGTCCCATTATGACAACTAAGACGCGTTTTGCCCCTAGTCCTACTGGTTTCTTACATGTTGGTGGTGCCCGTACTGCACTTTATTCTTGGTTACAAGCTCGTGCCAATAACGGTGAGTTTGTATTACGTATTGAAGACACTGATATTGAGCGTTCGACTCAAGCCGCCTGCGATGCGATTTTAGAAGGTATGAACTGGTTAGGTTTGACATGGGACGAGGGCCCGTATTACCAAACTAAGCGTTTTGATCGTTATAACGAAATCATTGCCCAAATGTTAGCAAAGGGCACTGCATACAAATGCTATTGCTCACGTGAGCGCATTGATGCGTTAAGAGAAGCACAAGCCGCCAACGGTGAAGCACAAAAGTACGATGGTTGCTGCCGTGACTTACCCGCTCGTGATACTGATGAGCCATTTGTCGTGCGTTTCAAAAATCCTATCGGCGGTTCAGTGGTATTTGATGACCATGTTCGTGGCCGTATCGAATTTTCAAACGATGCATTAGATGACTTGATCATCGCCCGTACCGATGGTGTGCCAACCTATAACTTCTGTGTGGTCGTTGACGATTGGGATATGGGAATTACCTGTGTGGTTCGTGGTGAAGATCATATCAACAATACGCCGCGTCAAATCAATATCCTTAAAGCATTAGGGGCGCCGATCCCAGAATATGCTCACGTCTCTATGATTCTCGGTGATGATGGCGCGAAATTATCTAAGCGTCATGGCGCAGTGAGCGTAATGCAGTACCGTGACGATGGCTATTTGCCAGAAGCACTGTTGAACTACTTAGTGCGTTTAGGTTGGTCACATGGCGACCAAGAGATCTTCTCCTTAGAAGAAATGAAGCAATACTTTAAGCTCGGTGATATCAATAAAGCCGCTTCTGCCTTTAATACCGATAAACTGGTGTGGTTGAACCAACACTATATAAAGAGTCTTGCCCCAGAATATGTAGCGACACACTTACAATGGCACATGGACGATCAAAAAATTGATTTGTCAAACGGCCCAGCATTAGCGGAAGTGGTTACGGCATTAGCTGAACGCGCTAAGACACTAAAAGAGTTAGCGGCTTCTAGCCGCTATTTCTATGAAGACTTTGCAGAGTTTGATGAGGCCCAAGCGAAAAAGCATTTACGTGGTGTTGCGTTAGAGCCATTGCAACTGGTTCAACAAAAATTAGCCGCATTAACTGAGTGGACTGTAGAAGCTATCCATCAGGCGATTGAAGACACTGCAACAGAATTAGATGTGGGTATGGGCAAGGTTGGTATGCCTTTACGTGTCGCTGTAACAGGGGCAGGGCAGTCACCAGGCCTTGATATCACATTATTTTTAATCGGAAGAAGCCGTTCTGAGCAAAGAATATCCAAAGCGATTGAATTTGTAGCAGATAGAATAAATTCCTAAAAAACGAGTTGACACTTTTAGGTGCGCTGCATAGAATGCGCCACGCAGTTGAGACACAGACGAGCAAATGCTTGTAGTGCACTTAAATGTAGTTTAATAAGTTTGGGGCTATAGCTCAGCTGGGAGAGCGCTTGCATGGCATGCAAGAGGTCCACGGTTCGATCCCGTGTAGCTCCACCAAACTTACTGCAGATGTTAAGCAGGAACGTGAGTTCGAATTAATATGTCTGAGGTTACCTTAGTTCTTTAGAAGAGAGTGCCTAGGACACCGTAGATGTTAAACGGGAACAATCAGTTCAAATTAATATGTCCGGGGTCCCCTTCGTCTAGAGGCCTAGGACACCGCCCTTTCACGGCGGTAACAGGGGTTCGAATCCCCTAGGGGATACCATCTATTTTTTATAGAGAGTGGTTCCTAGCAAATAACTAACGAGTTGTTTGGTAAGAACAAAGCATTTACTTCCTAGCCTACTGAAGTGAATGTGTTACAAAGCTCGGTTACGAGTTAAATCATAAGTCCGGGTCCCCTTCGTCTAGAGGCCTAGGACACCGCCCTTTCACGGCGGTAACAGGGGTTCGAATCCCCTAGGGGATACCAAGTATTGGTTCCTGTCGAATAACTAACGAGTTGTTTGATATGAACAAAATCTAAATTTCTGCTGATACGCATACTATTAAAGTTAGCAGTGTCGACAAAAATTTGGGGCTATAGCTCAGCTGGGAGAGCGCTTGCATGGCATGCAAGAGGTCCACGGTTCGATCCCGTGTAGCTCCACCAAACTTACTGCAGATGTTAAGCAGGAACGTGAGTTCGAATTAATATGTCTGAGGTTACCTTAGTTCTTTAGAAGAGAGTGCCTAGGACACCGTAGATGTTAAACGGGAACAATAAGTTCAAATTAATATGTCCGGGGTCCCCTTCGTCTAGAGGCCTAGGACACCGCCCTTTCACGGCGGTAACAGGGGTTCGAATCCCCTAGGGGATACCAAATTTTGGTTCCTAGCAAATAACTAACGTGTTGTTTGGTAAGAACAAAGCATTTACTTCCTAGCCTACTGAAGTGAATGTGTTACAAAGCTCGGTTACGAGTTAAATCATAAGTCCGGGTCCCCTTCGTCTAGAGGCCTAGGACACCGCCCTTTCACGGCGGTAACAGGGGTTCGAATCCCCTAGGGGATACCATATATTTTTTATAGAGAGTGGTTCCTAGCAGATGACTAACGAGTTGTTTGGTAAGAACAAAGCATTTACTTCCTAGCCTACTGAAGTGAATGTGTTACAAAGCTCGGTTACGAGTTAAATCATAAGTCCGGGTCCCCTTCGTCTAGAGGCCTAGGACACCGCCCTTTCACGGCGGTAACAGGGGTTCGAATCCCCTAGGGGATACCAAATTTTGGTTCCTAGCAAATAACTAACGTGTTGTTTGGTAAGAACAAAGCATTTACTTCCTAGCCTACTGAAGTGAATGTGTTACAAAGCTCGGTTACGAGTTAAATCATAAGTCCGGGTCCCCTTCGTCTAGAGGCCTAGGACACCGCCCTTTCACGGCGGTAACAGGGGTTCGAATCCCCTAGGGGATACCATCTATTTTTTATAGAGAGTGGTTCCTAGCAAATAACTAACGAGTTGTTTGGTAAGAACAAAGCATTTACTTCCTAGCCTACTGAAGTGAATGTGTTACAAAGCTCGGTTACGAGTTAAATCATAAGTCCGGATCCCCTTCATTTTTTAGAAGAGAGGCCTAGGACACCGTAGATGTTAAACGGGAACAATACGTTCAAATTAATATGTCCGGGTCCCCTTCGTCTAGAGGCCTAGGACACCGCCCTTTCACGGCGGTAACAGGGGTTCGAATCCCCTAGGGGATACCAATTTTAATCAAGGTTTATCGAAACTTTGGTTAAAGACAATAAACCACCTAAAGGTGGTTTTTTTGTGTCTGAATTTTGAATATTAAATCGAGATCTCCCCGATTCATTTACGAGTCATACGCCTCGAGTTATTTGCCTAAGCCGAATTTACCCACCAATCAAACCATCCACATTAAGATAAATAATGCTTCGAGAGGCATACTTAGTGTGGTGAAGTCATTCTGTCCAATTGTGTGATAAGAATTATTTAAGTGTTTTCCTGCTTAACCTTGCGTTAACCCATAGCTAAAACTTACCTTTCGGATTATTCAGTGTGTTGGCACTTTGAATGCTGCTACTTTCAATACTGATAAGTTGAACCGTTAATCGCGATTTATCTCATGCTTCCAATCGCTAAACGATCGCAATTTGAAGTGAGCCGTTCTTACGGTAGCTATTGTAATAGCTGAATAGCGTATCGTTGCGGTGAATATGAGGGCGAGTGTAAGAGTGAAGCCTTGCGGGAAGAGGGCAGAATTAGGCGGAGACTTATTTGAGATAAAAAAGGCGACACTCATTGCTAAGTGTCGCCTTTCGTCATTTAACTTTTAATTTAGTCTACGCCTAAGAATCCACCGGTTTGGTGTGCCCATAGCTGGGCATAAATGCCGCCAGCAGCAATGAGTTCTTGATGCGTGCCTTGTTCGACGACTCGGCCTTGATCTAACACTATTAGCCTGTCCATTGCTGCAATGGTCGAAAGTCGATGAGCGATTGCAATTACTGTTTTACCTTGCATTAACTCATATAAACTTTCTTGAATGGCGGCTTCGACTTCAGAATCCAGCGCTGAAGTGGCTTCATCAAGCAGCAAAATCGGCGCATTTTTTAATAAAACCCGCGCGATAGCGATCCGCTGTCTTTGGCCACCAGAAAGTTTTACACCACGTTCACCCACTTGGGCATCTAAGCCATGATTACCGTGAGGGTCACTTAGATCCTTAATAAAGTCATAGGCTTGAGCTTGTTTAATGGCGCTATCGAGCTGTTCTTCGCTGGCCGTTGGATTGCCGTAAAGAATATTCTCGCGGATAGTACGGTGCAACAGTGATGTATCTTGGGTCACCATGCCGATTTGCGAGCGCAGTGAATCCTGCATAACCGTCTTAATGTCTTGATCGTCAATATTAATCTGACCTTTTTCGACATCGTAGAATCGCATTAATAGATTCACTAAGGTCGACTTACCCGCGCCAGAACGCCCAACTAAGCCAACTTTTTCACCTGCCTTAATATTCAGATTCAGATCTTCAATCACCCCAGTCTGCTCGCCGTAATGGAAACACACTTGCTTGAAATCAATCTTGCCATGGTTGACGACCAGCGCCTTGGCGTCTGGCTCATCTTGGATGATCGTTGTTTTCGATAAGGTGTTCATCCCATCGGTGACAGTGCCGATATTTTCAAATAACGAACTGATTTCCCACATGATCCACTGTGACATGCCGTTTAAACGCAGTGCTAAACTGACCGCAATGGCAATGGCGCCGATAGTAATCGCGCTGTCAGTCCATAGAGCAATCGCTACCGCGGCAATGCTGAAGGCGAGCATATAGTTGATGATTTGCACGCTGACGCTGATGCCCGTGACTAAGCGCATCTGGCGATAAACCGTGTCTAAAAATATCCGCATACTGGATTTGGCGTATTCGGCTTCTTTTTGCGTGTGGGCGAATAGCTTCACTGTGGTGATGTTGGTATAGCTGTCGACGATACGGCCTGTCATGGTTGAGCGCGCATCGGCTTGCTCGGTAGAGACACTTTTCAGCTTAGGCACAAAGTACCATTGCAGCCCAACATACAGTGCAAGCCACACTAGCATAGGTATCACCAAGCGCAGGTCGGCGCTGGCGATCATCACTAACATAGAAGTGAAATACACCAAAATGTATACCAATACATCGAGCAACTTCATCACAGTTTCGCGCACGGCTAAGGACGTTTGCATCACTTTCGTGGCGATTCGGCCGGCAAAATCATCTTGATAAAATGACACACTTTGCTTTAGCAAATAGCGGTGCGCGAGCCAACGGATCGACATAGGATAATTGCCGAGCAAGGTTTGATGCATGATAAGCGCATGCAGTAATACCAAGATTGGCATCACAATCAGCACCATGCCCCCCATCAGCATTAAGGTCATGCCTTCGTCTTGAAATAAGGTTTCGGGATTTTTTTTCACAAGCCAATCCACTAATTGGCCCATAAATCCGAACAGCGACACTTCAAGCATCGCCAACAAAGCGGTTAGCACTGACATTAAGATCAGCGGCAGTTCGTAGCCTTTAGTGTAGTGGCGGCAAAAAGCATAAACCCCTGTGGGTGGCTTAGTCGGTTCATCATCGGGGAGGGCTTCAACCCAAGATTCAAATCGTTTAAACATGAATTAACTCTATGGTGAGATAAAAAATAGTCGCGTATAGCATATAGGATTTCATTCCCTAAAAGCATTGAAATGATTGAGTTCCGTTTTCCGCTAGTGCTACATGCTAGTTTTACGTAAAGTAATGAACAAGAAATTAATTGTGAGCGAATATTGTCGGGCGTAGTGAAAAATGAGTACAGATATAGCGTCTGAGAGTGCGATTAAGCGTGATGAAATAGACTCAGTGCATTCACTGGAGTCAAGTGCTGGGCTACTTTCTGCGTCTATTTGCCGTGAGGCGAGGATGAGCCGCGATCCGCGTTTTGATGGTAAGTTTTTTGTGGGCGTATTAACGACGGGCATTTATTGCCGTACCGTGTGTCCTGCCGTCGCGCCAAAAGAGCAGAATGTGCGTTATTTTGATTCGGCCGTGAAAGCCGCACAAGCTGGATTACGCCCGTGTTTGCGTTGTCGGCCCGACAGTGCGCCAGGTTCAAATCCGTGGAAAGGCACTGGCACAACGTTGGCGAGGGCCATTAGTTTAATTGAAGCGGGTGCATTAGCGGGGAAATCATCGGGAGAGCCAGCCTCGACTGTGACACAATTGGCTGACAGATTAGGGATCAGTAGTCGTTATCTCAATAAGCTCTTTACCGAAGGTTTTGGCACTTCGCCTAAACAATATGCCTTATACCGGCAGTTACTGTTTGCAAAACAACTGCTACATCAAACCCAATTACCTATCACCCAAGTCGCGTTGGCGGCGGGTTTCAACAGTATTCGCCGTTTCAATGAGGCATTTAAGCAAACCTTACAATTGACGCCAACGCAATTAAGAAAGACCGCGTTAACCAAGGCGGCAAAGGAGCAGGATATTGATTCATCAACAGGATTCGGTGAAATTGATACTTTGGGTGAATTTGTGCCGCACTATGGATTAACCCTATATCAATACTATCGACCCCCATTGGATTGGGCATCGCAGCTGGCATTTTATCGCTTACGTGCAGTGACAGGAATGGAGTGGTTCACGCCGCAAGTCAGTCATCCACAAGCGAGTGATGCAGTTCAAATTGCAGATGAGACCAATGTTTCAGCAGAAGCCAAAGCTGACGATAACGGGCTCGAATATGGTCGCTGTTTTGCCATCGGCAAGATGCGCGGCACAGTGCAAATTATCCATGAGCCTAAGCTGAATCGCTTCAAACTTGCGATTGCTTTGACCGAAGATTCCTCCGTCGATGAGCTGCAATTGCTGGTCACTGAGGTGCGACGCATTTTAGATCTCGATGCGGATATGCAGCAGATTGAGCAAGGTTTAAGTACGCTGCCGAGTTTAGGTTTAATGCCGTTTTCGGGATTGCGCATTCCTGGCGCAGGATCTTTGTTTGAAGCGGTTTGCCGCGCGATCTTGGGTCAGCAAGTGACGGTCGTGCAGGCGACTAAGCTACTGAATATATTGGTTGAAGCCTATGGCGAGCGCTTTAGTCTCAATGGCCGCGAGTATCGATTATTCCCAACACCCGAGGCGATTCGTGAGGCGAGTTTAACTGAGCTTAAAATGCCGGGCGCCCGTAAATTAGCCCTCAATGCGCTCGCGGCGTTTATCTGCGAACATCCTGAGGCAAGTGTCGATGATTGGCTCAGCGTTAAAGGCATAGGTCCTTGGACGATAGCGTATGCCAAGCTTCGTGGCTTGGGCGATCCAAACGTGTTTTTGCATTCGGATTTGATTGTTAAAAAGCATTTATTGGCCTTATATATCAAGAACAATAGGTTGGATGAAACGGCCGCTGCGGCAGTGAGCTATCCCCAATTGTGCGAGCAGCTGAGTCAACAAATTGCCCCGTGGGGCAGTTACTTAACCTTTCAGCTCTGGCATCAATAACCATCAAGCTGCCTCATATTTAACTGCCAGTTTAAAAAGATGATTTTAGCGTTAAGTTAAGAGCCAATTTAAGAATCAAATTAAGGTCAAATAAAGAGACAGATTATGAAACATGCGATTCGTCAATTGAGCCAAGCACCAAGCATTGCAGAATATCAGCCCTGCGCCGTGGGTACGTTTATCAGTCCTGTTGGAATATTGCAGTTAAATGCCAATGCCTATGGACTGAGTCATTTAACGGTTGTCGGCTCGGATCGCACTGAGATTACGCTTGCCAAGGCGAGTGAGGATGCCCTCAATCATGCTAAGGCGCATATTCGCGAAACTCAGGCGCAGCTTGCGGATTATTTTGCGGGTGAGCGGGTTGAATTTGATTTAAAACTCGCGCCCAAGGGCACTGAATTTCAGCGCGACGTATGGCAAGCCTTGCTCAATTTAGATTACGGCCAGAGCTGCAGTTATGGGCAGATTGCCGAGCAAATCGGTCGGCCTAAGGCAGTGCGCGCCGTGGGCGCGGCCAATGGCGCCAATCCAATCGCGATTATTGTGCCTTGCCATAGAGTAATAGGCAAAAATGGCAAGTTAACGGGTTACGCCTACGGGCTTGCGATGAAACAGCAGTTGTTAACGCTGGAAACTGACAAGCACTGCCTCGATATTTAAGCTAGAATAGCCGCCTATTAAGATATTGGTGAGCAGTTAAACTTTCTATGACTCAGGCTTCTTCCTCTGCGGCAAGCTTTGCCCAACTCGGCATTATTGCACCTTTGCTAAATCGACTAACCGAATTAGCGTATGTTTCGCCCACACCAGTACAGGCGGCGACGATTCCCGCTGTGCTCGCTGGGCGGGATGTGTTAGCCGGCGCCAATACGGGCTCGGGTAAAACGGCAGCCTTTGCCGTGCCGCTGTTGCAGCAACTTGTTGAAGCAAAAACAGACGATAAGACAGGCGCTTATGTTCGTTGTTTGGTCTTAGTACCAACCCGTGAATTAGCCCAGCAAGTCGCAGACAGCTTTCTGTCCTATGCCTCGCATTTGAATGGCAAGCTAAAAATCGTTGCCGCGTTTGGCGGTGTGTCAGTCAATGCGCAAATGCAGAGCCTACGCGCTGGTGCTGATGTATTAGTGGCAACGCCGGGTCGTTTGTTAGATCTGTTGTCCAGCAATGCCATCAAACTTAACCGCGTTAGCGCCTTAGTGCTCGATGAAGCTGACCGTATGTTAAGCCTTGGTTTTACAGAAGAATTAGCCCAAGTGCTCGACGCGTTGCCCGCCAAGAAACAAACCTTATTATTCTCAGCGACATTTCCAGAAGAAGTCCGTGAATTAACGGCAAAACTGCTGAATGATCCGCTTGAATACCAATTTCAAAGTGAACAAGAAAGCACGATTCATCAGCGGGTGATCACCGTTAATCGTCCGATGAAAACCGCATTATTGGCGCATCTGATTAAAGAACATCAGTGGTCACAGGCGTTGATTTTTGTGAGTGCCAAAAATACCTGTAATCATTTAGCGCAAAAGTTGTCTAAACGTGGGATCAGTGCCGAAGTCTTCCATGGCGATAAAGCGCAAGGCGCACGTACGCGGGTGCTCGATGGTTTTAAAAATGGTGAGATCAGTGTGTTAATCGCCACTGACATTGCCGCCCGTGGTATCGATATCGATAAACTGCCTGTGGTGATCAACTTTGATTTACCAAGAAGCCCTGCGGATTATATGCATCGCATTGGCCGTAGTGGCCGCGCCGGTGAAGCTGGCTTAGCTGTGACCTTGATTTCCCATGAGGATTATCACCACTTTGGCGTGATAGAGAAAAAGAACAAGCTTAAGTTAGTGCGTGAGCAAATTGTCGGTTTTGAAGCCGATGACGAAATGCCAGCCGAACTGTTAGAACAAGCTAAACCTGTCGCCAAGCCCGAAGGTACGGGTAAAAAAAAACGTAAACAGTTACCACCTGCCAATGCTGAATTTTGGGGTAAAAAATCTTAAGTCGTTGGAAACAAGCTATTCTTAGCTTATCTCTGACGTCCCTTGTCATCTCACTTGTCGTAGGTAAGGTTTATGCAACACTTATTCTGGTTAGTTGAAGGTAAAGTCGCAGGGCGCAGTGGTCCCAATAAAGATCCTTGGGATTTGCAGGCGCTTAAAGAGGCCGGTATTGGTGCCATCCTGTCGGTCAATGGGGGCGAAGGCTGTGAGCCTAGCACCTTTAAAAAGCTCGATTTACGTTACGAATGTATTCCCTTTTCGCGCAATGTGCCGCCCCAAGATGGGGATGTGGCGATTTGTGTCGCTCAATTGCCTAAGGCATTAGCCTTTATCCAGCAGTGTGAAGCCGATGGCTTACCTGTGGTGATCCATTGCCGCTCGGGTAAGGATCGCACTAGTCTCATCATGGCTTATTACTTGATGGTCAATGGTGCTGCGCCATTACACGCTGTCAGCCAAGTTCGCAGTATTCGCGATATCGCCTTTACTGCCGATGGCTGGGATCAATTCGCCTTTGACGTTTTGTACGCATTACAAGACTAAGCCTTTTTTAGGCGTCAGAGAGTCGAACCTATTCATTAATAGGCATAATAGTTTCATTCGTTTGACCTTAGTCATCAAATTTTTACTGTGTTAAGGTTAAGCTATCCGCAGGTTGGTTTTAGTGAGTTATCTATCTAATTATGAAAAGTAAGGCAAGTCAGTCACAGGGATTACTACTGTTTCGGTTATCACAGACTCAAGTGTTTGCCTTAGGCACGTTGAAAGTGCGTGAGCTGGTGCCGTACACACGTCTCAGTAAAATCCCTCAATCTCATCCGACGATTCTGGGTGCTTCAACTATCCGTGGTCATACGATTCCTATCATAGATATGGCGGCGGCGATTGGTTATCGGCCGATTGCCCCAGAAGAGCGTGAAAAGTGCTACATCATCATCACGGATTGTCAGCGGATGATCATTGGTTTCTTAGTGCGTGGTATCGATAAGATTATCGAATGCAACTGGCGTGATATCGAAGCACCTTCGTCTAGTTTGGGTAAAAATGCCTATTTGACCGGCGTGACACGTTTTGAGGACCAACTGGTACAGTTGCTTGACGTTGAACTGTTATTGTCGAAAATCTTCCCCGATAATCCAAAGGCGAATCGGGCTATTTTGACCGACGTACAACGTGAAAAACTCAAACCTATGAATATTCTTTTAGTGGATGATTCTAAGGTGGCACGTAAGCAGTTATCCGACGCCCTTGATATGATTAACATTCCTTATCGAGTCACGGCCGACGGTAAAGAAGCGCTAGTCATGATGGAGCAAGCGGCACTGGAACATCACCCGATAGATATTCTGGTGAGTGATATCGAGATGCCGGGACTGGATGGTTACGAACTGGCTTTTGAAGTGCGTGATAATCCACTGACTGCCAAGGCCTACATTATTTTGCACACTTCTTTATCCAGCGAAATTAGCGTGAGTCAGGCCCATCAAGTTGGGGCAAATGAAGCACTGACTAAGTTCGATGCCCACGAGTTAATCGACGCCATGTTACGGGGCGCCGATCTCGCCTTAGACAAGCGCTAATCTGGCGCTTGTTAGTTTTTTGTATGCTTTTTGCGGGGCTAGGGTAATTTAGTTAGCTTATTTCCCCGCAAAACTAGACAAGTCCAGTCACATCCTATAAAAACCTTATTGGCCTCATTTCCGAAGGTGCGCGTTGGGGATCTCAACCGAATATAATAACGATAGGTTAAACCATGAAACAAGAATCATCATTGTTAGCTAAGTTGGCTAATGGCAGTCTCGTAATACAAATCTTTTTGGGGATAATCGCTGGTGTGGTCTTAGCCAGTTTTTCACCGAGTAGCGCGAAAGATATCGCCTTCTTAGGCAGTTTATTCGTTGGGGCATTGAAAGCGATTGCTCCCATCTTAGTATTTATCTTAGTGGCGTCATCGATTGCCAACCAAAAGAAGAATACCCAAACCAATATGCGTCCCATTGTGGTGCTGTACTTATTCGGCACTTTTGCGGCCGCATTAACCGCAGTGCTCCTGAGTTCGATTTTCCCGACTAATTTAGTCTTAGTGGCCGGCGTGGAAGGCACCAGTCCACCACAGGGCATAGGTGAAGTCATCCATACCTTGTTATTCAAACTGGTTGATAACCCAGTGAATGCGTTAATGACGGGCAACTATATTGGTATTCTCGCTTGGGGTGTGGGCTTAGGTTTAGCCCTACATCATGCTACCGATTCGACTAAGCAAGTGTTTGCTGATATGAGCCACGGTATTTCACAGATGGTGCGTTTTATTATCCGTTTAGCGCCTATCGGTATTTTTGGTCTCGTTGCGGCGACATTTGCCGAAACAGGTTTTGCGGCGATTGCAGGCTATGCCCAGTTATTGGCCGTGCTATTAGGCGCGATGGCTATTATTGCTTTAGTCGTTAATCCATTGATTGTATACGTGAAGATTAAACGTAATCCGTATCCGCTGGTATTTCAATGCTTGCGTGAAAGTGGTGTGACGGCGTTTTTTACTCGCTCGAGCGCGGCAAACATTCCGGTCAATATGGCGCTGTGTGAAAAGTTAAAGCTGCATGAAGACACCTATTCCGTTTCTATTCCCTTAGGTGCCACTATTAACATGGGCGGCGCGGCGATCACTATTACCGTATTGACCTTAGCTGCGGCGCATACCTTAGGCATTCAAGTCGATTTACTGACCGCATTGTTACTGAGTGTTGTTGCTGCTGTTTCAGCTTGCGGCGCATCGGGTGTGGCGGGTGGTTCATTATTATTGATCCCACTGGCTTGTAGCTTGTTTGGTATTTCTAACGATGTTGCCATGCAAGTGGTTGCTGTTGGCTTTATTATTGGTGTGGTTCAAGATGCAGCCGAAACTGCACTGAACAGCTCAACTGACGTTATCTTTACCGCTGCCGCTTGTGAAGCCGCTGAGAATAAAGCTAAACTGAGTTAACGAGTGCTGTTATTCGTATAGAAAAGTATTATGGAAGCAGTCACTTAGGTGGCTGCTTTTTTATGGGAGTCGTTATGATCTTTTTTGATTTTAGCGTGTTAGATGCTGCAAAGCCCTGGTATGGAATAAATGACACTGTGATGGGCGGTTTGTCCCGCAGTAAAATGACGGTTTCACCTTTAGGTTATGGTGAGTTTAGTGGCCATGTGTCGCTGGCAAATGGCGGTGGGTTTGCCTCAGTGCGTTGTGAGTTTAGCCCCATAGATGTCAGTGAATTTACTGGGATTTACCTCGAACTCGATGGCGACCGAACTAAAGACTATAAAGTGAATTTAAAGGATGTCGACACACCGCAAAGTACGGTATATCAAGCGCCTATGCCCACGCCAACTCACCAAACCTTTGGTGTGAGTAGTGCCAGAGTGTTGAATTGGCAGCGGATAGAAATTCCCTTCAGTGATTTCAAGCCCCAATGTCGGGGTAAACCCATTTCCCGTCCGAATATAGTATTGAGTCAGTTGTGCAGCTTAGGGTTAGTGATTGGCGCCCAGCAAAGTGGCGACTTTTCATTGAAAATCAGAGAAATCGGCTACTACTAGCGCTTGTAGTGAGTTTCTTATGGTGAATTTATTGTCGCGAGTTTCTTACCGCTAAGTGCCTATGGCAGATGGCTTGTTGCTAATGGCGCGGGTCATCTCAAGGCTTAATTTAACAGTAAGAAAAAGGATAAGGCCGAGGCACTTATCCTTATGGTTGCGGTGCCAAATAGAGAACTTGGCGAAAGCCGCTGCTTAAGCGCCGACAATCCCTAATGGCTTGGCGGTTTGCCACGCGCCGCGGGTAAAATCAGGGAAGGTGACAGAGTTACTGCGATCATTGAGTGAATGTTCACTTAAAATATTCACCACCGACCAAGACGCGCCATCGTACACATCCTGATCTAAAGCCTCGCCATTGCGTAGGCAATAAATCATGCGCCATAGCATCACAAAGTCCATGCCGCCGTGGCCGCCGTTAATTTCAGCCTCTTTGCCTATGCGTTGCCACAGTGGGTGATCGTATTTGTCGTACCACTTTTGCATGTCCATATCCCACTCGTGGTAACTTTGACCAAAGCCACCATTTTCGACGGCGATCCGATTCGGGAAGCCGGCAAACACGCCATTTGTCCCTTGGATCAAATTGTGGCGACTGTAAGGTCTTGGGGTCGTCGTGTCATGCTGGACCATGATGGTTCGGCCCTTAACGGTTTTAATCAGGCTGGTATTGATATCCCCATTGATGTACTTGAGCTGATTACGCTCATGATCGGCGGGAAATTCACGTTTAGCATAGAGCGCGCGGCCAAGGGCGGGGGAACTCATCGAGGTAAGATAATCGAATCGGTCACCGCGGTTAATGTTCATATACTGGGATACTGGCCCTAAACCGTGGGTAGGGTACAAGTTACCGTTACGTTTGGTATGCCAGTAAGTACGCCATGAGCCTGTCTTATGATCGATCTCTTTCATCTGCCAGCGTAGCTCATGGATATAAGCAGCTTCGCCGTGGAGTAGCTCACCAAACACGCCTTGGCGCACCATGTTGAGCACCATCAGTTCTTCGCGGCCGTAGTTGACGTTCTCCATCATCATGCAGTTTTTCTGAGTGCGCTCAGCGGTATCTACAACTTGCCAGCACTCCTCAACCGTGAGCGCCATTGGCACCTCAACAAAGGCATGTTTGCCGCTCTCCATGGTTTCGATTGCCATAGGCGCGTGCCATTCCCACGGGGTCGAAATAATCACAATATCGATATCATCGCGGCTCAGCAAATCGCGATAGCTCAGATCATTACCAGTATAGACAGCCGGTTTGGGCCGATTCTGTTTAACGATATGATCTACGGCTCTGTCGAGCACCGCTTGATGGGTATCACAAATGGCTTTGAGTTCAACGCCTTCTAAATGACAGAATTGCTCGACATGGCTAAACCCCCGCTCGCCAACACCGATAAAGCCGACTCGAACCACGTCCATCTTAGGTGCTATGAGTCCGATAACGGATTTACCGGCTTGCGGTTTAGGGGCAACGCTACTGGCGTAGGCATTGAGAGCAATATTGGCAGTAACGAGTCCTGCGGTGGCGGCACCTGCGGCCTTAAGAAAATTACGACGATGAATGTTATGCATAGCGCTTCCTGCTTTATTTTTGTTTTGTAGGGATATTGAAATATCACTTGGTCTTATTTATACGGTAATTCACTTATGGGTTATATCAGAAACCCCATTTAAATTGGCAATAAAAGATGTAAAAAGCTCATTCAACTCGCTAGATAAGTCTTTTAGCTGCCTTTACTTTAGCGATAAGTAAATAGTGATAAAGATCGCGTTTTTATTTGTAGATTGAGCTACACTGCCGATTAATTAGTCAAAGGTATTTATCTTTTATATTTTAAACATTTAGCAAATTTAAATTAACCATAAAGTTACATTTGACGGGCGGTTTGAAGTAATTTGCTGTAGTGGGGAGTAAAGCGTTAAATGGGTTCTATGCTTAATGTACTACCACAACTGACATTCACTTTAGGTGATTGGGTATTGCATAAGGATATCAGGATGTCTGGGATTGAAAAACGCCGTCGCCTTCATTGGCGGGAGACAGATATGCAAAATCGTGAAATTATAGGTCGTTGGTTAGATGGGCGTCCTTTATTGGGTGATAAAATTACCCTCTATAAAGAAGACGAAAAATATTTTTTAGAAACTTGGTTTAGCGATGGCTGCCATAGTTTAGATGAAGTCTATATGTCGCAAATCGCAGAAGGCCATAAGCTGGAAGATGTGGGCGGTAATTTCTTCGGTGAATTCTTTATCGTGACACAGTCACAGCAATTACAATTTTGTAATGAGCAGGGCTGTTATTTCCAAGCGGATAAATTAGCCGCCGATGCCGATTTTGCTCAAGGCATGCGCGTCGCTTAAACGACTACAGTCGAATCCGTAAATAACTAAGGTCGCATTTTAGCTCAGTGCTAAGTCGCGACCTTTTGCTTTTATGGGGTTGCAGCTATTGGATTGAGTTATTCGCTAAAGGGATGTTTGCTGCTAAAAAAGAGCGGTTTAACCGAATAGGGATGGGTCAGACTTAAGCTTTGTGCATGTAAGCATAAACGCGGTGCGGCTTTGATAACCTCGGCATCACCGTAAAACTCATCGCCTAAAATCGCATGGCCTAGGGCAAGCATATGCACACGCAATTGATGGGTGCGGCCTGTTTCTGGCGAAAGCTCGACTAAGGTGCTGTTTTCTCTGCGTTCTAGTACACGGTAGTAGGTGAGTGCGCTTTTACCGCCAGTCTTTCCTGCCTGTAGCGTCTTTTGATAGGGCGGATGCTCAGTGTCTGGCGCAATCGCGAGGTCAATCATGCCCTGTTCCTGCGGCACATGTCCCATCACTTCGGCAATATAGACTTTCTTACTCTGCCTATCTTGAAACTGCGTTTTTAAATGTGACTCGGCTTTTTTATTACGGGCGAACACCATAATACCCGAGGTCGCGCAGTCGAGCCGATGCACTAAAATCGTTTCTGGATAAAGGGTTTGTAAGCGGGTTAATGCGCAATCGAAGGTGTGAGCCGCTCGACCCGGATTAGACAATAAGCCCGAAGGTTTATTGATGATAATCAGATCTCTATCTTTATAGCGGATGTCTAACCAAGGAACTGCTGGGGGCTGGTAATCAAATATATGCATTTTGTCCTCATTTTTGCGCGGCCATACTAGCAAAATTTACGCAGGCACACAGCATAATCTCATGCTCGCTTATTGCGAGAGGGGGGAGGGCAAATATTCTGCAGGCGTCTTACGGCTCCAAATACGGGTATAAGCCATCAGCTGCGGATAAAAAGTGCGGAACGCGGTTTCGATTTCTATCTGCATTTTATTGACGACTTTGTGGGCATCTTTAAACAGTGCAGCTTGCGGATGCTGTTTTGCCACTTGTGCTAAGGCGTGTTGTAAGCCTTTTTCCGTGGTGTAGCTGCCTAGCCAATCAGCGCTGCGCATTGTGGGCAAGAGTTTTAATAGTGCCTCTGGATGGAACTGATCTATACCTTGGGCGGCGAAAGTATCTAACGCGTCATAGGCCTTGCTGCTGAATTCATCCAAGGGTTGGTGATGATATTCTTCCCAATAGTAAGCTAAATAGTGATCGAAACTTACAGCCATGAGTTCTGCTGCTATGCTTCTTAAGGGCGCAGGGAAAGCTTCCATTAATTCAATCGTGAGTTCGTGGCTGGCGCAGAGGGTATTAATCTCTTGGTTTAGCCATAACGCTTGGCGTAACTCAGCTGGAGCTTGTGCAACTGGCGCTTGAATATAGTTACCCGCCACATTGGCGGCAAGGTGTGTTTTACTGATGTCGGCGAGATGTAAGTGTGTAAGAAAGTTCATTATTTTGCGCTTGGTTAACCACGTCGGTTCACGGTATCATGCACAAGCGCGCTTAGGAAAGCGCGGAAGCCAAAAATGCAGTATTTTTTCACTTTTTATTGATTGCGGGTGTTTGTTCATCGCGAATAATCCTCGTCAGCGTTAACGCTGTTCTAGCCATCAATATGAGAGAAAGTGAAATAAAATCAATAACCTTTTTTAGGATCATGGATGATGTGGAACTGGTTCACCAAAATGCTTGGTAGAGACGAGCAGCCGAAGCGCAAAAAAGTGCTGGTAGAAATCCCCTTTGAACAACACCGCTTTAGCATGGATGATTTCAGCCGTTCGCGGCTTAAATTCGATGCCAATGACAATCAGCCCCAAGATGGCGTCAATCCTGTGGATCCAGAGCAAGAAGTGGACGCTGGCAATAAGTAATCTTGATATTCTTGGCCTCTAACCATAGACTAGCCGCCGTTCTAAGCTACCTAGAGGCCTATCATGCGCGTTGCAGACTTTTCTTTCGATCTCCCCGATGAGCTGATCGCTCGTTATCCTATGGCGCAGCGTAATGCATCACGTCTGTTAACCTTAGACGGCAATTCTGGCGCGTTAGGCGACAAACAGTTTACCGATCTGCTGGGGATGATTAATCCCGGCGATTTAATGGTGTTCAACAATACCCGAGTGATCCCCGCGCGTATGTTTGGCCAAAAGGCCAGCGGCGGCAAGTTAGAGATTTTAGTTGAGCGTATGCTCGATGATAAGCGCATCCTCGCCCATGTTCGCAGCTCTAAATCCCCAAAAGTCGATTCGTTCATTCTGCTCGACGGTGGCTATCAAATGAAGATGGTCGCCCGTCACGATACTTTGTTTGAACTTGAGCTGTTATCCGAGTTGACCATTCTAGAGGTGCTCGAAGCCGTAGGGCACATGCCGCTACCGCCTTATATCGACAGACCCGATGAAGATGCTGACAAAGAGCGCTATCAAACTGTGTATAACCAAAACCCAGGCGCCGTTGCCGCGCCAACGGCTGGATTACATTTTGACGATGCCATGCTCGATGCATTAAAAGCCAAGGGTGTGAATATCGCATTTGTGACTTTGCATGTGGGCGCGGGAACGTTTCAACCGGTGCGTGTTGATACCATTCTTGAGCACAAGATGCATTCTGAGTGGGCCAACGTGCCGCAGGATGTGGTCGATTTAATCGTGCAAACCAAAGCGGCGGGTAAACGTGTCGTGGCTGTTGGTACAACATCTGTACGTTCCTTAGAAAGTGCGGCGCGCGCCAGCCAAGGTGAACTCAAAGCCTTTAGCGGTGATACCGACATCTTTATTTATCCCGGCTATCAATTCCAAGTGGTCGATGCCATGGTGACGAACTTCCATCTCCCTGAATCGACCCTCATCATGTTAGTCAGTGCATTTGCGGGTTTTGATCATGTTATGGCGGCGTATCAACATGCTATCGCGCAAAAATATCGCTTCTTTAGCTATGGCGATGCCATGTTTGTGACGAAAAAAGCCCACTAGACCAAGATTTTGTTTTAAAATAGCCGCCCAAAGTGAGTATGGGCGGCAACTTTTTTTCGTCAAAAGGTTGAACCTTTTAACGCTGTCCCCATCTCTATTGTTAATCAAAATGGCATTAGCCATTAAAAATGTAGTCAGACTGTTTATCTGGCGAGGTGAATTATGAAATTTGAATTAGATACTACCGACGGCCGTGCGCGCCGTGGTCGGTTGATTTTTGACCGTGGCACTGTAGAAACCCCAGCATTTATGCCAGTGGGAACCTACGGCACAGTTAAAGGTATGACGCCAGAAGAAGTGCGTGCTACAGGCGCAGACATTCTGCTCGGTAACACTTTCCATTTATGGTTGCGCCCAGGCGAAGAAATCATGCGTAAGCACGGTGACTTGCATGATTTTATGAACTGGCGGCGTCCTATTTTAACTGACTCGGGTGGTTTCCAAGTATTCAGTCTTGGCGATATCCGTAAGATCACCGAAGAAGGTGTGCATTTCCGTTCGCCAATCAATGGCGAGAAAATCTTCTTAGATCCTGAAAAATCAATGCAAATCCAAGATGCATTGGGCAGTGATGTGGTGATGATTTTTGACGAATGTACGCCATATCCCGCAACCGAAGACGAAGCGCGCAAGTCAATGCAGATGTCTCTGCGTTGGGCAAGACGTTCACGTGATGAATTTGACCGTTTAGAGAACCCTAACTCTCTGTTCGGTATTATTCAGGGCGGTGTGTATGAAGATTTACGCGACGAAAGCTTAAAAGGCTTAGTCGATATAGGTTTCGACGGTTATGCCGTCGGTGGTTTGGCCGTAGGAGAGCCTAAAGCGGATATGCATCGCATTCTTGAGCATATTTGCCCGCAAATTCCTGCAGACAAACCTCGCTATCTGATGGGGGTCGGTAAACCAGAAGATTTAGTTGAAGGTGTACGTCGTGGTGTTGACATGTTTGATTGTGTGATGCCAACCCGTAATGCCCGCAACGGTCATCTGTTTACGAGTGAAGGTGTGATCAAAATACGCAATGCGCGTCATAGAGATGACACGTCACCACTTGATACTAAGTGTGATTGTTATACCTGTAAAAATTATTCACGGGCGTACCTTTACCACTTAGATCGTTGTAATGAGATTCTGGGTGCGCGTTTAAACACCATTCACAACTTGAGATACTATCAAATGTTAATGGAAGGTTTGCGCGGTGCGATTGAGACGGGTACATTAGACGCCTTTGTGGCGGACTTCTATACCAGTCAAGGTCGCGAAGTACCAGAGTTAGTCGATTGATTTTTTGCTAATAAGAAGAGAAAACTATGTTTATTTCAAATGCATACGCAAGCGCTGCCGGCGCACCACAAGGTGGCGGCACGATGGAATTGATTTTCATGCTGGCAATTTTCGGCCTGATTTTCTATTTCATGATTTTCCGTCCGCAATCAAAACGCGTTAAAGAGCACAAAAACCTGATGTCATCAATCAGCAAAGGCGACGAAGTGCTGACCAGTGGCGGGATTTTAGGCAAGATTGCAAAAATCAGCGACGAAAGCGATTACGTGTTACTGAGCTTAAACGACACGACTCAAATCACGATCAAAAAAGACTATATTGCAGCTGTATTGCCTAAGGGCTCTATCCAGTCGTTGTAAGCCAAGAGGGCTCAGGCGTGTTAAATAAATACCCAATGTGGAAAAACATTATGGTGATGCTCGTCATCGCCATAGGTTGTTTCTATGCCGTACCGAACCTTTTTGGTGAAGATCACGCGGTGCAAGTGGTGGCGACTCGAGGTGCTGAAGTCACAGCATCAACCCAAGCCAGTGTGAACGAGCTGTTAGCCAGTAAGGGCATTGCGGTAAAGCGCTCTGAGCTTGAAAAAGGTCAGTTGTTGGTCCGTGTGCAAAATGCGGATCAACAGCTACTGGCGAAAGAATTAATTGCTGACAGCTTAGGTGACAAGTTCACTGTGGCGCTCAACTTAGCCCCAGCGACGCCTAAATGGCTCGAGTCTATGGGCGGCAGCCCAATGAAACTCGGTCTCGACCTTCGCGGCGGTGTGCATTTCTTAATGGAAGTGGACATGGGCGAAGCGATTCGCAAGATGGAAGAGGCTAAAGTTGCCGATTTCCGTTCGCAATTACGCGAAGAGAAAATTCGTTATGCTGGTATTCGTAGCAATACCACAGGTATCGAAATCAAGTTCCGTGATGCTGAAAGTCTCGCGAGTGCCGAGCGTTTCCTTAAGTCTCGCAGTAAAGATATGGTGTTCACTGATGCTAGCCGTGGCGAAGATTTTGCCCTGCAAGCAGTGATGAGTGACGTGTATCTTAAGCAGATTAAAGAAGAAGCACTGCAACAAAACATTACTACCATTCGTAACCGTGTAAACGAGTTAGGTGTGGCTGAGCCTGTAGTACAACGTCAAGGTGCCGAGCGCATTATCGTTGAGCTGCCAGGTGTGCAAGATACGGCTCGCGCCAAGGAAATTTTAGGTGCAACCGCATCGATTGAATTCCACATGGTCGATGACAAAGCCGATCCTAATGCTGCGCAATCTGGCCGTTTACCTGCAGGTTCTGAAGTGTACCAGCGCCGCGAAGGTGGCACTGTGATATTGAAGAAAGAAGTTATGCTGACCGGTGATCATATCACGGGCGCACAACCTAGCTTTGACCAGTACAGTCGTCCACAGGTTAGCATCAACCTTGATGCGAAAGGCGGCACCATTTTCTCTGACGTGACCAAAGACAACATAGGCAAGCCTATGGCGACATTGTTCATCGAATATAAAGACAGTGGTGAGCGCAATGCCGACGGCAGCGTTAAGATGCAGAAAATCCAAGAAGTGATTTCTGTTGCGACCATTCAAGCGCGTTTAGGCCGTAACTTTGTGATCACTGGCTTAAGCCATGGTGAAGCACAAAACCTCGCGCTATTACTGCGTGCCGGTGCCTTGATTGCCCCTGTGTCGATTGTGGAAGAACGTACCATTGGTCCAAGCTTAGGTGCTGAAAACATTCAAAATGGTGTGCAAGCTATGGTTTGGGGTATGGCGGTTGTCTTACTCTTTATGCTGGTTTACTACCGTGGCTTTGGTCTTATCGCCAACATAGCGCTAACCGCAAACTTAGTCATGGTGGTGGGCGTAATGTCTATGATCCCTGGCGCAGTGTTAACCCTACCTGGTATTGCCGGTATGGTGTTGACTGTGGGTATGGCGGTTGATGGTAATGTGCTGATCTATGAGCGTATCCGTGAAGAATTACGTGCTGGCCGTAGCGTCCAGCAGGCCATCCATGAAGGCTATGGCAATGCATTCTCCACCATCGCCGATGCGAACATCACCACTTTCCTAACGGCGCTGATTTTGTTTGCCGTAGGTACAGGCGCTGTTAAAGGCTTCGCGGTGACCTTGATGATAGGTATTGCGACTTCCATGTTTACCGCAATCGTGGGTACTCGCTCAATCGTTAACGCGATTTGGGGTGGTAAGCGCGTGAAGACTCTGTCTATCTAAGGGGAAGTGACAATGCTTGAAATTTTATCTTTAAAACATACGGTAAACTTCCTCCGTCATGCACTGCCTATCAGTATTATGTCGGCTGTATTGGTGCTGGGCTCGCTGGTTTCGCTCGCGACCAATGGCATCAACTGGGGTCTTGATTTCACTGGCGGTACCGTCGTTGAAATGGAGTTCACTAATCCGGTCGATTTAAACGCTCTGCGGGTGCAACTGACGACGCCTGATTCTGAAGGCGCGATTGTGCAAAACTTCGGTTCTAGCCGTGACGTATTAGTACGTTTACAGGTGAAAGAAGGCGTTAAGAGTGACGTGCAAGTTAAGTCTGTCATGGAAGCTGCGCAGAAAGTTGATCCACAAGTTCAGCAGAAGCGTGTTGAGTTCGTTGGCCCACAAGTGGGTAAAGAACTGGCTGAGCAAGGCGGTTTAGCGGTATTAGTTGCGCTTATCTGTATCATGATCTACGTGTCATTCCGTTTTGAATGGCGCCTAGCATTTGGTTCAGTGGCAGCACTGGCGCACGACGTGATCGTGACTTTAGGTGTGTTTTCGGTATTCCAATTGGAATTCGACTTGACCGTACTGGCGGGTCTATTGACGGTTGTGGGTTACTCACTCAACGATACTATCGTGGTATTTGACCGTATCCGTGAAAACTTCCTTAAGATGCGTAAAAGCGACCCTGAAGAAGTGGTTAACGTTTCCATTACTCAGACCATGAGCCGTACTATCATCACTACAGGTACAACCTTAGTGGTGGTAGTAGCCTTGTTCCTTAAGGGCGGTACTATGATCCATGGCTTTGCGACTGCATTGCTGATGGGTATTTTTGTGGGTACGTATTCTTCTATCTATGTGGCGAGTTTCTTGGCCATTAAACTGGGTATCAATCGTGAACACATGATGCCAGTTGAGATTGAGAAAGAAGGCGCAGACCAACCTCCTATGATGCCTTAAAGGTTACATTCGAGTTAAAAAGCCACCGACGAGGTGGCTTTTTTTTACCTCATTTTTGAGGTGGATCTGACATTCTGCTAGCAAACTCACAAAGTTATAGTCACTTATGCTGTAAAAATGGAATGTTAATTAAATTAACAACTGGTGTAAAAATCAGCGCTCGACAGGCTCGGCTATTTAGCAGTAGGATGTCGGCAACCCATATTCCAGAGAGTTGTAGCCGTAGGATGTCGCATGGAAGAACGTAAAGTGTTAGTTGCTGGTGGTAATTTATTGCAAGCCCACACATGGAAAGGTTTATTAGAGGCCTGTGGTATTCATGTTGAGCTCAGAGGTGAAGCGCTATTGGGCGGGATTGGTGAGCTTCCTACAGGGATGCAAAACGTCGAGTTGTGGGTGGGCGAGTCCCAACATGCGTCGGCGCAAGTGCAGCTGAATGCGCTGGATGTCGAAAGCCCACAATGGCAATGTGTGCAGTGCCATGAAACCAATGAAGGCAGTTTTGAGCTGTGCTGGCAATGCAGCTCTGAGCGCAGCGAAAGCCACAATTAGCCTTGGATATGCAATCACTTCCGCTTTGTGCTGTGGCTGAAAGATTGCGTCTACTGGATGAGAAGATTACACTTTGCTGATAAGCTGACATTCATCATGTCATTCAATATCTTATCTAGGAGTCAGTGATGCCGCATCCCAGTGCTTTTTCCGCCCTTGTTGACGCAATTCTGCCTAACATCACCGAAGTGACCATTGAAGCCTATCAGGCCGATGACAGCTGGCATCTTGTGGATGTGCGTGAGGATCGCGAGTGGCTGCAGGATCATTTACCCCAAGCGAAACATTTAAGCCGGGGTATTTTAGAGCGTGATATCGAAGCACGTTTCCCCGATAAACATACCCCCATATTACTCTATTGCGCAGGTGGTGCACGCTCAGCCTTGGCGGCCCATAATCTGCAACTCATGGGTTACACCCGCGTTGCCTCTTTGATTGGTGGCTATAAGGGCTGGGTACAGCGTCAACTGCCAGTCGTGCAGGATTAAGCGTTTAGGATCTCATTTAATGCAATATTTCCCCATGTTTGTCGATACGGTTAACTTAAATGTTTTGCTGGTGGGGGCGGGTGATGTGGCGAGCCGTAAGCTGGCGCTGCTGACACGTACCGAAGCCAGTATTCATGTGATAGCCCCTGAAGTGAATCCTGAAGTGCAGCGTTATGCCGATACGGGCCGAATTCTGCTATCCCAGCGTGAAGTGGTCCACGCCGATATTCAAAATTATGATCTGGTGTATTTAGCCACGGCAAACGACAGTCTTAATGCCGAGTTGGCGACTCTAGCCACCGCGCGCGGTATTTGGGTTAATGCCGTTGATAATCCAGCTTTTTGTCGCTTTATTACGCCTTCGATTGTCGATAGAGGCCGTTTAGTGGTCGCGATCAGCACTGCGGGCGCGGCACCGGTATTTGCACGCACGATTCGCTCGCGCTTAGAATCCAGCCTACCGCAATCACTCAAGCCTTTATTCGACTTTGTCGCCGATAGACGCGTCGAAGTGCAAGACAAGCTCGATTCAACCTCGAAACGTCGCTTATTTTGGGAGCGTTTTTTCGATACCAATGGCGACCGTTTCGATAGTCGTACCGCCGAGCATTACCATAATGCGTTTAATAATTTAGTTAGCCGCGGCGAAATCCTTTTGCTGGATGATTCAGCCTCTGTCGACTTACTGCCGCTCGCCGCCATGCCGTTACTGCAGCGCCTCGATTGGATCTATAGCCAAGGCGATTTGAGCGACGAATTGGCAGAATTAGTGCGTCGAGACGCCAATCGTGGTGAGTTACCCGCACTCAGTGAACTAAGTCAGCAGTACGAGCAGGGCACTCGCATGTTGCTGGTGGCCGATACGCAAAAAATCAGTCTGTTGAAGGCGCATTTCCCCATGGCTAAGCATTTGCGACCCGGCGCGATTTAACCTCTTATCGATTCTGACTTCTGTCCGATTGCACTTTCTGTTCGATTTGATGGACGTATCCTATTGTTCGTTTGAGCTAATACCGAGTCTCAGGTAGACTCGGCAGCCTTATTTTAGGATTTCGCTGTTTCAGGATTTCACTCTGCATTTAGGATGACTATGGCCCTCAAAGCGACCGTGTTTAAGGTCAATTTACAGATAGCCGATATGGATCGGAATTATTACCAAGACCATCAATTGACGCTTGCCCAGCATCCTTCCGAAACCGATGGCCGCATGATGGTGCGTTTACTGGCGTTTATTGTGAATGCCAGCGAAACCTTAAGTTTCAGTAAAGGTTTGTGCGTCGATGACGAGCCCGAGTTGTGGGACAAAACCCTATCAGGCGAAATTGATCTGTGGGTTGAGTTTGGTCAGGCCGATGAGAAATGGCTGCGAAAGGCCAGTGGTCGTGCCAAAGTTGTGCAGTTATTTACCTATGGTGGCCGTAGTGTACCCATTTGGTGGAAACAGAATCAGCAGGCGTTAGAGCGTTACCAGAATTTAACCGTGTGGAATATTGCCGAAGAGTCGGTCACGGCGATGGAAGCCTTTGTTGGGCGCAATATGGCATTGCAGGTTTCTATCAGCGAAGGCCAAATTTGGCTATCGGATAATGAGACCAGCGTGTTGATCGAACCTGAAATCCTCAAAGATATTGCATAACATGTCTTGTAAAAAAGAGCCTGCGATTGCAGGCTCTTTTCATTTATTACTTTCATTTCTCAGTAAGCGTATCGATTTGGATTTATTGGAAGCTCAGCTCCCAGCTATCGATATAACCCACATCACCACGGCCACTGTCTACGGCTTTTAACTTCCATACGCCGTTCGAATTAGCACCCGTCATATCAGCGGTATAGCTCTTGTTGATATTGGCAGCACCTGAACCTGTGTTGCTATGCAATGTAACTGTTTTACCAGAAGGGCTGATCAGCTGCACTTTCAAGTCACCAATATAAGGGTGGACTATGTTCACTACCGCAGTCACAGTGCCTGAATCACCTGTGCGAGTGACTGTGATTGGGCTAGTGATCCCTGCTGCTTTGTTATCAGGGATGTTGTAGTTATCAGTGTTGCTATAGCTTGCTGGCGTAGTCGGTGGCGTTCCGCCGCTAGATGCTGTGTAGCTTGCTGTTAACGACACACCAGTGAAGGCAGAGTAGCCTTTCAGCATGGCGTAGTAAGTGCCTGATTGGATATTGGTGATTGGGCAAGACTCGCTATTGCCACTTTTATACGGACGACAATCATAGTTAGCTGTAGTTGGCGCTGCGCCATATTGCACATACAAGTCCGCATCACCTGTACCACCGTTCATTACAAAGCCTAAATTAGTTGCGCCTTGTGGTACGTCAAAGGAGAAGTGCAGTTCTTCACTCGCTGCGCCGCCTAAGCCTGTTTTAGCCACACCGTTAACTAACACGCCATCGGTTGGTGTTGGATCAACCGGACCCGTTGGGCCAGTACAAGAGGCATCTAAGAAGGTTTTCGCGGCAACTGCATTGACTAAACCATAGCCATAGTAGTTGTCACGACCCGCAGTACCAAGATCTTCGGCGGTCATTTTCAATGCGTTACGAACTTGCGCGGCACTACACTCTGGGTGATAGCTCCAGACTAAGGTTGCAACACCTGACACATGTGGCGTCGCCATCGAAGTACCGTTGTAGTACTCGTAATCTTTATTACCTTGGTTGCTGACTGTTGCTGTCGCGCCCAATTGATTACGTAGTGCTAAACCTGTTGCGCGATCCACAGACACGGAAACCATATTGATTTCACTGTTAGCATCGACAAGGAAGGGGTTTTGTAAGCCCGGTAATGCCGCGTTACTGTAAACAATCGCCGCACTGGCACCAGCATTTTTACAGGCTTTAGCCGCATTGATTTCAGGGTAACTTGTGCCTTGATTGCCAACACGCTCCACTAAACAGATTTTATTGGTCATGTTGCCGCAGTTGAAGCTAGTTCCGCTGACGCTACATTCGGCAAGTGTGGCTGTCGCTGTGCCATTGTATGGCGCAGGAACATAGCTGCCGCCCGATGAAATAAGGCGATTATGTGGCACGACACCTGAATCAAAGTAAGACTGACCACCGATAGTGATATCGGCTAAACGGCCTTCGCCACGGGTAACCGTCGACAGAATCGCTTCACCTGGGCCAGATATTTCCACTTGGTTGGTGTATTGGGAAAATGCCGAGTGGTCTTTATGATTATCCACAGAGGCAACAGACATCACGCCATCGTAGGATGCAGGGTAGCTGTGAGTGCTGTCACCCGCGTTACCCGCAGCGGCAATCAAGAGCACACCATTGTTATAATGTGCAGCCAGAGCGTTACGCTCAGTGGTGCTGGAACCCGCGCCACCTAAACTCATAGTGACAACGTTAGCGCCGTTGGCAACACAAGTATCTACTGCGGCCACTAAGGATGAAGAGTAACCCCAGCCCGATTCGTTAAACACTTTTACGACATGAATATTGGCAGTTTGATTTGGCATTACGCCGATCACGCCGTCATTGTTAGCAATCGCCGCAATCGTGCCCGCAACGTGAGTACCGTGGGCGTTGTTGTTGCCCGGCTCAAACCAGTTGCCTGTACCTGAGTTATTGGTACCCGTGACATTATTGCCACCTAATTCGCTGTGGCTACGGTCGTAGCCAGAATCGATAATACAAATCGTGCGGTTGCCCGCTTGGCTATCGCTTAGCTGAGTCGCCCCCACAAAGGTTTGGCCCCAGGGTGTGCTTTCACTCAGTAAGTGACGCGGCATGTCTTCTTCAACATATTCCACATCGGCACGTTTTTTTAAGGTATTGATGCCGTTAGCATCGAGTTTGACCGAGTAGCTGTTACTGCGTCCGATACGCTTCATTTCCTTCGCTTGCACTTTGTTCAATGCAGTGTGCTGGGCACTGATTTCCGCCATTTGTGGCTGATAATTCATCGTGCTTGGCAGCGCGTCAGTTGTCGCGTCGCTCGATTGCTGATCACTCATTGATTGCACATTGCTGGCCGACATAATGGCCGCTGCATCGGCGTTTTTAAATTTCACAATGTAACGCTTTGGCAGTGGAGAGGTTTGTGCTTGTAATGCTGCGGCAAAACCTGGGGCTTGTGGTGCTGCTTGTACACCGGCTGAGATCGCAATAGCTAAGCTTGAAAGGCTTAACGCTATTTTAGTGGTTCTGTTGATTGTCATGTTCTTCTTCCATGGTCAATTTAGTGTTAATCATTATTATTTTATGTTTCATAAGAATAACTACGACTCAGATGCTACTCGGTTAGTGAATCTATCTGCGACTAAAGTATTTGTAAACCAATTGTTAATGGTATGGCCGCTTGTAAAAACCCAGGCTTTATAATCAGTTAATGTGAATATAAATTCAAGATGTAACGAGTTGTAACAAAATTCTATTCAAATTTTTGTTTTTTTATGTGGTAAAAATGAATAAGCGAATGCGAATTTACGGTCAATATGAGTACTTTATATTGATTTATTTGTTTTCATGGCATTGAAATTTATGCATATATTTTTTAGTGATTACAAATAACTAAATTGAACTTTAAAGTTTAAGGATAATAATGAGATTTCCTCAAGTGATTGATTATGCGAAATTGTTGCAAAACTCTGTCAAGGGAGTGGCGGTTGCCAATTCATTGACGATGGCTAAGCCATTCACGCTAATTTGTTGAGGTGTTTTTTGAAGGGGAATGTGAGCGGCAAAACGAGAAGTGAAAGCATGCGATGTGGCAGTTAACGGTAAATGCTGAGTGTACATTATCCAAAATAGCGTTACAGGAGATGAGCTACCACTGTAAACTCGTACATGCTTCAATTATGTTTGTGAGGCTAATTATGTCGGTAACTTTCAATTAAAAATTTTAAATAATCTTATTTATTTTTCATCGTTAGAACAGTCTAAAAATATATTCATTTAAATAATCATAACGCCCATTAGTGTGGCGCTTTACTTCTAATAATCTGCATATATAAGTTTGATTTTTCGCATTTTTACAAAATTTGGCATATAAGCATTTTGCCTAATAGCGTGTCTATTGGATGGGTGGTAAGTTAAATTAATTCATGAGGTTAAGTGTTTTCTTGTGGCATGGTTTAAGCGAGTGAGTGCACGAATTTAAGGCTGTGCACTATAAATCCTAAATTGGAGTAAATAAAAATTATAAAAAATATAACATCTAAGCGGATCGTATTGATATCTTCTTCAGCTGATCATCTTCATATAGAGCTTGAAACACCACAGTTACTTGCTGAAAAATTAAATGCAATTGTTTCAAATGCTTGGCCTTGTGGCGAATACGATTGTGATGCAATGGCGTTTTTCCTTGCTTGCTATGAAAATGGCGGTGAAGCAGCCCAAGGTTGGTATGGCTGGTATGCAGTTGATATTAATCCTGTTTCAGGAGAGAGAACGCTAGTTGGCTCTGGTGGTTATTTTGGACCTCCAGATAGTCATGGGATGGTTGAAATTGGTTATTCAGTGCTACCTGAGTGGCAGCGTCGTGGCTATGCTACTGAAATTGTTAATACACTCGTTTCCCATGCTTACTCTTTTGAGAAAACAAAAAACATTATTGCTCATACTTCAGCGGAAAATGAAGCATCAAAAAGGGCTTTGATTTCCAATGGTTTTAGTGAGACTGGCGTTAATGAAGGTCATCTACGTTTTGAACATGTTAGATAGTTAATTTTTTGCCATACATCGGATCATTGATGTTACTTGTGTAGCAGCGAAAACGATTATTAATTTTTATCTGAATCGATTTACGCTAATAAGATACTTCAATATCTCGCCATTCACCCGCTATCTTAGAAGTCTAATGTTGGGGTGGATAAAAAGCTTTTTATATAAAGCAATGTTGATTGATAGGCTATTGCTTAAAGTAAGCTTATTCACTTAGACAATAAAAAAGCGCCTTAGGGCGCTTTTAGCCGTTAAACCTTGAATGACTAGAGCGAGGTGACAGTGCTTAAGTGATTAACGCTTGCTTCCCCGCACTAGAGCCTATTCGATGGCTGTGAATTACTTAGCGGGCGTTTTTTGCGCTTCAACTAAGGTGGGGTAACCGCCACCATTATAGGTTTGAGTGTATCCTGCAGCGACTAAGGCTTCGGTTGCGACACTGCTACGGCGACCACTGCGGCAATACAAGACAACAGGGGCATCTTTGGCGATGCCGCGCTTAGCAAACTCCTCTGCCACTTGCTCAAAGGGAATATTTACCGCATTGGCTAGATGACCTTCGGCAAACTCCTCAGGCGTTCTGACATCGAGCACCATAGCGCCAGCGGCAATTCTATCCCATGCGATTACAGGATCTTGGTTGGTGGCGCTGGCCATCATGGGCATTAGTAGCAGTGGCATGAGTACCAGCGACTGCAGGCTTAACAGGGCTAAGCGCATTAGGCTTTGGCCACGGATTACTAGGTTGTGGGTCACTTTATCTCTCCTTGACGATCTTTTGGGCAAGCTTGTTTTAGCCAAGCGGTTACTTGCTTACCTAACTCTTAAGTCTTAACTATTAAGTAGTGACTTTGTGTGGCTTAGCTTTGCTTGGCAATTTCAGCCTCTGATTTTACACCCAATTTGCGTAAAACCATGGCGGCAGGGCAAAAACCGGTAAAAGCACTTTGGAACAGGTTAGCGCCAACAAATGCGGTTAACCACAGAAAGTTGTGGTGCACATAGGCGGTTAACACCAGTGACAGTAACACCATAAATCCGGCAAAAGCCATAATGCTGCGTTCTAATGACATACCTTACTCCTTGAGGCCATCTTGTAATGGCCTTTGTTGTGGTTAGTTTTGTGTCTGTATCTGAACAGTATTCATGCGGTTTTTCATTGCTGTGTAGTACAGCACTGGGATGACAACTAAGGTCAGTATGGTCGAGATAAAAATACCAAAGATCAGACTGATCGCTAAGCCATTGAAAATCGGATCATCAAGGATAAACAGCGCCCCTATCATGGCCGCTAATGCGGTGAGCATAATGGGTTTAGCTCGCACGGCACCCGAGTGGATCACTGCCCGCTCAAAGGGCACGCCGGATGCAGTTTCTTGATTGATAAAATCGACCAATAATATCGAGTTACGCACAATAATCCCCGCCAGCGCTATCATGCCTATCATGGACGTCGCGGTGAATTGCGCTCCGAGCAGGGCATGGCCTGGCATTACACCAATCACAGTTAATGGGATTGGCGCCATGATGATGAGCGGCACGAGATACGATCTAAACTGCGCCACTACCAAGAGATAAATGGCGATCATGCCGACCGCATAGGCGATGCCCATGTCTCTAAAGGTTTCGTAGGTGATTTTCCACTCGCCATCCCACAGCACGGCGACCGAGTCTAGCCCTGTGGGTTGGTGAATATAATGCTGATCAAACCCTAAGCCATCGGCGCCATCAATTTTGCCCGCCATGTCGAACATGCCGTAGAGTGGGCTGTCCAGTGGCCCCGACATATCGGCGACGACCATGATCATAGGGATCATATTCTTATGGATAATCGGTGCATCGATTTTGCCGCGTTTGATGGTAACTAGCTCAGACACAGGCACGGATTGCCCCGTTTGGCTCAGTAACTTCATATTCAGCACTTGCTCTAAATCGACTTTCGCGCCTTCGTTTAATTGCAGGCGGATCGGTATCGGTTGTTTTTGCTGGGCTTGATGTAAATAACTCACATCTTTGCCGCCAACGGAGGTGGCAATCAAGTCGACAATATTGCTGTAGGGCACGGCCATCAGGCTGGCTTTACTGCGGTCGATCATCACCTGCCATTTTTGCTGGGCAGCGGGCAAGAAAATATCGATATCGACCACATCTTTGGTTTCATGGAACAGCGCCTGCATCTCGTAAGCGGCTTGCTCGCGGATTGCGGGGCTTGGGCCATACACTTCGGCAACCAGCGGCGACCACACTGGCGGTCCAGGTGGCACTTCAACGACTTTGATATTGGCTTGATATTGCTCGCCAATTTGCTGCAGTTCGTCTCGCACCGATACCGCTATGGTGTGGCTGTCGCGTTTGCGGTGTTTTTTATCGACTAGGTTCACTTGAATGTCGCCAAGCTCTTGGCTGTGACGCAGGAAGTAGTGACGCACTAAGCCGTTAAAGTTCATTGGCGCGTTAGTGCCCGCATACAACTGCAGATGCTCGACTTCAGGGACAGTCGTCAGATAGCGACTCAAATCCTGTAGCACTCTCTGGGTTTGCTCTACGGGAGTGCCTTCGGGCATGTCTACCATCACTTGAAACTCGGACTTGTTATCGAAGGGCAGCATTTTTAGCACTACAAGCTGACCCAGGGGGAGCGCGACGGCGATGCCAATTAACACAAATACCCCGGCAGCCAGTCCCATTCTTGCCTTACGGGCATTTTTACCCAGCAGGAAAGGACCAATTAAGTGGGTGAAGAGGCGCACCATCTTAGTTTCGGCTTCATCCTCGTGTGAGGCTTGGGCACTATCGTGCTTGTCATTGTGTTTCAGCAGTTTACGACTGAGCCAAGGGGTGACGACAAAGGCAACCACTAGAGAAATCAACATGCCCATACTGGCGTTGATGGGGATCGGACTCATGTAAGGCCCCATTAAGCCCGATACAAAAGCCATCGGCAGCAGTGCCGCGATAACAGTGAACGTCGCCAGAATCGTCGGGCCACCGACTTCATCGACCGCCACAGGGATAAGCTCACTAAAGGACTTTTTGCCGAGCGCCATGTGCCGATGGATGTTTTCAACCACGACTATGGCATCGTCGACCAAGATGCCGATAGAGAAAATCAAGGCGAACAAGGACACGCGGTTTAGGGTAAATCCCCACGCCCAAGAGGCGAAAAGGGTGATCGCCAGCGTTATAATAATGGCCACACCTACGACTAAGGATTCGCGTGCGCCCATGGTTAAAAAGACCAGTACGACTACGGCGCTGGTGGCAAAAATCAGTTTTAAAATAAGGGTGTTAGATTTATCCGCCGCGGTTTCGCCATAGTTACGTGACACTGTGACTTCGACATTCGCGGGGATCAATACATTGTCGACCTTAGCAATCCGCTCAATCACACTGTCGGCGATATCGACGGCATTTTGTCCCGCTTGTTTACCAATTGCGATAGTGACGGCGGGATAAATGTCGGTTTTATCCGCGTGCCAAACACTCTGCTTAGGGATATCACTTTTTAAGCTGATTTCGGCAATATCCGCCAAATAAATCGGAATATGCTTGCCTTGTTTATTCTGATAGACACCGACAACTAGTTGTTTGAGATCGTCTATGGATTGTAAAAATTGCCCAGCCTGAACTTTAATCTCTTGATTACCTTGCACTAAGGATGCAGGCATAGAGACCATATTATTGTCATTTAGACTCTGTCTTAACTTGTCGTAGGTCAGATTAAAGCTGTTCATCTTGGCGGGATCGATACGTATGTTGGCCACCATGTCGTGCTGGCCAACGGTATAGATTTCGCGGGTACCGGGAATGCGCTTAATTTCGGTTTCTAACCCAAGGGCGACATGGGTCAGTTGCTCGGCAGAGACTTGTCTGTCCTTTGACCACAAGGTCAAACTGACAATGGGCACATCATCGATGCCGCGGGGTTTGATTAGTGGATCACCCACCCCTGCGCCCCTTGGCAATTTATCCATGTTGGAATAAATCTGGTTGTACAGGCTGACGATGGCATCATTGCGCGCGACGCCGACCTTAAAGATGACGATAATCAGCGCGCCATCGGGTTGGGAGAACGAATATAGGGTATCTATGCCTTTGATTTCGGAGATCACTTGCTCCGCAGGCAAGGTGACTAAGTTTTCAACTTCGGTAGGTGTCGCGCCGGGAAAAGGAATAAACACGTCGGCAAAGGTGACATCAATTTGCGGCTCTTCTTCCTTTGGCGTCACCAAAATAGCAAATAAGCCGAGTAAGAGTCCGAGAAGCGCTAATAGCGGCGTGATGGCGCTATTTTGGAAGGCGGCGGCAATTCGACCGGAAATCCCAAGTGTGGTCTGTGGTACTGGAGCATGTTTCATAAAACAACCTCGACAAAACTTAAGTCGCTAGGGAATTTATTGCTTTTTGTTGAGCAACACTTGGTAGGCATCAACGGCAACCTTGTCGCCCGACTTAAGGCCCGCCAGCACTTCGACCTCGCCATCTAAGGGACTAGCGACACGGACTTGGGTGAGTACAAATTCTTCGCCCTTTTTAAGGTAAACGCTGCTCAGTTCGTTCATTGTCAGTAGCGCAGAGGTGGGCAATTGGATTTTTTCTCGCTCGCCATTTTTAAAGGAAGCCTTTGCCCAAGTACCGGGTTGAAGATTCGCTTCATTTTCAGGCAGATTAATGCGCACTTGGTAACTATGGCTGACGGGATCGGCAAAACTAAAAATAGTGAGATCCTTTGAGGTTAACTCGCGGCCATCACTTAAACGGACGAGGAATTCGGGGGCGTTTTTCAGTTGGTTGATGTAACGCTGTGGCACTTGGGTAATGGCGCGCATTTGGCTCGCGGAAAACCCTGAAAGTAGTGCTTGTCCTGGGCTCACGGTTTCGCCCAGTTCGACAAAACGTTCTGTGACTACACCACTAAAAGGCGCTGATACCACAGTGTATTTTAAGGATTCGCTGGCTTTGATGACGCGGGCTTGCGCTGCGGTTACGGCTTGCTCTGTGGCCTTAGCATTGGCGGTGGCTTCATCCATCGCGCCCTTAGAAATCGCGCCTTGGGGGAATAACTCTTTATAACGTTTGTATTGCGCCTGTGCTTCAACATTCAAGGCTCTGGCTTTAGCTAAATCGGCCTCAAAGCTTGCCAGTTCAGCGCCTTGTTCTTTACTGGTGATCTCCAGTAGGGCGGCTCCTTCGGGGACAACATCGTTAACATCGTAGTTGAGTTTGACGATACGACCAGAGGTCTGCGCTGACACAGTCGCCGCTTTTACTGCTTCTATGGTGGCATCTAAGGTGACCCAATTGGCGTAGGGTTTAGTTAAGACTTCGATGGTTTCGACTGAGGCAGCCTGAACTTGAGTACTGGCAAGCGCCAGCAGTAAGAAAAGAACGCGAGAAATTGACGTCATAATTAATATCATCCCAGATGTAATTCATGAGTAAATTCTAATGGAGTTGTTTTCAATAGGCAATCAATATTTATTAGAAAAATTTAATATAGTGTATTTCCCTAATTTAGGAATAAGGCCCATAAGTGCCTTATTCCCATCGTTTCAGTGAGTTCTGACTAAGCCTAAGATTTAGTCATTTAAATAGTAGGTGAGTGTGGACACAATGCGAATTTGTTTAATGTAAGGCGTGCTGTTATCGCGATCCGAAATAGTAAACTGGCCTTGGCTAGCGGTTTTAATTTTTCCGAGGCGAGAATCTGAATCCTTAGCAAATTTTTCCGCTACTTCACGAGCATTTTGAGTGGCTTCTTGTACCATCATAGGTTTGACTGAATTGAGATCGGTAAACAGGAATTCGGTGCGATTGTCATACTCTTGGCTGGCGATCGCTATGCCTTCCTTCACTAAGCTAATCATCTGCTTACGAGTATTGAGCATTAAATCAATCTGCGGGGTATAAACCGATAGGTTCACCTTTGCCGAGTAACGGTATCTGACGTTGGGGTCGACATAACCTTGTGCTTGGCGATCTTCAATTGAAGGTAATGAAATCGTAATTTCGCTATCGCTAAAGCCTTGTTCCTTTAAAAACGCCACGACGCGGTCGGTTTTTTGCTGAACCGTCTCGTAGAGTTTAGGCAGATTATTATCGACCTCAGTGAAATTGATTGGCCAAATTGCCACGTTGGCTTTGACTTCTTTTTCCGCTAAGCCCTTGACTGTCACTGTGCGTTCCATGGCTTTCATCTGCAATAACGCTGTGCTTGCTGTCTGTCCAACATACACAAGCCCAGCACAAAGGAAACCGCCCAGCAGCAGGGCAGGAAGGATGTTATTTTTTTCCATAAAAAGAATCTCTTGATTAGATAAACTCAGCCTACGATACCCAATAAACCTAAGTCATGCACTGGGTTTATTCGGGATAGATGCCGCTTAAGATTTGAGGGAGACAAGTTGGCGATATCAGCTTGATGTCGCTTTATTGAGACGGGCTATTTTTCCGGAGGAATAACACTTGGCTGCCATAATTCGACTTTATTGCCGTCGGGATCGATAAACCAGCCAAAGCGGCCAAACTCTGAATCTTCAATGCCACCCACGAGCTGACCACCACCTTGTTCGACCTGTGTGAGCGCTTGGGCCAGATCATCAACGATAAAGTTAAACATAAAGCTCTTATCTGAAGGCGCAAAATAGTCAGTGCTATGGGCGAAGGGCGTCCAAACATGGTAGCCGAGTGTCGCTTTATCTGTGTGATAAAACGCCGCGCCGCCCCAGTTTTCAATGGGGACCTGAAGATGGGTTTTATACCAAGTTGCCAAGGTAACGGGATCTGCACTTTTAAAGAAAATTCCACCGAGTCCAATGACTTTAGCCATAGCCGTAGCTGCGTTTACAGGAGTATGAATTAACTTTAGGCAATAAATGCTTAAGATACAAAAAAGCCGCAAAAAATGCGGCTTTTGGGGTTAAGCATTTAGCTTAGAATTGATAGCTGTATTGAACTGAGTAGTACATACCGCTTGATTCAGTAATTGCATTCACAGGGCCAGCGATTGCGCTGTTTTCGATCAGGTGAACTTTTTCACCTTTAATATAAGCGATACCAAAGTCAACGGTGTTTTGTGGGTTGATGTGGTAGCTCATACCCGCTGTATACCAGTTACGGTCAGAGTCTGGGAATGAAATTGAGCTAATTTCGTCCACAACACCTTGGTCATGCATATAACCTGCACGAACGGTGAATTGTTCGTTGATAGTATAAGTACCACCTAGGCTGAATAACCATGAATCTTTCCATTGGTATTCTTTCAGGGCAACGTCGCCAGCTTGCAGTTGAGTACCCGCACCCGCTTGACCTGGAATAATAGTGGCGACGCCATCTTTAGCGGTGATTTGATCAAAGTTGCCCCACTGGGTGTACTGCGCTGTATAGTGCACTGCAAACTTAGTAGTGAGCTGATGGAAACCTGCAACTTGGAAAATATCGGCTAGTGGTACGTCTAAGCTGTCAAAGCTGGTCGCTAGGGCTGTTTTTGAACCTAAACCAACGGCAGATAAATCTTTAGTGCTGATCGTGTTGATATCACCTTTAACATTCACTGTTGGGCTGAAACGATAGCTGATACCGAAACGGTTATCTTTATCTAGCTCAATAGTGGCACCCACTATACCACCGAAGGCCCAGCCGTCAGCGTCGACGTCAACCAAAGGCGTAGTGCCCATGTTACGGGTTAAACGACCTTCACCGTAGATGGCATCCACACCCGCACCGATACTGAACATTTCATTAATACGGTATGAAAGGCTGGCGTTAAAGTTAACCGTTGTGACTTCTGTTTCGCCGAGTAAATCATAAGGTGCTGGTGAGTTTGCAGGTAAACTCTTTGAAAGTGAGCTGGCATCGGTACCGGTACCAAAGTTAGAAAACGCAGCAAAGCCCACGGCGAACTTATCGTCGATTGGGTGGATGTAGAAAATATTAGGGATAATTTTAGAGCTACCCGCATCATCGATGCTGCCTAAGTCAACGGCACCACCGGCAAAGTTAACGTCTTTAACATCAACAGTAATATCGGCATAAGTTAAGCCGAATGAGATCGCATCTTTATCGAATAATGCCATAGCAGCAGGGTTACGTGATAACACAGAAGCGTTATCGGCAATAACCGCATCACCAGCAAATGCACGGCCCATACCTGTGGCTGATTGACTGTTGAGTTGAAAACCTGAAGCTAAGGTTTGAGTACTTGCTAATGCGACAGAAACGGCAATGAGTGTCTTGTTGAATGTTTTCATTATAATTCTCTCTATTTTTTATAAGTATTGGATTTTTATTCGGTCCTAGTCAGCCGAAAGTCTTTAAATCCATTTATTAGTCTTCGGCATCTTATGGACTGAACCTAACCTCAACAAGTCCGACCAGATGTGAAAATTGTTAATTTTCAGTTAATTAAAAACCTTTAAAACAGAGGTTGAACTTTAGTACGCTTGAATGGTCTGGCCAGATGCTTGATATGAAGGGCTTTGGGTTTAACGGTAGGTTTCAATTGACGTTAACGGTTTGTAATTGTGTGTTGAGTATTTAAAAGGATACAAAATGTAAAAAGCGCACAAGTGTGCGCTTTTTAAGTTATACAAGCGTGTCAAAACTAGAGTGCAGACTTAAATTGTTCGAACTCTGTTGTTACATTTTCACTCGGTGCAGACAATTTGCTCACCAAAATACCGGCAAATGTGGCAAATACAAATCCTGGCAGGATTTCGTATAACTCGAAAATCCCTCCCGTAAGTTGCTTCCAAATCACGACTGTTAATGCGCCGACAATAATAGTGGCGATGGCACCATTACGGCTGTATTGCTTCCAAAATAGCGATAACAAGACCACAGGACCAAAGGCCGCACCAAAGCCTGCCCAAGCATAACTCACAAGGCTTAATACACTGCTTTCAGGATTGAGGGCAATGATGCCTGCGATCACGGCAATCGCCAGCACGCCCATGCGACCGACCATCATCAACTCGCGATCATCCGCTTGAGGGCGTAACCATTTACGGTAGAAATCTTCAGTGATCACGCTTGAGCACACCAGCAACTGTGAATCGATAGTGCTCATGATGGCCGACAAAATGGCCGCAATAAGTAGACCCCCAATCCAAGGATTAAACGCGGCTTGGGCTAAATGAATAAATACCGTTTCTGAATTCGCTAGTGGGGCGTTAGCGAAATACAGAGAACCGGCAATACCTGTGGCTAAAGCGCCAATTAAAGATAAGACCATCCAGCTCATGGCAATACGGCGCGATAAGGGCAGGGCATCGGCACTGCCTATCGCCATAAAGCGCGACAAAATATGCGGCTGACCAAAATAGCCAAGACCCCATGCGAGTAAAGACAACATGCCTATCACTGTGGTTTTGTCGCTGACCAAGGCTAACATCGCAGGATCGATAGTTTCAATTCCGGCGTGGCTTTCAGGATGAGAGAAAACGGCAAAGGGGACGATTAAGAGGGCGACAAGCATCAAACAGCCTTGAAAGAAGTCTGTCCAACACACAGCAAAGAAGCCACCAATAAAGGTATAACCGACTATGATGGCTGAGCCAATCACCAGCGCCACTGTGTAATCGAGACCAAAGACTTTTTCAAATAGAATCGCGCCACCGACCATGCCTGAGGAAGCATAGAAAGTGAAAAACACTAAAATAGTGATTGCGGAGACGAGCTTGAGATAGCCCTGGGTATCGTGGAAACGTTTCTCGAAGAAATCCGGTAAGGTGAGGGCGTTATCGGCGAGTTGAGTGTAAATACGCAGTCGTCTGGCGACAAATAGCCAGTTTAGCCAAGCGCCAAAAATTAATCCTATGCCAATCCAAGCTTCACCTAAGCCGCCTAAGTAAACTGCGCCGGGTAAACCCAGTAACAGCCAACCTGACATATCGGATGCACCCACACTGAGTGCGGTCACAGCGGGGCCCATTTTGCGGCCACCTAAAATATAATCATCAACAGTATCGGTAGCACGGTAAGCCCAAAAACCTATGCCCATCATCAATACTAAGTAACCAACAAATGTGATTAAAATCGGGGTTTCAATCGTCATCTTGCCTTTTCCCATCTTGTTATTATTAAAAGTGGCAAGCATGCTACCAGATGTTTGAACAATCGCCCATTAGCAGATAGAAGTGTGATTAAAATCTAACCTCCGATCGCGTGAAAATATCGGAGGTTAATTTAAAAATAGCCGAGATAAGATCGGGTTAGATAAAGGTATTCTTGATTTCGTCTTTTACATAGCTAAGGTCTGCTTTATCTTCACCTATAAGCAAAATAAACGCATCGGGTGTTTCAAAGCCCATTCCTTGGTATTTGCCATCGGCGAAGGTTTTGTCTAACACCATACGTTTTTCGAGTGGCACGATAAAGAGTGTGACCTTGCTTTGCTCGCCCTGTAGCACTAAGTGCAGGCTTTTCACCCCTTGAAAATCGCAATAGGAGGTGTAATACACTTTGCCCGGTTGTTGGGTGAACTTGGCATTGCCAAAGTCTTTCATCGACGCGAGCTGCGCATTGACCTGATTAAAGTTGACGTTTTGATCCACCTGTAAGGCAACACCTTCATGGTAGACATGGGCCAGTGCATGTTCGGCTAAATCGATTGGCCCTAAACGTAATAGACTAAAACTGATCCCCACCACAAATGCCACCGAGGCCGCCATGGCCACTAAAAAGCCCGTCTGACGGCGGTGTTTATGGTGTTGTTGCAACTGCTGACGCAAAATCAGTTTATCGGCGAGATCGTCCGCCACCTCTACTTTCAATGCATTTGTCAGTTTGGCATCAAGGTTTTTGAGCTCATTGATTAAGGCTTGGTTTTCTGGCTTAGCATTAATTTGCGCCAGAAAATCAGCATCTTGATTATGAGGATCTTCATAAGCTTGACGTCTAAATTTAAGCTCATCCATTGGATTGACCTCTCACATCATTCTTCTCAAGAAATTCTTTCAATTGGCTCCTCGCCCGAAATAAACGCGTCATTACGGTGTTGCGATTGAGCTCCATCAGCTCGGCGATTTCGTCACCACTAAAACCACCAATCAGCTGCAGTAAGAGTGGCTCGCGGTATTCGATATCCAGCTTGCCAATTTGCCGACGGATCAGGTATTGCTCGGTCTGCTCTTCACTGCTATTGGAGATATTGTCTTCTAAGGTATCTTGCTCAACGTCGGAATAATCGAACTGTTTACGCTCGAAACGCCGTGCATTCTCACGCCTAAGAATCGTGATCAGCCATGCCTTCGCCGCTTTATCATCCTTGAGGGAATCCAAAGAGCGCCACGCCCGCAAGAAGGTTTCTTGGGTAATGTCTTCAGCCACGTGTTTATCGCCGCATAACCAGTAGGCGTAGCGGAAGATGTCTGCATGTAGCGCCTTGACTAGGCTGTTGTATCGTCGTTGTTTACTTAGCATGTCAGAAGAGACCGCGGGCTCGACGGATTTCTTACGCCAGTTAGCAAACATTTTTATTTTTTCGGCTTGTTGGCTGAATGTTTAGCATAGTTGAGCTCGCTTCTCTCTCATTAAATCCTTAATTTACTTAGGATTCAGTGGGCTTAATGGCGCCGATTTTGGGTTTGAATGTTTATGCTCACAAGCCTTAACCGCGTTAAGCAATGCGGCGCACTCTAGGGTCAGCTTTTTAGTATCCGCACTGTTAGTATTCGCACTGTCAGTATGACTGTTGGCATCGGCCTTCGCACTATAGGCGGCAATTTGCAGTTGCTGTATCGCCTGTGCGAGTTGCGGCGACTGCTCGGCAATTTTATCGAGTGTCATAGGCGCTTGCTGTAACTCGCTGAAGTAGCGCTGTAACTGCAACATAATGCGGCTCACATCGCCACTTGCGCAGGCTTGCTCCAATCCTTGTAAGCCCGCAACATTTACTGATTGTGCTGAACTCATTGAAGCGTTAATTGCTGTCGGGGCGGCCGATTGGTTTTTTAAAGCGCGGCGCCAAGCGATTAAAGTGATGATCCAAGCGACGAGAGTGATCAGCCATAGCGCAGCAAACACCTTAATCATCCAGGAGTCATTGTTGTCGGCCGCTGAATTTGCTTGCCAAGAGGCTTGGGCGGGCGCATCTGTGACGGCACCGCCAGTTACCACTATGGTGCGTGCGGGGAGCGTCGCGGTTTCTTGACGTTTAAGGTGCGGATTCCACCAAGGCACTTTGACTTCGGGCAGGATAAATGTTCCCGCTTTGCTGGGAACGATTGCCGACGTAATACTGTACTGGGAGACAATTTGTGCATCGCGTACAAAGGTTTGTCGCTGAGGTTTCTCTGGGTATGACTTCAGTTCATTAGGCAGGGTTTGCACTATATCTGGCAGGCTATTTTCATCGGCATTGGATGCCAACAAAGTAATAGTGCGAGTGATAGGGCTACCGACGGTAAATTCTTTAATATCCTCAGGGAAGTTCTCTTTTAACACCACTAAATCGGCAACCAGCCATTGGCCTTGGAAGTTTGTCGGTGCAGGATTCACTTGCACTGTGAGTGAGGGCGCCCCCGCTTGCATTGGGCGGCTTTCATTAAAGCCAAACATGCCGCCGCGGCGTTGGGATTCAACTAACACATCGCCCGCAAAGGTTGCACCTTTGATGTTCACTTGGCCGGGTAAGTCGGGAATGATGCCATAGGTGCGTTCAATCACGCGGTAACGGCGGCCATCGACTATCTCTGAGCCATCCTTATCTTCGCCAATTTGTTTGATCTGTGCGCCTTCGATTACTGGTGCGCTCAATACGCCCCTTTGTAATTCTACCGCTAGATAGAGTTTCACCTTGTAGGTAATGAGCTGCCCGACATAGGCCTCGTCAGTTGACACTTTGGCATCGATGAATAGGTTGTTCATTTGCGCGGGCTGGCTGCCCGTTTCGACCACTTTGAGTGGGATCGGCGCCGAGCTGATGCCATCAATAGTAAAGGCTGGAATGGTCAACTGGCCTTTTTGTTTTGGCGCGAGCAACACTTGCCAGCGAGTCTCTTTGACCGCATCGAAGTTCATGATCTGTGTGCTGCGACTCACGCTGGTGCGGCCAACAATAAAGTCTTTCAGCAGGGCGGACGTGTCTAGCTTGCCAGTATCGATTTCATCATCGACGCTGATGTTGAGCACAAAGTATTCACCCTCCATCACAGGATTACGATCGACCGATGCCTCAATTTTGCTGAGTGCAAAGGCGGGATGGGCCACTCCGATGGCAAGGAGTAGCAGGATAAAAAATTGTCTGATCACCACTGTTCGTTATCCTTTGATATTTGGCCATTTTGACGGCGTTTTTGATATTCCAACTGCATTTTATTGCGAAGTAACACTTGTGGGTCTTCACTCACGCCCCTCAGCGCTCGCTGCATTTCTGCGGGAAGCGGTTCGCTATTGGTTGGCGGCGCTTCGACAGATTCACTCATAGCGGCTTCTTGTTTATCTTGCGCATTTTTCTCAGGAGCTTCCTTGGCGCCAACGCTTTGCTTGGCTTGCTCAGCGGATTTTTCCTCCTCGGCATCGGCGTTAGCCTGCGCTTGCATCTTAGCTTCATTATCCGCTGGTGAATCGTCTACAGGCTCATTTTCCTTTGCATCCTGCTCGGCATTTTGCTGCTTGGCTTGTTGATCCTGTTGCGCTTTATCTTGATCTTGCTGAGCTTCATCTTGCTTGTCCTGAGCATTGCCATTTTGCTTATCTTGCTCTGACTCTTGCTTATCCGCTTTTTGCTGCTCAGAGCTTTGCTCAGGATTGGCATTGTCCTGTTGATCCTGAGACTCTTGTCCCGCTTGATCTTGCTTATCTTTCTGAGCGCTATCTTGGTCAGATTGTTGTTTATCCTGCGACTGCTGATTACCGGATTGTTGGTCGCCAGATTGTTGGTCACCTGAATTGGAATCACCGGACTGCTGATCGCCTTGTTGATCTTGGTTCTTATCCTGTTGATCGTTTTTACCTTGCTGCTTTTGCTGTTGTTTCAATTGCTTTTCAGCCAGTTCAAGGTTGGCCTTTGCCGCAGGGAAATCGGCTTGTTTTTCAAGTGCGGCTTGATAGCGCTCCTTTGCCTTATCGGGTTTACCGAGTTGCATCAACGCATTGCCTTGATTGTAGAGGCCTTGGGCAGAGCTATCTTGCTCGAAGGTTTTCAGCGCTTGCTCATAATCACCGGCCTTATATTGGGCGCTGCCACGCCATTGGGGTGACTCAAACTGCTTAGCGGCGTTGGCATAATCTTGGGATTGATAGGCCTGCATCGCTTGCTGATCTGTCGTTTTCCACACATTGTCCCAGGCATTGTCCCACACACTGGCATGGGCAGACTGAGGCGCGGCCGCGAGCAGTAAGCCGCCAATGAGAGTGGCAAATCCAACGCTTGCCACGATTCCTTGCCTAAAGCTGAAAAGGGCGGGCAGCAGTAACAGCAGGGCGAGATAAGGGCCGAGATCCTGCCAGGTTTCACCGTCAAGATCTGTGGCTTTGGCATCGCCCGTATCACTTAACCAATCTTGTAATTGGGCCAGATCATTGCCGTCGGTGCGATTTTGGATTAACACGCCTTTGTTATCCGCTGCCAGTTTTTGCAGCAGGCCAAAGTCAGTGCTGGCCACAACGACCTCGTTGCTGCTGTCGCGCTGCAATTGTCCATCGGGTAGACGAATTGGCGCGCCTTGGCTGGTACCAAAAGCGACGACCGCAAGTCGATATTGCGTGCCACTTAATGCCGAGTTAGCGTCATCAAATTGGGCTGCGGTTATGCCATCTGTCATCAGGATAATATCACCGCGAATATGCCCACCCTGAGCCAGTAGCGTTTTAGCTTGGGTTAAACCTGCCGCTAAGTTTGAGCCACGAACGGGCATGATGTCAGGGCTTAAGGTCGGCAATAAATTGAGTAGCGTGCCGGTATCGCGCGTTAACGGGCTGATAGTAAAGGCATCGCCAGCAAAGGCGACTAAACCTGTTTCACCTTCTTTAAGATTACGCAGCAGATCCGTAGCCCTAAATTTAGCTTGGGTTAAACGGTTCGGCGCCAGATCGGTAGCGAACATAGACACAGACATGTCCATCACCAGTACGCGGCCTTGCTCGGCGGCAAACACAGGTAAGGACTGTTTATTAACCGCAGGTCCGGCGAGCGCAAAAGTCGCAATCAGCCAAGTGAAAGCTAATAAATGCAACGGACGGCGGGATTTCTTGCTGCCTTGGGTGACCAATATTTTGGCTAAGTGCGGCGCAATATACCGATTCCACGCGCTGTGGCTCTCGTGTTGTCGCCATAAACTCAACAACACTAAAGCCAGTGGCACTAGGGCGAGTAGCCATTCTGGGCGAATAAAATGTAGGCTCATGATTTAATGTTCCCCTGTGAAGTGGTTGCGACAGAGGGTTTAACGCGGCGCGCTGCAAAGAATGGTAATTGACCTAAGGCAATCCACAGGCTCGTCAGTAAGGCCAGTGCCAGCGGCCAATAGAACAAATCTGCCTGCGGACGATAGCTTAATTGATCGCGACTCACTGGTTCGAGTTTATCGATTTCTTGGTAAATCTGGTCGAGCTCTTGGCTGTTACGGGCGCGGAAATAGCGGCCGTGAGTGACGTCGGCGATATGCTTAAGTTGGTTCTCATCCAGATCCATCGAAGGATTAACCCGCTCGCGGCCAAAGAGTGTGCGGCGCTCCATCACATCGGCACCGACACCGACAGTGTAAATAGTAACTTTACGATTAGCGGCAATTTGCGCCGCCTGCTCTGGCTCAATATTGCCCGCGTTGTTAGAGCCGTCGGTCAATAAAATCAACACTCTGTTACTCTCGTCCATTTTATCGAAACGTTTTACCGCCAGCGCGATAGCTTCACCTATGGCGGTTTGTTTACCGACTAAGCCGATTTGTGCTTCTTTTAAAAATTGCGCCACTGAACGTCTGTCTTGGGTGAGCGGCGCCTGCAAATAGGCGTGATCGGCAAAGAGAATTAAACCGATACGATCGCCTTTGCGGCGCTCGATAAAGTCACTGACAACGTGCTGAATTAAAGTGAAACGGTCAACGGTTTTACCATTTACCACCATGTCTTCAATCTGCATACTGCCGGATAAATCCACCGCCATCATCAGATCGCGGCCTTGGCTCGGCAGTTCGATAGGTTCGCCAAGCCATTGCGGACGGGCGATAGCGAGCACTAATAGGCACCAGATCAGCCAGTAGCGTTTGCGACTCTGGCGCGTGTTGGCCGCTAAGCTTTGTTTGCCTGTTTGGCTTATTCCGGGGAGTTGTAGCCGGCCACCATCCACTTGTACGGTTTGTTGGCGCCAAAAAATCAAAGGTAAAGGCAGTAATATCAATAGCCAAGGCCATGCAATTGTTAACATTGTGCCTCCGGTTGTTTGGTGTCAGCTGGCTGAATTGGCGCTTGGCTTTTAGCTTGAGCGTCGCCACTAGCTTGAACGTAGCCCTTCTCTTGAACAAGAGTCGGCTCAGGCGCACTCAGTGTTGCTTTCGATGCCAACCAAGCTTGTGCGAGTTCATGTAACTCATTGGCTTCAGCTAAGGTTAACGGCGTTGGCTGGTGACGTTTGGCCAACAAGTGGCCGATACGTTGGCGTTTAGGCGCGGGTAAATAGCTGTCTAGCCACGTCGCCCAAGCTTCACCATCTAAGGAGGCTATTGCATCTCTGCTGAGGTAACTCATGGCGGTACGCTTTAATAGGCTATTGACGTCAGAGACATAGGACGGCGCTTGTCTATCAAGCTGACAGAGTAACTGTTTCGCGGCTTTTTTCGGCGCGAAGTCACGGGCGCGTTTTCTTAGCCAGATAACTAAGAGTGTGATGAGAGCAATCACTAGCGCGAGGACCAACCAATAACCGATTGCCCAAGGCCAAGCGCCGATTGGATCGGGATGAATGATATCCTGCAGATCCGCTAGCGCTGGGTTTGGCGCTGTAGCCATAGGGACCGCAGGCTGTGCATTTGCTATCACTGGTGTCACTATTTCTGAATTCACTGTTGCTGGATCCATAGTTAACGCAATAATTCCAATTGATGGGCTAGGGGAGCACCCGCATCGATGAGCTGGGTGCGCACGCGCAGTTGCTGCATCATGGCGATAAAGTCCCTTTGCTGACGCAGCTGGATATCAAGCCAAGCCTGATAACTGTGGCGGGTGAGCACTAAGTCCTCATCCCCATCCCGTACCGGCAAACTAAAGTTGTGCGGTAACGGCAGTGTCCCTTGGCGCAGGGGATCGGTAATCAGGTAGGCGCCCACATCACAATGACGTTTAAGCTCGGTTAATGGCGCAATACATTGGGGGCTAAAATGGCTGCCATCGGTCACTATCCAAACCAAGGAGCCGGGTTTGGCGATGCGTTGTAATCGCTGACAAGCGCGCAGAATATGATCAGGATCGCGCTGGCCACTGCCAACATGATTGAGTTGATTCTCATGCACACGGCGCAGACCTGAGATCAATTGCAATATGCCCTGACGACGGCTGCGGGGTTTGAGCTCTAAATGCTCAGACTCGCATGCGATCAAGGCGCCGAGTCTATCGCCATGGTTAATGGCATTCCAACCTAAGGTGGTCGCAAGGTGTCCTGCTTGCACCGATTGCAGCAATAAACTTGAGCCAAAATAGAGACTTTGGCTCAAGTCGATCAATAACAGAATAGGGCGCTCACGTTCTTCGACAAATAACTTAGTGTGGGTTTTGCCCGTGCGAGCGGTGACACGCCAATCAATGGTGCGCACATCGTCGCCCTGTTGATAGTGGCGCACCTCGGCAAACTCCATCCCGCGGCCTTTGATTAAGCTGCTGCGATGGCCCACTAAATTAGCGCGGGCACGGCTGTAACGTTCAGGCATAGCACGGGCGATATTTTGGCACGCCAGCAGCTCTTGCTCGGTTAAATGCAAGCCATCGGCAAACAGCGGCAAGCCATCGGCCGAGGCTGAGAGTCGCGCAGTGTTACTCATCTTATTTCACCTTTATCTTTACCGTTAAGGTACTGCAACTTGACTCAAGATGTGGTTGATCACCTGATCGCGGCTGACGCCTTCGGCTTGCGCTTGGTAACTGAGTAATAATCTGTGTCTTAACACATTCGGCGCAACGGCTTGAATGTCTTCCGGTGAAACAAAGTCTCGCTCGTGCAGCCAAGCGCGGGCGCGGGCGCAGCGTTCTAATGAAATAGTGGCGCGTGGGCTGACACCGTACTCAAGCCATTTCGCTAAGTCTTCGCTGTAACGCAAAGGCTCGCGGGTCGCCATAACAATTTCGACTATGTATTTTTCGAGTGGTTCGGCGAGATAGATTTCCATGGCTTCGTCACGGGCGGCAAACACATCGGCCTGAGCAATCGGCTCAGTGGTCGGCAATTCGTGGGTGAGTGCTTCTTTACGGGATTGGCGCAGAATTTCGATTTCAGTCTCGCCGCTCGGGTAATCAAGATTCAAGTGCATTAAAAAACGGTCCAGCTGTGCTTCGGGCAGGGGATAAGTGCCTTCGTTTTCTAATGGATTTTGGGTTGCCATCACTAAAAACAGCGGTGGCAGCTTATAACTGTGCTTACCGACGGTAACTTGACCTTCGGCCATGGCTTCTAATAAGGCCGATTGTACTTTGGCGGGGGCGCGGTTAATTTCGTCCGCCAAGATCAAATTGTGGAAAATCGGTCCGGCTTCAAATTCGAAGGTGCCGGTTTGCGAGCGATAAATATCTGTGCCGGTTAAATCGGCAGGCAGCAGATCTGGGGTAAATTGAATGCGGTGGAAATCGCCCTCAACCCCGTCACATAAGGCTTTCACCGCACGGGTCTTGGCCAGTCCCGGTGGACCTTCAACTAATAAGTGGCCATTGGCAATTAAGGCAATGAGCAGATTTTCGGTCAATACTGGCTGCCCTAAAACAACCTTATTTAGGTAAGTGCGTAATGCATGGAAGCGACTCAAAGGCATGATGCTACTCGTTTTATTATGTTGAAAATGCGTGTGTGGGCTGTAGACAACGGATATGGTAAAGAATTCCCTTAGGGTTTGGCTAGTGTTAAAAAAACAAACAGGTGTTTAAAACTTGCTGACAAGAAGTTAGAATCAGATCACACTTTAATGGTCAGACCTGTTATTGGGCGTTTTTCGCCGTAAAACAATGGGTCAAACACGGAAATAGCTAGCGCCGCCTGAAATCTCTCAGCGATTGCGCACATAAAGAGGGTGACAAATGAGTGATAGACAACAGGTTACGAACGCCAAGGGCGAGCGTATCGCAATTGTAGCGGGTTTAAGAACGCCATTTGCAAAACAAGCCACGGCATTTCACGGTGTATCGGCGCTCGATATGGGCAAAATGGTGGTCAATGAATTATTGGCGCGCTCTGAACTGGACCCTAAGCTGATTGAGCAGCTGGTCTATGGACAAGTGGTGCAAATGCCCGCTGCACCTAACATCGCCCGTGAAATCGTACTCGGTACTGGCATGAATGTGTCGACCGATGCCTATAGTGTCACTCGCGCCTGTGCGACTAGCTTTCAATCTGCCGTCAACGTGGCCGAATCTATGATGACGGGCAATATCGAAATCGGTATTGCGGGCGGCGCCGACTCTTCTTCTGTCTTGCCTATCGGCGTGTCGAAAAAATTAGCCCATGCGTTAGTCGATCTGAATAAAGCCCGTAGCTTTGGGCAAAAACTACAAATTTTCCGTCGTTTAGGCATTAAAGATTTATTACCTGTACCGCCTGCGGTTGCCGAGTACTCAACGGGCTTGTCTATGGGACAAACCGCTGAGCAGATGGCAAAAACCTACAATATTAGCCGCGCCGATCAAGATGCTTTAGCGCACCGCTCGCACACCTTAGCGAGTGAAACTTGGGCTTCGGGCCATCTTCGTGACGAAGTGATGGTTGCCCATGTGCCACCGTATAAACAGTTTATCGATCGCGATAACAATATCCGCGAAAACTCGGTACTGGAGTCATACGCTAAGTTGCGTCCTGCATTCGATAAACAGCATGGAACTGTGACGGCGGCAAACAGTACGCCACTGACTGACGGTGCGTCAGCGATTATCCTGATGAGCGAAGGTCGAGCGAAAGCCTTAGGTTATCAACCAATTGGTTACATTAAGAGCTATGCTTTTAGCGCCATTGATGTGTGGCAAGACATGCTGATGGGGCCCTCTTACGCGACGCCACTGGCGCTGAAACGTGCTGGAATGGAGCTAGAAGATCTTACTCTGATTGAAATGCACGAAGCCTTTGCGGCGCAGACATTAGCGAATATGCAGATGTTTGCTTCGAAAAAATTTGCCGAAGAAAAACTCGGTCGTAACCGCGCCATTGGTGAAATCGACATGAGCAAGTTTAACGTGCTCGGCGGCTCGCTTGCCTATGGTCATCCTTTTGCTGCAACGGGAACCCGTTTGATCACGCAGGTGTGTCGCGAGCTTAAGCGCCGTGGTGGTGGAACTGGCCTAACAACAGCCTGTGCGGCTGGTGGTTTGGGTGTGGCTATGATACTAGAAGTGGAGTAGTCGGCATGGAAAAGACCTTTAATTTAACCCGCCGCGACGACGGCATTGCTATTTTGACTATGGATGTTCCTGGCGAAACCATGAACACCCTAAAAGCGCAGTTTGGCCCTGAAATCAGTGAGATTCTGGCCGAGATCAAAAGTGATTCGAGCATTCGCGGTTTAGTGCTGATCTCAGGCAAAAAAGATTCTTTCGTCGCGGGCGCAGATATTTCTATGCTCGATGCCTGTAAAACGGCGGGCGATGCCAAAGCCTTATCCCAGCAAGGCCATGTGGTTTTTAATGAGCTAGAAGCCTTAACGATTCCTGTGGTTGCCGCAATCCATGGTGCCTGTTTAGGCGGTGGTTTAGAGTTAGCCTTAGCTTGTCATCAAAGAGTATGTAGCGACGATGGCAAGACTATGCTCGGCGTTCCGGAAGTCCAACTTGGCTTATTGCCAGGCGGCGGCGGGACTCAACGTTTGCCACGTTTAGTCGGCATTACGACAGCCTTAGATATGATGTTGACCGGTAAACAAATTCGTCCTAAACAAGCCTTGAAAATGGGCTTAGTGAATGATGTTGTGCCGCAGACGATTCTGTTACAAACCGCAGTTGAGATGGCGCTTGCGGGTAAACGTGCACCGAAACCAGTTAAAAAGTCACTCGTTAATCAAGTGCTTGAAGGCACGAGTTTCGGCCGTAACATTATTTTCGATCAAGCGACAAAACAGGTCGAAAAGAAAACCCAAGGTAATTATCCTGCGCCTGCCAAGATCATTGATTGCGTGCGCCAAGGAATTGCTAAGGGCATGCAAAAAGGGCTAGAAGTCGAAGCCAGTCATTTTGCCGAATTAGTGGTATCGAAAGAGTCTGAAGCGCTGCGCAGTATTTTTTTCGCGACCACAGAAATGAAGAAAGAAACCGGCGCTGAAGGTGCGAGCCCGCGTAAAGTGAAAAAAGCGGTGATCTTAGGTGGCGGTTTAATGGGGGGCGGTATCGCATCTGTCACAACGACCAAGGCTAAAATCCCTGTTCGTGTCAAAGACATCAGCGAAAAAGGTTTAAGTAATGCATTAGCTTACGCCTACAAGCTGTTGGATAAAGGGGTTAAGCGCCGTCATATGACGCCTGCTGCCCGTGACAATCTAATGGCACTGATGACCACGACGACTGAGTATAAAGGCGTTAAAGATGCCGACATCGTTGTGGAAGCGGTATTTGAAGACCTAGCGCTTAAGCATCAAATGGTGAAAGACATCGAGCGTGAGTGTGGTGAGCACACCATTTTTGCGTCAAACACCTCATCTTTGCCTATTAGCCAAATCGCCGAGGCGGCGACACGTCCTGAGAACGTGATTGGTCTGCATTACTTCTCGCCAGTGGAAAAAATGCCGCTGGTGGAAGTGATTGCCCATGCTAAAACGTCACCAGAAACCATTGCGACCACGGTCGCATTTGCCCGTAAGCAAGGTAAAACACCGATAGTGGTGCAAGACGGTGCGGGTTTCTACGTTAACCGTATTCTTGCGCTCTACATGAACGAGGCCGCGCAATTATTACTTGAAGGCCAAAGTGTTGAACATCTGGATAAAGCGCTGGTTAAGTTTGGTTTCCCTGTGGGTCCCATTACTTTACTCGACGAAGTGGGTATCGACGTGGGCGCTAAGATTTCACCAATCCTCGAAAAAGAATTGGGTGAACGTTTTAAAGCGCCAGCGGCTTTTGACAAGCTTTTGGGTGACGATCGTAAAGGCCGTAAAAATGGTAAAGGCTTCTATCAATACGGCGCATCGAGTAAGAAAGCTAAAGCTGTCGATGAGAGTGTTTATGGCGTGTTAGGTATTAAGCCAGGCACCAATAAAGACGCAAAAGCACTTGCCGAGCGTTGTGTCGTACAAATGCTCAACGAAGCGGTGCGTTGTTTAGATGATGGTATTATCGCATCGCCAAGAGATGGTGATATTGGCGCCATTTTCGGTATTGGCTTCCCACCATTCCTCGGTGGCCCATTCCATTATATTGACACTTTGGGCGCCGCGAACTTAGTGCGAATTCTTGAAGGTTATCAAAGTCAATTAGGTGACAGATTCGAACCTTGTGAGCGCTTAAAAACCATGGCTCAGGAAAACGCGCACTTTTTCTAAGTTTTAGTAAATCTAAGTCTTAGTTAATCTAGGTGTTAGTCAATCAGGGTTGAACAAAAAAACGGCAGATTATTGCCGTTTTTTTTATTGCCATAAGGCATGTTTTTGCCTAAAAAATGTTCATAACTTAGATGTGGATCTTGTATAATCCGAGCCCTTGATCGAGAGTGTATTGCTCAGTGCTCAGTGCTCAGTGCTCAGTGCTCAGTGCTCAGTGCTCAGTGCTCAGTGCTCAGTGCTCAGTGCTCAGTGCTCAGTGCTCAGTGCTCAGTGCTCAGTGCTCACTGCTGAGAGCGTAGCTATGAATGAGTGCTGCTCTTTTCTGCACTGTGCGGAGTACATTTATCCTGCTGTTAAAACGGCGTATTTAACATGTGCATCAATCAGCAAAATTAAGCGAGTCGTATCCGCATTTTGATGGGGAATTAGTTTCTCTACATTTATGATTTTTAGTTGTTTTCAAAGAGGTGTTTTGTGGTTTTGCTGGTTATCTTTATCGCATTAATCTCTGCTTGGTACTTCGGCTTAGCTGCATTTACCGCAGGCCTTTCTGTTACGCATTGGACATTACTGGGTTTTGTGCTCGGGCCTTTGGCTTATCCGCTCTTTACGACACACCGCCATTTAGCTTTGAGGAAAATCCGTTGTAGTGAGGAAGGGATATTAAATAGCTAATCTATCAATATGTAATGCTATGTATTTTCATACTTTTTTACTTATGTAAAACTAAAGGGAGCTAATGCTCCCTTTATTGTTTCTAGCCTAATTTTCCATCACAGTGCACGAGTTAGACTCATGGCTACAGGACTTAAATTAATTCCACCAACCTTTCGCAGAAATCACTTCAAGGTGGTTTATGCCTTCTGGCAACTTAACTTTTTTACGCGCTGGCTTGGATAAACCGAGTGCTTTTTTGATTGAATTTAGCATAGTCACTCTCCCTAACCTGATTAATTTTATGCAACTTCAGAGTTAATAAATTTAACGTAAGGATGTCCTGCGACTTCGAGAGGTTTGAACTTCACGTAAGGATGCCCAGCGATTTCAAAAGGCTTGAACTTTACGTAAGGATGTCCAGCGATTTCGAAAGGTTTGAACTTCACGTAAGGATGTCCAGCGATTTCGAAAGGTTTGAACTTCACGTAAGGATGTCCAGCGATTTCGAAAGGTTTGAACTTCACGTAAGGATGTCCAGCAATTTCGAAAGGCTTAAACTTCACATATGGATGCCCAGCTACTTCTACTGGAGCAAGTTTAACTGCAGGTTCTTCTGAAGTAATTGACTTAGCTGCTGGTTCTAATTTTGTGTTATCTTCAAGTGCATAAGTATTTACTGCAAAACCAATTGAAGATAATAAAGTAACGGCGGCAAGGATTCCTTTCATCATTCTAATTCTCTCTCAGGGTAGTTGATATTGATTTATTATTGACACTGATAGTGCTACTGCACTTGTTGTGCCAATGTTGTAAACCGCAATCAAATTGAGATTTAAATGATTAATTAATGTTACTTTGGGTGTTTGGCTTTATCATGTCTTCTTGGAGTAGCAGGGTAAACTCGGTCTCTTTTATAGCCTTACTAAAGATATAGCCTTGGATCTCTTCACAGTTAAGTGCTCGTAAAATGTTTAGTTGCGCAGTCTGTTCTACTCCTTCACCCACAACAGAAAGCCCCATGTTATGGGCGATAGTGATAATAGAATCGACCATTTTGAGATCGCGATCAGACTTATCAATATCGTCAACAAAAGCTTTATCAATTTTTAAAGTATGAATCGGGAAACGTTTTAAGTATGAAAGGGATGAGTACCCAGTGCCGAAATCATCGAGTGCCAAGCTAACGCCCATTTTCGCCAGTTGCTGCATGACAACAATCGCCGTTTCCGGCTGCTTAATGACAGTACCTTCAGTTATTTCTAATTCAAGATGACATGCGGGGAGTTTGGTGAGTCTTAATATCGACTCTATTCGCTGTTGAATATCGGGGAGTGCAAATTGACGTGACGATAAATTGACGGCGACTCTGCCGCTGAATATTCCTTGTTCACGCCATTTCTGCGCTGCGAAACAGGCTTTGCGTAAGACGATTTCACCAATTTCAACAATTAAGCCGTTTTCCTCAGCAAGTGGAATAAAATCATTTGGGGGTATCAAACCATGTATTGGATGATTTAATCTGACCAAAGCCTCCATGCCTGCAATTTTACCACGCTTAAGATCAACCTTAGGCTGATAATAAACTTCAAATAGATCATCTTTTAAGCCTTCACGGATAAGATTCTCTATTTCTAACTGCCTAATCGCATGCTGATTTAATGACTCTGAATAAAACTGATAGCAATTACCTCCCGCTGACTTAGCATGGTACATGGCAATATCTGCTTTCCTCAGTAATGCTTGCTCGCTTTGCTCATCTTCTGGGAATAGCACTATACCAATACTTAATCCTAGGACTAGTTGCTCATTACTCACTTCAAAAGCGGGTTTTAACCCTTCGATAATACGGTTAGCGATGGCAGCACTGGCGCTTATATCTGAGTTTTTATCTAATACAATGGCGAATTCATCTCCGCCTAGACGGTAAATACTGGTATTTTTAGGAAGTAAGGACTTAATGCGGGCAGCAACGAGCTTTAATAATGTATCTCCAATCTGGTGACCTAATGAATCATTAATACGCTTAAAATTATCAAGGTCAAGCACCATTAGCGCATGAGCTATTTCTCGATTCACTAAGTTACTTAAGGTCACTTGTAAGTTGGAGCGATTAGGTAGTCCGGTTAAAAGATCATTATTGGTTAGTTTTCTAAGTTCTTCTTCTTGCTGTTTTCGTCTCGAAATATCCGAAAAAACCCCGACATAGTGTGACAATTCACCTAACTCATCATAGATAGCATCGATAGTGAGCTCCATGTGGAAGTGACTTTTATCTCCTCTGGCTGCTTCGACTTCATTTGCCCAGCGACCTTGTTGTTTCAACATGGTCCTGATTTGGGTGGAGAAGGTTTCAGGATATAAATCAAATGTGAGTAAGTTACCAATAAAATCAGTTCGGTTACGTAATGAAATCTTACAGCAAGCTTCATTAACTTCGACAAAACGGTATTCGCTGTCGAGGATAAACATGCCTTCCGAAATATTTTCAATAGCCTTTTCAAAGAGTTTTAGTTGCTCTTCTTTTTGTTTAAATTGACTAATATTCTTAATCGTTCCAGTCATTCGCAGGGCATTATCTTTTTCATCACGTTCTACAATTTTGGCGCGGTCTAAGATCCACACCCAATTGTCGTCTTTACCTTTTACTCGGTATGCGGCTTCAAAATGATCTGTTTCACCATAAAAATGCTTATTGAGCGCTTCTCGAACACGCTCTTGATCCATTGGATGTATATTGCTCTCTTCATCTGATTTACCAGAACGGTGTCCATCACGGGGGAATTCAAGTGCTCCCCAGATATTTGAGCGGAAAATGTTGCCAGTTTCTATATCCCAGTCCCACATTTCATCACCACTTCCCCATAGTGATAGTTTTAATCGTTCTTCACTGAGTACAATCTGTCTTTGTGTTTCTCTACGACGTAATATGGCTTTTGTCACAAGGTAGGAAATAAATAATACAATAGCAGCATAAATAGATTTTGCTTGAAATGATGACCACCAAGGAGGTGTTATAATGACAGTAAGCTCTTTTGTTACTGCTTTTTCACCGGAAAGTGAATTAACAGAATAAACTTGAAAAGTATAATTTCCTGGAGATAGGTTTGTATATGTTGCTGAGTTTGTTCCATTTGCAGGTATCCATATATCAGAAAGACCGAACATTCTATAGTAGTAGTTAGTTGATGAGTCGTCTGACATGGGAGATATAAAATTGAACGAAAATGGATAGTCAGAGTATTTCAATGATATTTCATTAGATGCTGCGATTGATTGTACTAGATAGTTGCTTTCTTGATTTTGAACTATATTAAATACTAAGAAATCTGATATTTCTGTTTTATTTACCTTGCTTTTCTTTACATAACTTACAACATCTTTAGGTGATACTAGACTAATTCCACTAATCCCCGCAAGTAGAGTATTACCGTTTATATTGATACCATTGGGAGCGTTGTACTCATATTGACTCCCATTTGATGTTTTTAAGGTATAAGATACTTTACTGTTTTTATCAAAAATAATGATTTCACTTAGTGATGAGGCTGTTATAAAACCATCATTATCTACAATAGCGTAGATCTCTTTATTGTTAGAGAGTATTCTCGAAATTTTTTTATTGGTATCATTATAAAGCATCAGTGATGTTGATGTTCCAAAGTAAATTCCATTATCACTTTTTTCGATGCTGTAAGTTATTTCATTGCTTAAGCTTTCTAATAACCCATTTTCATATTTTTTTAGTCCATCTTGTCCAGCTATATATATTAGGTTGTCAGATGTTAACTCTACGTCAAAAATTGGCTCATTCTTTTTTGTATCAATGCTGTTAGTAATTTCACCATTTTTGATGATTAAAACTTTACCGTCAGGTGTGCCAGCAGCAATTGTCAAGCTATTTTCATTAATAGAGAGTGATGATATTATATTTTTGCTAATCAACTTGGATGAATCATCTTTCTGTAAAAACAACCCTGTATTAGTACCAAAATAAAGCCCATCGTCACTTAGAACTGCGTATTTGTATCCTTGAGTATGAGTGTTGAAACTTTTTATTAGGTTTAGATTTTCATCAAAAAGTTTTATTTTTTCAGCGTCAGATGAAACCAGAAAACCTTTAGTATTTTTTGTAAGATGCCATGTGCTATCTGTCGTCAAGTTGGTTTTTTGCACTAAATTATTTACTTTTTTAACAATAGTGATGCCTTGATCAATACTTCCTAATATAAACATATCTTCGGTTGCAAAAAATGAAGACGTTTTGTCAGGTCTATCTGGAGATAAAAGTCCAATAGTAGTGTTGTTGGAAATATCAACAATATTTTCATTTGTGAAGCCATATATGTTTTTTTTGTATTTTGTAAGTAATGAAAACGCTCGATTATCGACTTTTACTATTTCATTGCCTTCGTATTCATATAATCCATCACTGAATGATATTAGCATTGTCGTGTCATTCTTTTGCTCGAAATCCATTGTTTTTCGAGCTATCTCTTTTAACTCACTCCCGCTTAGTTCAAATAATGTACCTGCATAGTCTCTTATATAATAATCGTCGCCTACTTTTATAGTTTTTTTAATTTCACTTAGGCCTTTCTTTGACAGTTCATAAGTTTGCTCTTTGTTACTTATATCAATAATTGCTTTGTTGGTTCCAACAATTAAACTCTTATCACTTGAGTTGAGGCTCCAGACTGGGGAGTCATTTACCGATAGGCCATAATGAGAAAATGATTCTTGCAGTTTATCATATACGACTAGACCACTATCGGTTCCAACATATAACACGCCTTGTTCATCAATGAGTAAACTTCTGATAAAAGAACTGGGAAGGCCTGTTCTGGCATCATTAGCATAAAAATGCTTAAAGTTTTTCCCATCAAATCGATTAAGTCCATTAAATGTTCCAATCCATAGATAGCCATCATGGTCCTGGACTATAGACGTAACTGTGCTTTGGGAAAGTCCTTGTGGGACACCAAAAGATTGTGATTGGAGAATAATTGGAGATTTATCAGAAAAGGGAGATGCGTTTACGTCTTCGAATGCATGCAAGCCAAAGAAAGCGAGCAAGACGATTTTAAAGAGTGCTTTAGGCATAGTGTTTATTCTTATTATCCGAGGATGCCATGAAACAATTGTGTTACATCACTTTTCCAGAAAGTGAGGGCTTTGTCAAAGAGGAGGCGGCTAAAAATCCTTTTAACAGCATGTAGATGCAGCAAAATTGTCCGCAGTAGAAGGGGGAGAACATGGACTAGCCATGTTTTACATTAGTATTACGCCCAACCGTGATAGATACAACTATAGTTGGGCCAATTTGTAGCGGTTTTGTTTGTTTGTCCAACTTTGTGAACAAATGTGTGTGTAAAAGTGTTTTTGTTTAGAAATTAAACTTCTCTGCCGTTTGCTTAAACGTTTTGAGATCTGTGATCATCTTTTCTGACTGCAACGCTGCCTGAGTTCTGTGCTGTTCACCCGTGCTAAATAAGACTAAGCGGTCACTGTGTTTGGTGCGCATTTTACGCATCATGAATTTGAGTAAATCAGTGCGGGTGAGCTTAGTGATTTCGTCTACGACCAGTTCTCTTTGATTAAATTGATAATCTCTGTTGCCGACACTGACCCAATATCGTTGGCTGCGAGTTTTGAGGTTTGCATCGTGCTCCATGATCTGACTAATAAGACCGACCTTAGTGCTTTCCCATTCTTCGTTGGTGATTTGCATCACGGCGTAATTAAAGTCGGCAATAAACTCATCTATCGCCTCTAATAAATGCAGTGGTCCAGTCGTAGGTGACTGGATATAAAAAATGAGTCCTGGATGGCGATTGAGCGGCAGATAACCTGTGCCAACCATGTAGCCTAACTGTTTTTCAGTTCGCAGTTCATGGAAGAAGGTGGACGACATAGTATGATTTAGTAAGCTAAACAGTGCCATTTTTTCTGGCGTTGCTACTGTGGATTGGTAATACACAATGATCGCGCTATCTTGATGATCTATTGCAAGTTCTCTAAGTAAGGTGCCTTGACCCGTTAAATTGACTAATTCTCTGGTGGACTCTGCGCTTGGCGTCGAAACCAAGGATAAAATGTGCTCTAAGCGTTTACCGAGAGCTTGCGCTTCAGAGACTAACCAATCCCCATAAACTAATCCTTCAAGATAGATCTTCTCGTAAAAGGCGCGTACATGGTTATGCAAATCTTCAAGGCTTATGTCTTCGAGCATTTGAGCCATGCGGGCAGGCTCATAACTGCTTTTTTGTAGCGTGACAGTGAGGCTAGTAAACAATTGTGAAATAGGTTTAGCCTGCGCTAGATTCTGCCAACTGCGCAGTAGTTGAGATTTAATTAGGGCAAAACGTTCTTCAGTAAAATTACGCTCTCTGGCTTTGTGGATTAACAAGGCCAACAGGGTTTCTTGATTACCGGTAAAGCCCGATAAATGCAGGGTAATGCCGCCTTGATGCGGATAAATATTGTAGCTTAAGCCCGCAACTTCGGCCTGATAGGTTGGTTCAGTCAGATAATCGAGCAGCATTTCAACATACAGGCGGGTGAGGGCGGCATGTTTAGGTGTTTTACTCGCCTGTTCTGAGTCCAGCGACAAATACATGTGGCCCTTGGGCACATTAAACTCATCGTCTTTCTTGTGCCAAATACGGTATCCCGTCGATTCTGCAACGATCACTGGTACCTCGACATCGCTCTTATCTGGTCGAGGAATGGAGTCGGCGACGATAAATGGGTTTGCAGCAGGTAATTGTAATTCAGGGCGAATACTGCTCACTTGCCAACGAGCAAGTGATTGAGGCGCAATAGGGCGCACTTTATAGGGTGTGTGATACCAGTTGGCTTTACGATCCGTTTTAACCGATTGCGCGATAAGCTGCAGACGCATATTGTGGGGCGTCATTAGCTCGAGTAGGGCTATGGTTTCTGGAATATCCAGCCCATCCATTCGATAGTCACCAAAGACCAAATCTTCGACTTCATAATGATGCATATTGATGCTGAGGTGGCTGGCTAAATCGAGTGATTTAACTTGCTCTTGGTAGCGAAATGCCATTTTGAGCAGGTTTGCGCGTTCTAAATAACGCCATTCATCTAAACCTTGGGTTTTGATGAGCTCAATATACTCAAAACTGCAGCTGATAATCTCATCAAGATTCGCCAGTCCCTTATCGGTTAACTGTAAACCGATACTGTAATCCTTGAAGTTATAACCATTTACGCCGCCGCCCGCGGACAAGTTATTCACAAGTCCCTGCTCTTTAAGATAGGACAAAAGGCTGCCATGGCTCTCATTACCTAAAATATGGCTGATATAAGTCAAAGGCTTACGTTTGTAGTAGTGGTCAATGCCAGGGAAATTAAAGCTGATGCTTAAGCGTTTTTGCTCCTTAAGCGGTACGATATCAATTTGGGTTAACAGCTCCTTTTCTGAAAACAGCGGCACTTGAGGATAGTTTTTCACTAAGTTCAAGTTTTGGATCCCGCTAAAATAATGGCAGGCTAAATCTTCTAATTCGTCGAGGGAAAGCGGCGCGACCAAGCACAAGGTCATTAAGTTGGCGCTGTAGTGGCTTTGATAGAAATCGAGTAATTCGCTACGTACCTGTGCTTGCTCTCCGCCTAAGGTGACTAAGTTACCGACTGAAAATTTTGAGAAAGGATGCAGTGGATTAACTGTCTCTTTGAGCACTTGATAGGTACGGCGAATATCGTCTTTCAGTTTTAAACTAAATTCAGATTCAATAGCTTGGCGTTCTCTATCGACCAGTTCTAAGTCAAATTTAGGCGCAATAAAAAATTGGCTGAATCTGTCTAAGGAGTCGGCAAACACGTCTTCATTGATGGTGAAAAAGAAGTTGGTGTGCTCTGTGCCCGTCCAAGCGTTATTGCTGCCGCCATGTTGGTTGATAAAGGCATGGTACTCGCCTGAGTCGGGAAATTTTTCGGTACCAAGAAAGAGCATATGCTCTAAAAAGTGCGCCATGCCGGGTCTATCTGCGGGATCATCAAAATGACCCACGCCTACAGCCATAGATGCGGCCGCTTGGCTGGCATCTTGATCTTCAACCAATAACACCCTAAGCGCATTATCTAACACAAGATAACGATACTGACGGTGATCGTTTGGACTTTTATAAATGGACTGAGAGGCTTGCAAAGAGACACTCCGATAACGATAGCTTGTTATATATTGATAGTCTTAATGGTTTTTAGCAAATATCTCTTGTGTTTATCGACTAAAGATTAAGTCTTACAAGGTTTGTTGAAATGGATTTTAGGGCTACAATTGGGATAAAACAAAAACAAGTTTGAGTCGCGAGAGAAGTATGCAGCTATTTTTGATGAGACATGGTGACGCCGGATTTAATGCTCAGTCTGATAGAGACAGAACACTGACCGATGTTGGAAGGCACCATACTGTGTTGATGAGCAACTGGTTGGCTCGCAGTGTGACTGATTTCGATCTTGTTTTGGTGAGTCCTTACTTACGTGCACAGCAAACTTGGCAGGAGCTGAGTCAGCATTTTCCTGAGCCGCGTAAGTGGTTAGTCGCTGATGATCTTGTTCCTTCTGGCGATCCCGCCAATGTAGCCGCGTTAGTTGTAGCCTACGCTGAGTTATACAAGGCGGATAAAGTGCTAGTGATTGCTCACATGCCGTTATTGGGCTATTTAGTCAGTGAGTTAGTGGCGGGTGTTGAGCCGCCGTTATTTGCCACTTCGGGCATTACGCTCATTGATAAACATGCCGAGCAAGCTTCAATCGTATGGCAGCACGCGCCCCACAGCATTAGCTAGTCTTGATTGATATCCCTTTTACAAACAAACGGCCCACTGAATGTGGGCCGTTTGTTTTCGGTAAATCTCTAAATCGCCAAATCGGAAACGTTAATCTTTAAAGCCGATAGTGAGTTAACGTCTATGCGGCTGCTCACCAATATCAATCAGCACTAATAATGCCGCATCGCCGCCCCATTCTTTAGGAGCCTGATGGAAAGCCTTCACCATAGGATGCTGCACTAACCACATGGGGACTTGTTGTTTCAATATGCCACTGCCGTAACCATGCATAATGCAGCAACACAGGCTTTGCTGTTTAACGCAGGCTTGGATCAGTGCCGCTAGCTCAAGTTTGGCTTCCGATTGGCGATAGCCGTGCAAATCCAGCAGCAAATCTGGCTGGTAATCTCCACGTCGCAGGCGTTTGAGTTCTAGGCTATCAACACCTTCCTCCAACCAACGCATCGGCCCTTGTACTGGCAGTAGTGGCTGATAAGTATCTGAGAAATAACTGTTAGCATGCAGTTGCTGCTCTTTCAGTTCTATTTCCTGTTTGGTTTTTAAGGGCGTGCGAAAGTGTCGCTTATTTTGCGTGATGGGTTTAATACCATCGATAAGCGCTGAGAACATCGCCAAGCCTTCTTTGTCGTCGTTTTTATTCATGGCGGGTATTCTATTGAATCCTATGGTTTCTGAATAGAGTTCAGTTACAATGTTCGCGAACAAACTAGCGGGAGCACGTTTTGGATAAGATCTTTGTAGATGAAGCTGTGACAGAATTACGCACTATTGGCGATATGTTACGTTGGGCCGTGAGCCGTTTTAACGACGCCAATGTGTATTATGGTCATGGTACTGATAACGCGTGGGATGAAGCCATCGCCTTAGTTTTCCATGCTTTACACTTACCCGAAGAAATCGGCCAGCAAGTGATTTTAAGCAACTTGACCAGCAGTGAAAAGCATAAAATTGTCGAGTTGATTATTCGCCGTGTCAGAGAGCGCCTACCTGTGCCTTACCTGACCAACAAAGCGCGTTTTGCCGGACTTGAATTTTACGTCGATGAGCGTGTGTTAGTGCCACGTTCACCGATTGCCGAAATGATCGCCAATCGTTTTAGCCCTTGGTTATATGGCAAACCAGTAACGCGTATTTTAGATTTATGTACTGGCAGCGCTTGTATCGCGATTGCCTGTGCCTACGAATTTGAAGATGCCGAAGTTGACGCGCTTGACATCAGCGAAGATGCCTTAGATGTGGCGCAAATCAATATCGAAACCTTAGGCGTGATGGACCGAGTATTCCCGATGCAATCGGATTTGTTCTCGGCAATCCCTGAAGGTCCTCAGTATGATTTGATTGTCTCAAACCCACCTTATGTGGATGCTGAAGACATTGGCGACATGCCAGATGAATATCACCATGAGCCAGCTATCGGTTTAGCCTCAGGTCGCGACGGGTTAGATTTAACCAAACGCATACTGGCCAATGCCGCACAATACCTCACGTCAACGGGGTTACTCGTAGTTGAAGTCGGTAATTCTATGGTGCATTTGATTGAGCAATTCCCAGAAGTGCCATTCACTTGGATTAACTTTGAAAATGGCGGCGATGGCGTATTTGTATTGACCCGCGATCAACTGGTCGAAAATCAGTCAGTGTTCGGCATTTATCGCGACGCAGAATAACCTAAGATAGCAAATTAGGTTGAGACTTTTCCCGCTGCCAGTTAGGCTTGCAGCGGGAAAATAAATTGTCCAGTGGTCGCTGGACACGGAGCGATGAACAAATAACCTAAGGTGTACAAAGCGGATGTCTGGAAACAGTATTGGTCAAAATTTTGTAGTGACGACGTTTGGTGAGAGTCACGGTGTTGCACTGGGTTGCATTATTGATGGTTGCCCACCAGGGCTTGAATTAACCGAAGCCGATATGCAGCATGATCTTGACCGCCGTCGCCCAGGGACATCCCGATATACCACGGCCCGCCGTGAGCCAGACGAAGTGCGGATTTTATCCGGCGTTTTCGAGGGTAAAACCACGGGTACCTCAATTGGACTCTTGATCGAAAATACCGATCAACGCAGTCAAGATTACTCTAATATCAAAGATTTATTCCGTCCGGGGCACGCCGATTATACCTACCAGCAAAAGTACGGTATGCGTGACTATCGTGGTGGTGGCCGCTCGTCTGCCCGTGAAACCGCGATGCGCGTTGCGGCAGGTGCGGTGGCTAAAAAGTATTTGAAGCAAGTTCATGGTATCGAGATCTATGGGTTTATGTCCCAGCTGGGTCCTATTTGTGCGCAGACTATTGATCTTGACCAAATTGAGCAAAATGCCTTTTTCTTTCCCGATGCCAGCAAGCTGGAAGCGCTTGATGAATACATGCGTGAGCTGAAAAAATCCGGTGACTCCATAGGCGCGAAAATCTCGGTTATCGCGACAGGTGTACCAGTGGGTTTAGGTGAGCCAGTATTTGATCGATTGGATGCCGATATCGCCCACGCGCTGATGGGCATCAATGCCGTTAAAGGTGTTGAGATTGGTGATGGTTTTGGCGTAGTGACTCAAAAGGGCTCCGAAGGTCGTGACTTAATGTCACCTCAAGGCTTTGAATCTAACCATGCGGGCGGTGTGCTCGGTGGAATTTCATCGGGCCAGCCGATCATTGCCCATATTGCCTTAAAACCCACATCAAGCATCAGTGTGCCGGGCCAAAGTATGACGGCGCAGGGTGAAATGGCCGAAGTTGTCACTAAAGGTCGTCACGATCCCTGTGTTGGGATCCGCGCTGTACCGATTGCCGAAGCTATGCTTGCTATTGTGTTGATGGATCACTTGCTAAGACACAGAGCGCAAAATCAGGATGTACGCAGTCACACGCCCGTGCTTGGTATGCGATAGGCGCATGAAATAGGGGTATGAGATAGGCGCATGTGATAGATGGTATGCGATAACGATACAACAAGTGGCATGAGATAAAGGGAATGCGTTAATGTCAACTTCTTCTAGCACAAGCCGGCAATTACGCTGGCTTTGTGCCTGCTATTTTTTCTTCTTTTCTATTCTTGGTACTATGGTCCCTTATCTTGGGGTCTTCTTCGAAAAGCGCGGTTTTAATCCTCAAGAAATTGGCTTTTTACTCGCCATCCTGATGGCGACGCGCATCGTTGCCCCGAATGTGTGGGCCAAAGTGGCTGACCGAACCGGGATGCGTGCCGAGCTTATCAAAATGGGGGCGGGAGCCGCCGCGCTGGCGTATTTGAGTTTCTTCTACCATGGCGGTTTTGTGTATATGGCGCTGAGTCTGGCCCTCTATACCTTCTTTTGGAACGCAATCCTTGCCCAGCTTGAAGTGATCACCTTAGAAACCTTAGGCGAGAATGCCAGTCGCTACGGTCAAATTCGCAGTTGGGGCAGTGTCGGTTATATCTGCCTGGTTGTCGGTGCGGGCTTTGCGATTGGCCAGTGGGGCACAGAAGTGCTGCCTTATATTGGTTTCTCATTATTTATTGGCATGTTAGCTAGTGCGTTGCCATTACCAGCAAATCGTTTAGTGCGTGACACCAGTCAAGTGCGGCCGCCATTACAATGGAATAGGGCGATTATTTGGTTCTTACTCTCGGCCATGTTGCTGCAAATGAGCGCGGGACCTTTCTACGGCTTCTTCGTCTTATATTTAAAGCAAGCGGGTTACTCAGAATCTTCAGCGGGGATATTTGTCGCCCTTGGCGCTATGGCCGAAATCGTGATGTTTATGTTCGCGCCGCGTTTACTGGGCCGCTATGGTGTTAATACCCTATTGATTGTCAGTATCGGCATGACTTGCTTGCGTTGGTTGTTGGTCGCCTTTGGGGTTGATAGCGTGTTGTGGCTAGGTTTTAGTCAATTATTACATGCCTTTACCTTTGGCTTAACCCACGCGGCATCGATTCAATTTGTGCACAGGCATTTCGATGCGAGTCACAGAAGCCAAGGTCAAGCCCTATACGCCAGCTTAAGTTTTGGGGTTGGCGGCGCGCTCGGTACTTGGATTTGCGGCTATATTTGGGGCGATGGTAGCGGGGCGGTTTGGTCTTGGGTATTTGCAGCAGGATGCGCCTTTGCCGCTATGCTGGCGGTATTCTTTATTCCTAGGGATAAACCTGGCGTTGCCGCCCATGCGGCCTAACAATGTCAATCTAGCAATATCAATCACGATTAAAAGCATCTATTAAGATACTAAAATATAAAGATAAAAACTCCAAGATTGCGTTAAGTGAGGTAAAAGGTGATTCGGTTTCGTTTAGGGTTAGTGATCAATCCACTGGCTGGCTTAGGTGGCAGTGTTGGCCTTAAGGGCAGCGATGGCGTTGCCGAAGAGGCGCTTGCCTTGGGCGCCGAACCCAAAGCCGCTTTGCGTATGATGCAGGCCCTTGAGGTTATCCGTGATTATGCTGATGACATCGAGGTTATTACCGCTTCGGGCATCATGGGTGAAGACGCAGCAAAGTCACTGGGTTTTACCACGCGAGTGGTGTATCAAACCCCGGATAAAACACAGGCACTGGATACGCAGGCCGTTGTGCGTGCGCTGCTGGATGAACCGCTGGATTTACTGCTCTTTGCCGGTGGTGATGGCACGGCACGCGACGTTTACTCCGTGTTTGAGCAAGCCACTATCGATGACAAATTACCCGTGCTTGGTGTGCCCGCTGGCGTGAAAATTCATTCCGGCGTTTACGGTATTACGCCCCATGCCTCTGGCATGGTGGTCAAAATGTTGCTCGATGGCGAACTCGTTAGTTTGATGTCCGCCGATGTGATGGATATCGACGAAGTGGCTTTTCGCCAAGGCACAGTGCGCGCCAAACGATTTGGTGAGCTTTTAGTGCCCGCCGAGCCGCGTTATGTGCAAGCGGTGAAGATGGGCGGCAAGGAAGTCGATGAACTCGTGCTGGCCGATATCGCCGCCGATGTGATCAATCAAATGGAAGATGAACTGTACATCATGGGCTCTGGCAGTACGGTTGCCTTTGTGATGGAAGAGTTAGCTCTGGACAATACCCTGCTCGGTGTTGATCTCATTCAAGATAAAAACCTTGTTGGCAGTGACTTAACCGCGAATGAATTGCTTGAACTGACCCAAGATAAGCCGACTAAGTTGGTGATCACTCTGATTGGCGGTCAAGGCCATATCTTAGGACGCGGCAATCAACAGTTGTCGCCAGAGCTCATTCGGCGCATCGGAAAAGACAATATTATTATCCTCGCCACAAAAACTAAGCTAAAAGCACTTGATGGACGACCACTAATTGTGGATAGTGGCGACCCTAAATTAGATAGCGAGCTTGGCGGCTATTATAAAGTGACGACGGGCTACCATGATTACGTCATGTATCAGGTGGCCAATCCAGATTTATTGGTCGCAGCAGATGTGTCGGCCAATCCAGTATTAATGGAGAGTTAGACCCAATGTTAGAGCATTACGAAGACGCATTAGAACAGTGGATCGCCAGTGTAGTCAGCCATGGTGATGACGATGCTTTGTTTGCCTGTGGCTATTTACAGGGCCATGTCGCCGTTGTGTTATCACAACTTGAAGCGCAGGGTGCAACCGATCTCGATGCCCTTATGTTGAAAATGACCGATTGTTTAGCACTCGCGCGCCAAGAATTAAATGATGCCGATTATGCCTTGGTTGAACAGGCATGGGCACAGCTGCATGCAAGGATTGTAGGCGAATTTGATGTTGCCTAGCGTTATGCCTATGACTGACAACGAGCAAGTGACTAATACTGCAGTGACTAGTACCGAAGTAACGAGTACAGAAATGCCAAGTGCTGAATTAGCCAGTGAGCAAACGCTAGATGCCAGCGCAGTATTTATCGGCTTAGTGAATCCTAAAACGCCCGTTAACGTCGGCGGTATTATGCGCGCATCGGGTTGTTATGGCGTTGACGGGGTATTTTATACAGGCAGGCGCTACGAGTTAGCCGCGCGTTCGGGTGCAGTGCAATACCATGTCGATACTAAGGATGCTGGAGAGCGCATTCCGCTCACCGGCGTGACTTCATTACTCGCCTCGATTCCGGCGGACACTAAGCTCATTTGTGTGGATTTGGTGGTTGGCGCGACGCCGCTGCCGGATTTTGTCCATCCCGCGAAGGCCTTTTATGTGTTTGGTCCTGAAGATGGCACCATTGGCCAAGAGATTATCGATAAAGCCGATGCCGTAGTGTATGTGCCAACGGTCGGGTGTATGAATCTTGCTGCGTCGGTCAATGTGTTGTTATACGACAGATTGGCGAAATCTCACCGTGAGGCTGCAAGCCTGACATCGAGCCTAGTACCCAGTCTTAGCGGTGATGCGCTTATTCGTCAGAGTCGCGATAACAACAATCGTACTCGGGTAAAAGTGCCCAGAGCGCCGCGAAAACCTCGACATGCTGAAGCTAGCAGTCTTGAGTCTAGCAAAGTGGAGCCTAGCAGCATTGATAGCTCTATCGTCATCACAGCCGCTTAAGTGGTTTACAGAAAACATTTAAAAAAGGGATTAAGCCATGGCTTAATCCCTTTTTTATAGTGCTCAAAACGTTATTTTTCTAGCGATTGATTGCCTAGAGCGCTTTACCCTTGAGCAATTTTCGCAGCCACATGCGATTGGGGTTGAGTTTACACAGGGTTTCTTTATCGAGCGGTATTGGCTCGCCGCAAAGCTGCGCCGCGAGACATTCGGCGGCCAGTGGCCCAGAACTGAGTCCCCGTGAGCCTAACCCACCAAGAATATACAGTCCTTGATGCACCGGCGCTGGCGTGGTTTGCCAGTAGTGGCGACTTTCTTTAGTGTGTTGATGTTGCTCATAATCCTCAAGAATTTTCGCCACATCGGGCGCGCAGCCCATCATAGGGAAATGATCCCGCGTCACCATACGCACGCCGACGCGGGCATTGTTGCCATTCATGTTGATATCTTCAAGCCAGCTTTGGTTCGGATAACTCTCGTGCATTTTCATGAGGTTTTCTTGTTGTTCCTGCGGGCAAAAGTCTAAATGCTCGGGTTCTTTAACGTAACTCGCGCCAAGGCAGTGGAGTCCTTGGTAACTTGGCGTTAAATAACCGTTTGCGCACAGCACAGTTGCGAGCTGACTCAATTGAAATTGAGCGGGCACATGGCTGACTTGACCGCGAAAGGGGCTAATTTGTAATTTGTTACTGGCATCAAATTGTGTCAATTCAGCGCCATTGGCGAGTACAAGTTGCGCGAAGGGGCCAAAGCGATGCTTGGTGGCGATTAAATACCAACCTTCACTTTGATACTCAATTTCAAGGATTTCAGTCTCCAAATGGAGTTTAACCTCGGTAAGCTGCAGCGCTTTTTGTATCGCAGCGTCGGCATATTCAAATGGGCAAACCCAGCCACCTAAGGGATAAAAAAAGCCTGGCTTATCGAGATTGATTTTGGCAATGGCATTGGCTTGCTCAGCATCAACGGCGTAGGCGATTTCACTTGGCCAGGGTTGGCCTTGGATGATTTTATCGAGTCGTAATTGGCTGCGTTCATCGTGGGCGGTTTGCAATACGCCGCAAAAATCATGGGAAATCGGCGTCTGATTGCCGGCGGGGGCGGATGTCAGCGCCTGCACTCGACGTCGGCTAAATAAAAATGCCTGTTGGAAAAAGCGGCTCAGTTCGTCATTTTCTGGGGTCAGCAGCGGATAAATGGCTCCTTGGCGATTGCCCGATGCGCCTTGGCCTAGCTCGGCATCTTTACAAAATACCTGTGCACCTTGGCCGCGCTCAGCCAAAGACAGCGCCAAATGCGCCGAGGCTAAGCCGCCGCCTATAATGGCAATTGAGCTTTGCGTCGCCGAGGATAAGATTGCAGCCATAGGATTAAAAGCATAGGCTTTAGCGTCTTGCTGACGTAGGACTTGGCGCTCGTGAAGCAGTACGGCGTCAGGCTGGTGGTTAATCAGTGTGACTGGCTGATGGATACCCAGAGCTTTGGTAGCAAGCTCATTGATATCGCTCACAGTAAAGCCACAGGCTTGGAAACGGTTGATTGTTGTTTCGCTTAATCCGCTTGATTCGCTTAATCCAATCGTGGCAATGGTCGCGCTATCGTCACTGAGTTTTGCCATCTGCCAGTGGCTTTGATGATGTAGCGCCTGTAGCAGATGGGGCAATATCAACCAGTGTTGAACCGGATGCATTGGCGAATGGCTGAGTGAACTGAGCTGGGTTTGAATATCACCAAAGTGCAGGTCGATAGTGGTACGACCGTCATCAAAAATTAATCTCTGGCAACCTATAATAGCCGTCGGCTCAGCATCGAGTAAGGTTTGAGCAAGTTGGCTGAGCTCAGATTTACACTCCAACGCTGACGCTTGCTTTGATTCAAGATTTGGCTCGAATGGGGTTTCTTTCACAAGAGCGAGTGATTGATCCCAAAGTGATTTAAGTTCGTACGCATTAATCGGATTGGGTTCGAACACCTTAAGGAGTAAACGTTGGCTAGGATTCGCCTGAGTGCGCCACCAAGATAAGAGTTCAAGCCCGTTACCTAAACCAATTTGGCCTAATATTAAGAGTTTTTGCTGTGAATGAGCCTCAAATACCCGCTGCTGATAAATGCTCAACTTGCTGAGATAGTGTGCATCAGTGTCAGCGGTTGCGGGATAAAGGTTGATTAATTGCTGGTAATCACGCTTAATTTGGCAAGGTTTATTGGGCTCTGCAGTCAAAGAAATTTACTCTCGGTCTCATAATTGGCATTATTTTACTCGCCTTTATGGAAAGCTGACCACTTAATTGAGTCAAAACAGATACTATTGGCTCAGCGAAAAGTAGGTACTGACATGTACACAATGGATAGCAATAAAATGAAAAGAGTCGTGATCACCGGAATGGGTGTTGTTTCAAGTATCGGTAATAACAAGCAAGAAGTGACCGAGTCACTGAAAGCGGGCCGCAGTGGTATTACGCATTCAGCTCAGTTTGAAGAGATGCAGTTACGTAGCCACGTATGGGGTGACATCAAGTTAAACCCAGCTGAGCATATCGATCGTAAAGCGCTACGCTTCATGGGCGATGCCGCTGCCTATGCTTACATTGCGATGCAAGAAGCCGTTAGCGATGCCAATTTAACTGAAGAGCAATATTCAGATCCGCGCGTCGGTTTGATTGTCGGTACAGGCGGTGCATCATCGTCTAACCAAGTGCAATCTGCCGATACACTGCGTGAAAAAGGCGTTAAACGTGTTGGTCCGTATATTGTGCCTCGCATCATGTCGAGCACGGCCAGCGCTTGTTTGGCTACGCCATTTAAAATTAAAGGCATGAACTATTCTATCAGTTCAGCCTGTGCAACCAGCGCCCACTGTATTGGTCACGCCGTTGAACTTATCCAAATGGGTAAGCAAGACATGGTGTTTGCCGGTGGTGCTGAAGAAGTGGATTGGACGCTGACCATGGGCTTTGATGCTATGGGCGCACTGTCAACTAAGTATAATGCCACACCAGAAAAAGCCTCTCGTACCTATGATGCAGACCGTGATGGTTTTGTGATCTCTGGCGGCGGCGGTATTTTAGTGGTTGAAGAGTTAGAGCATGCTCTGGCTCGCGGCGCAAAAATTTACGCTGAAGTGATTGGTTATGGCGCGTCTTCAGACGGTTATGACATGGTAGCGCCATCTGGCGAAGGCGCTGTGCGTTGTATGCAAATGGCGATGATGGATGTCGATACCCCAATCGATTACATCAACACTCATGGCACTTCAACGCCAGTGGGCGACGTGCGTGAATTAGAAGCGCTACGTGAAGTCTTCAAAGACAAGTGCCCACCGATTGCATCGACTAAGTCTATGACAGGTCATGCATTAGGCGCCGCAGGCGTACATGAAGCGATTTACAGCTTAATCATGATGGAAAACAGCTTTATTGCCCCAAGCATCAATATCGAAAATCTGGACGACGCGGCGAAAGATATGCCTATCGTTCGTGAATATCGCGATGCTGAGCTGAATACAGTCATGAGTAACAGCTTTGGTTTTGGCGGTACAAACGCCACGCTAGTGATGCGTAAATTCAAATAAGTTTGTTTATCAAACGCGATAGAAGGGAAGCTTAGGCTTCCCTTTTTTATGGGCGTTTTATGTGAACCTGTTGCATAGGCAGGGATTTATCCCATTAGTCTTGTTAGAATACCGAGCATCTTGATGCCTTCCATTCCCACTTTTATCCGATCAGGTGCCCATGAAGATTTTAGTCGATGAAAATATGCCCTATGTTGAACCGCTATTTGGCGATCTCGGGGACATTATTCCTGTTAACGGCCGCACGTTAACCGCAGAGCAAGTGCGCGAGGCCGATGTGCTATTAGTGCGCTCGGTCACCAAAGTGAATGCCGAGTTGCTCTCAGGCAATAACAAGCTGAAATTTGTCGGCAGTGCCACCATAGGCACAGATCATGTGGATTTAGCCTATCTTGCTGAGCGTAATATTCCCTTCTCTAATGCACCAGGTTGCAATGCGACTGCGGTCGGGGAGTTTGCTTTTATCGCTATGCTGGAGTTAGCACAGCGCTTTAATTCGCCACTTAAGGGCAAGGTCGTCGGCATAGTGGGCGCGGGCAACACTGGCACTGCGACGGCAAAATGTTTGCAAGCCTATGGTATTAAAGTACTGCTTAACGATCCCATCAAAGCTGCAGAGGGCGATCCGCGCAGTTTTGTGAGCTTAGAAACCATCATGGCGCAGGCCGATATCATCAGTTTGCATGTGCCCATCACGCGCACTGGCGAGCATAAAACCAAGTATTTGTTCGATGAGGCGCGCTTAAAGGCACTCAAACCCAATACATGGTTAGTGAATTGCTGCCGCGGTGATGTGATAGATAATCAGGCGCTTATTAAAGTGAAGCAGCAACGTGACGATCTTAAATTAGTGCTCGACGTGTGGGAAGGCGAGCCAACACCGATGCCTGAACTGGTGCCTCTGGCTGAATTTGCCACCCCGCATATTGCAGGTTACAGCTTAGAAGGTAAGGCGCGCGGCACTTTTATGCTTTACCAAAACCTGTGTCAGTTGCTGAATGTGGCAGCCGATAAAAGCCTGCTGGATCTCTTGCCAAGCTTTAACATTAAGGCGGTCGAACTTGCGGCAGCGCCGAATGAAAAAGCCTTATTACAGCTTGCGCGCTTTGTCTATGATTTGCGCGACGATGACAAGATGTTCAGAAATACATTCTTAAATGAGAATGGCTTCGACACTATGAGAAAAAATCACCAACATAGACGCGAATTTAGTGCATTGGCGCTGGCTTATGACGGTCAATCTGAGGTAGATTGGTTGTCCAATTTAGGTTTTTCAGGAGTCGGTCAGTAGCTATGTCACAGGAATTTAATGTTGTCGTTTTAGGTGCATCGGGCGCAGTGGGTCAAACAATGATAGAGATCCTCGAAGAGCGTAATTTCCCGGTTGCCAATTTGTACCCTTTAGCCAGTAGCCGTAGCGCCGGTGAAACGGTCAGCTTTCATGGCAAACAAATTACCATTCTCGACGTAGAAACCTTCGATTGGACCCAAGCTCAAATTGGTTTCTTCTCCGCAGGGGGTGATGTTTCCGCCAAATGGGCCCCGATTGCCGCTGAAGCAGGTTGTGTTGTGATTGATAACACCTCGCACTTTAGATACGACATCGATATTCCCTTAGTCGTACCCGAAGTGAATCCCCATGCTATTGCTGATTTTCGCAATCGCAATATCATTGCTAACCCAAATTGCTCAACGATTCAAATGCTGGTGGCGCTTAAGCCTATTTATGATGCCTATGGTATCAGCCGCATTAACGTGGCAACGTACCAGTCAGTTTCGGGTACAGGTAAAAAAGCCATTGAAGAGTTAGCGCATCAGTGCACTAAATTACTGCAAGGTTTACCTGCTGACGCTGAAGTTTATCCAAAGCAAATTGCTTTTAACGTATTGCCGCAAATCGATAAATTTATGGATAACGGCTATACCAAAGAAGAAATGAAAATGGTCTGGGAAACCCAGAAGATTTTCGGTGACGATGAGATTTTAGTGAATGCAACCGCGGTACGTGTACCTGTGTTTTATGGTCACTCGGAAGCCATTAATATCGAAACTCGTCAGCCTGTCGATGCAGAAGACGTTAAAGCTTTACTGCGTAATGCCGAAGGAGTGGTATTGTTTGAGTCAGATGATGACTATCCAACGGCTGTAACCGATGGTGCTGGTACCGATCCGGTTTATGTTGGCCGCATTCGTAAGGATATCTCTCATTCTCACGGAATTAACCTGTGGGTGGTGTCAGACAATATTCGTAAGGGCGCAGCCTTGAACAGTGTGCAAATTGCCGAGATCTTAGTGAGAGATTATTACTAAGCACGAGATTGCATTTTATGCCCATTGAAAAAGCCTGCTGTCAGCAGGCTTTTTTTGTTTTACAATTGTGAACAGTAGCAGGGCAGGGATTTCTGGTTTATAGTAATCTCAATAAATACAATTGCCTAAAGCCTGTTATCAGCGAGATAACTTTATAGCGCTTCAAAGGGAAGGATTGATGAAATTTCGCACTTCGTATCTTGTGGGTCTAATGGCCACTGTTTTAGCTGTTTCTTCTACCGCTTATTTTATTGATCCCGCCGTTGCAGCAGATACGCCAAGATTAAAACCCTTAAAAATCATGGGTCCAGACGGACAGATCCGTCAAGTTAATCATCAATATGGCCCAACGACATCCAGAGACACTTTTTGGAGCATAGCGCAAAAAGTCCGTCCCGATGCCAGTGTCAGCGTCTATCAAGTGATGGCCGCGCTATATGATGCTAACCCCCATGCGTTTAACTCTTCCAGCTACAACAGTTTAGAACGTGGCATGATCCTGCTGATCCCGTCTAAAGAAGTCATGCTGTCGATTCCCAATAGTATGGCGATAGCAAGAGCAGAGCAAAGCGACAGACAATCCCGTGCGCCAGCGAAAGCGGTGCAGAAACCTGCTGTGAAAGTCACTACGCAAGCACCTGTGACGGCTCCCGCCGTGATTGCTGAAACTAAAATCACTGAAACCAAAGTGACGCCGCCCAAAGCGCCAGTGGTAGAAACGCCGGCGCCAGACAAGCCTAAGATGCTGAGCTCTGATGTAACGTCGCGTTTAGAAGCGGCCGAAAGTAAAAACCTGTCATTAACCGATGAATTAGCTCGTACCCAAGATCAACTCACTGTCCGCACTTCAGATGTTGAAGCGCTAAAAGTGAAAGTTGAAGAGTTGAATCAACGCATTGCCGTGCTAGAGGAAACTCTGCAAGCCAGCAAATTGCAAAACCAAGCTTTAAAAGCCGAAGTCGAAGCTGCCCAAATGCCAGAGATGGCAACAGATACTCCTGAAGCAGATGCTGAGGTCGCCGCTGAGCCCGATGATTTATGGCGTAATATCCTTAATAGTCCAGTGTTAATGATTGCTGCTGCTGTGATCCCTGCCTTGTTCTTGTTACTGGCGGTGTTCTGGTTGCTGCGCCGTAAACGTAATAAAGAACGTCGTGAAATGCAGGCGCAAGAAGCGGTAATGGCTGCGGGTGCCGCTGGCGTTGCCGGTACTGCCATCATGGACATGGATGATGACGATTTAGATGATATGGCGGTGCATTTAGATACCGACCATGCCGACTCTATCGATAGCTTGCTTGATATGGGCAGCGTCGATTTACAACCTGAGCAAGATTTGACTGACTCAAACGATCAGATGGATATGGCGTCTGAAATTTTTGTCGATCCGGGTCTCTCTGCCGAACCTGAGGTTGAAGACGAAGGGCAATCTCTTGATGACCTGTGGGCCGAAGCCATGGGCGATCAGGAAGAGGATATTGTTGAGGAAAAACCTAAATCTGACAATATTCTTGAGGAAGCCGATCTCGATGCGCTATTAGCGGGCCTAGGTTCAGAAGACAATACTTCAGAAGACAACACTGAAGCTGAAGACGATTTAAGTGAATTAGAGCGAAACTTTGCTAGCGATTTAGCTGAAGAAGACGTTGAAGTAGAAGATACTCAACCTGCCAATGAAGCCGTCGCCGATGACGATGATCTTGATGCCTTACTTGCCGAGTTTAGTGTTCCTGCTGAAGATCCAGAAACGGCAAAAGAACCTGCAACAGCATCTATGGAGTCTGACGATGAAGATCTCAGTGCCGCCATCGCCGCAGAACTCGATGATGAGCTAGATGATGAACTGGGCGGCGAAGAGGTTGATGATATCGATGCCCTATTGGCCGATTTCGATAAACCAACGCCAGCCGCAGAACCTGAAGTCGAATCAGATCTTGGCGCTGAAATTGCTGCCGAGTTAGATGCAGAGCTTGATGAGCTGGGCGTAGAAGATACCGACGACATCGATGCCTTGTTAGCAGATTTCGATAAACCAGCAGAACCTGAAGTTGAGCCTGATTTTGGCGCTGAAATTGCCGCCGAGTTAGACGCAGAGCTGGATGAACTGGGTGTCGAAGACACTGACGATATCGATGCGCTGTTAGCAGATTTCGATAAACCAGCTGAACCCGAAGCAGAGCCTGATCTGGGTGCTGAGATTGCCGCCGAGTTAGATACAGAGCTTGATGAGCTTGGCGTCGAAGACACTGACGATATCGATGCGCTGTTAGCTGATTTCGATAAACCAGCAGAACCCGAAGCTGAACCTGATCTTGGCGCTGAAATCGCCGCCGAGTTAGACGATGAATTGGATGAATTAGGCGTAGATGAATCCGATGATATCGATTCGTTGTTGGCGAGTTTTGATGCTGAGCCTGAAATCAAAGTTGATGCTGAAGACAATGCCGAAAACGATACCGAAGATGATGCGATCAGTGCAGAAATTGCCGCAGAGCTAGAAGCTTCGTTACCGGAAGATATAAAAGGCGAAGCGTCAGGCGATGAAGATTTAGATGCGCTGTTAGCTGAATTTGATGTGCCAGAACAACTCGATGCCGATGAAGATGAATTCGACTTCGATATGGAAACGGCGCAGCTTGATGCGGACGATAACGCCACAGATGAAGACAATTTACTCAAAGGTATTGGTGCATCTCACTCGATTGACGGCACTGATGATACTTTCTCGTTAGTCGAAGAGTTGGGTGAAGATGATGATTCTGACGCCCTGACTACGGCTGCAGCCACTTTAGCTGCCGCTACCGCCGCAGCGAGTGTTAAGGAAAAAGAGTCTTCTTTCTTTAATGATTTAAAAGCCAATAAGAGCAAAGATCCCCACGTGCTCGATTGGGACTCAGAGCTTGATTTTGCGCCTAAGGCCAAACCTGCTGCGACGCCAGCCGATGCCGCCGCTGAAACGGATGTCGATGATGTCGAGCCTAATGCCGATGCTTCGCTAGCTGATACGCCGGCTCCGGATGATGCGACTCAAGAGAAGCCGATTAAGGCGACGCGTAACGATCTTGATTTTAGTGAAGATTTTAAACTCGATACCCATGAGGATGCTGACGATTCTGAGCAAGGCCTCGATTTAAGCGACGACAATGTACTCGCTGCTTTCACGGCCAATACCGATTTTGATGACGATGAAGATGTACTGACGTCGGAAGACAGTTTCTCGCTCGTCGATGATCTCACAGTCGATGAAGCGTTAGCTGCACTCGATGCTCAAGAGTCGCGTAAAGCACAGAAGAAGTTTGTTCCTGAGCATGATTTAACGAATTTCCAAAATGAAAACGGCTTTATCGACATCGACAAGTTGTTGAATGATGCCGATGAAGACGGCACTGATACCGATTTGTATTCGGAAGTCGATGTGGAAATGAGTGATGTCGGAGCCTTAATCGGCGATGCCGCTATGATTGATGTCGATGATGAAGAAAACTCAGTCAACGCTAAGCTGGATTTAGCTCGCGCTTATATCGAAATTGACGACAGCGACAGCGCCAAAGCCCTGCTCAAAGAAGTGCAAATTGATGGTAATGAGCGCCAGCAAGATGAAGCCGGACGTTTACTCAAAGAGATGAGTTAATCCCGATTGAGAGAGTTTCAACCTAACGGCGCCTTCAGCGCCGTTTTTTTTATGGGCTGCTGTGATAAAATACGCCGCTAAATCAATTGTGAGGAAAAGTGGATGCGGATTGCATTAGGTATTGAATATGACGGCAATGGTTATTTTGGCTGGCAACGTCAGGCCGAAGTCGATTCAGTACAAGCGCAATTAGAACGGGCGTTATCGATAGTGGCCAACGAGCCTATCGGCGTCTTCTGCGCTGGCCGTACCGACGCGGGCGTGCATGCCACGGGACAAGTGGTTCATTTTGAAACCAATGCCATTCGTAATGAAGGCGCATGGACCTTAGGGGTAAATGCCAATTTACCCGACAATATTGCCGTGCGTTGGGTTAAAGAAGTCGACGACAGTTTTCACGCGCGCTTTTCGGCTACCGCCAGACGCTACCGTTATGTGATTTACAATCACAGTTTTCGCCCTGGGATTTTACGCCATGGTGTCAGCCATTATCACGGCGATATTGATGCCGATAGAATGCATCAAGCGGCGCAGGCACTCTTAGGCGAGCAAGATTTTACCAGCTTTCGCGCAGTCCAGTGCCAGTCAAAAACGCCGTTTCGTAATGTACATTGCGTCAATGTTACGCGCCAAGGCATGTATGTGATTGTTGATATCGCCGCCAACGCCTTTTTACACCACATGGTGCGCAATATCGTCGGTTCATTATTAGAAATCGGTTTAGGCAATCAGCCGCTGACGTGGATGGGTGATTTGCTCGCGTTAAAAGACAGAAACCAAGCCGCAGCAACGGCTAAACCTCATGGGCTTTATTTAGTTGATGTGACTTATCCAGAACAATATCAATTGCCTAAACTCGCCCTTGGGCCATTATTCATGTTGGATTAAAAAAGTTGTTGGATTAGCAAGAGCGGTTGGATGAGCAGAATTGTTGGATTAAAAAAGCTGCTGAATCAAACACGAGCCTAGCTTAATTTATCTCGCGTGAACTTCGCTTTATCATTGAGTTTAGTATGGCGCGGCAGTCTGCCTAAGACTGTCCGCAAAACGCCAATAGTGTAGTTAAACGATTAAATGGCATCGAATACGAGGATGTACGGACATGCTAACAGCGCCAGCGTCAAATGCAGCATTGGAACAGTGGTTGGATTATTTGTTATCCATACATCCAACCGAAATCGATATGGGATTAACCCGTGTTTCTAAGGTCGCGCAAACCCTTGGCCTATTAGATTTAGGCCAAAGCAAGATAGTCACAGTGGCAGGGACGAATGGTAAAGGCACGACTTGCGCTATGCTGGAAAATATTCTGCGCTTATCGGGTTTGACTGTGGGCGTATACAGCTCGCCGCACATGCTGAAATACAACGAGCGAGTGCGTATTAATGGTAGCGATGCTAGTGATAGCGCCTTTGTCGCCGCCTTTGAGCAAATTGAAGCCGCGCGCGCCGAGATTTCCCTGACCTTTTTTGAATACGCCACGCTTGCGGGCCTGATACTGTTTAAAGCCGCTAAGCTGGATGTAGTCATCTTAGAAGTCGGTTTAGGTGGACGGTTAGATGCCACCAATATTATTGATGCCGATATCAGCGTGGTGACCTCGGTCGATTTAGATCATGAAAGTTATCTGGGGAATACCCGTGAACTCGTCGGCCGTGAAAAGGCGGGTATTTTCCGCCGTGGTAAAGCTGCAATTGTCGGCGAGCCCAACTTGCCGCATACCGTCAATGATGTTGCCAATGAGGTTGGCGCCATCTTGTATCGCGTCGGCAACGAATTCAGTTACCAAGTCCATGGCAATCTGTGGAGTTTTCAGGGCCAAGTGCTCAAACTACACGATTTAGCGTTACCGACCTTGCCGCTACCTAATGCGGCCACGGTATTGGCCGTAATTGAACAGGGTTGGCCGGATATCGCGCCCGCTATTATTGCCCAGGGCATTAGCACTGCTCGGTTAACCGGTCGATTAGAGCGGGTGAGTGAGCAGCCGTTAGTACTACTCGATGTGGCGCATAATCCCCATGCGGCGCGTTTTTTGGTGCAGCAATTAGCGCCAATGGTTGTAGGTAAACGCGTATTTGCCCTTTGTGGCATGTTGAAGGATAAAGATATTGCGGGCGTGTTGCCTGTGATCCATCCTCTGGTCGACACTTGGTATTTAGTGAGTCTTCATGGTGAGCGTGGCGCGAGTTCTGCCATGCTACGCAAAACCTTAGCACCCGAGGCCAGCGCATTTGAGTTTGAGAGCATAGCTGAGGCATGGTCGGCATTAAAAGCGCAAATTAACCCAGATGATGTGGTAATTGTGTTTGGCTCCTTTTACACTGTGGCAGGTTTTAAGTCTCAATTTATGCAGGAAGTCCGTTTTGTCTAGCCAGTTTCATAATCGTTTAGTCGGCACTGTGGTGCTGGTTGCGCTTGGAGTGATTTTTTTGCCGGATATTTTGGATGGCAAAAAAGATCGCCAAGAAGAGCAGTTTTCCGAAATACCTTTGCGTCCGACTGTGATTGAGCAGCAAAAAGCCGACGATGATATGTTTGAAGTCTTGTCGGCCGAAGATGCTGCCGCGCTGAGTGGTGCTGATGTCGTCTTAGCTGAGACAGGCAATAATGCCGACAGTGACAAGTCATCTGCCATCGCTAAGCAAGACGTTAAGGCGGACGTTAAACCCGAGGTGAAAAAGCCAGAGGTTAAGCAAGCAGAAGTTAAAAAGCCGGAAGCGAAACCAGAACCTAAAAAAGAGCCACCTAAGGCGACGGTAAAAACGGAGCCCGCTAAAAAAGCTGAGACTAAAGCGCCAACCGTCGCTAAGACTGAAAAGCCCAAAGCAGAAACGCCAAAAGCCAGTGCTGCCAGCCGTGACAGCTTAAAAAGTGGCTTTACCTTGCAGCTCGGCAGTTTTAACAATGCAACCAATGTTAAAGCCTTGATTGCACAGCTACGCAAGAGTGGTTTTAAAGCATACACTATCCCTGAAAATCCTAAAGATGGCGTATTAACCAAAGTGTTTGTCGGGCCAGATGTGTCTGAGGCAAAGCTGAAGAAAATACAAATTGAGGTGGAAAACCTCACGCGTCTTAAGGGCTGGATTGTTCCTTTTAATCCCTTAGAATCTTAATGGTGATATAAGATCAGCGACTGAAAATGATTTATTTACCTCTCTAGGGGTGAGAATCGTTTCAGTCTCTGGTAGAATCGCGCCGTCTTAAAGCCTATGTCGGAAAGCCATCTCAATGGTTTGGATTGATTACGCTATCATATTCGTCATCGGATTATCGACTCTCATCAGTCTAATCCGCGGATTCGCCAAAGAAGCCATGTCCTTAGTGGTATGGTTCGCGGCTTTCTTTGTTGCCAGCCAATTTTACCAAGATCTTGCCGTTCACTTAACTCAAATGAACGATGAGATGCTGCGTAATGGCGTTTCTATTGCCATCCTCTTTATTACCACTTTGGTACTCGGCGCCTTAGTTAACTATATTCTCGGACAACTTGTTGTCAAAACTGGATTATCTGGCACTGATAGGCTCTTGGGCCTGTGTTTCGGTGCTATTCGAGGCGCGCTAATTGTGAGCGCCTTGCTGTTTTTTATGGATGCTTTCACAGGTTCACCCAACACCCAATGGTGGAAGGACTCTGTGCTAGTGCCCGAATTTGGCGTTGTCATTCAATGGTTTTTTGACTATTTGGAAAACACCTCCAGCTTTGTACCCAAACTATAAGAAAGAAAATTAATTAATCCTAAGTGATGGAAAGTAGTAATCGCTTAGGTATGTACGTCACTCCTGTTCAAGGGCTTATGCCTAAAAACAGGGTAACTGTGAGCGCAATCGCAAGTTTATGCGTGCGATTGCGATTAACAGATTAGTGACGGGATACCTTGGCGACCGATAGGTAGCACTTAAGCCGAAAGGCTAGAGTTTTACTTTATCATTTGCTTATATTTCAACATGAAAGGGCATAGAACATCTTACAATGAGGAAGCTTACCCATGTGTGGTATCGTCGGAATAGTTGGCCAATCATCGGTTAATCAGACCATTTATGATGCACTGACAGTGTTGCAGCACAGAGGTCAGGATGCGGCAGGTATTGTGACCATTGATCGTGGTGCTTTCAGACTGCGTAAAGCCAATGGTCTGGTCAAAGACGTTTTTGAAGTCAAACACATGCAACGCCTACAAGGTAATGCAGGTATTGGCCATGTGCGTTATCCAACTGCGGGCAGTTCAAGCGCATCTGAAGCGCAGCCTTTCTATGTTAACTCGCCATTTGGGATCTCTTTAGCCCACAACGGCAACTTAACCAATACAGTCGAATTAGCCGAAGGGCTGATCAAAAAACGTCGCCATGTGAACACCACTTCGGATTCTGAAGTGTTGCTTAACCTGTTGGCCGACGAACTGCAAAAAACCACTAGCTTGACCCTGACGTCGGAAGAAGTGTTCGATGCGGTCGCTAACGTACACCAGCAAGCTCGTGGTGCCTACGCGGTTGTGGCTATTATAATCGGCCAAGGCTTAGTCGCATTCCGTGACCCATTTGGTATTCGCCCTCTGGTGTTAGGTAAGCACGAAACGCCAACGGGTACTGAATACATGGTCGCTTCTGAAAGCGTGGCACTCGATGCCGTCGGTTTTGAAGTGATGCGTGATGTGGCGCCAGGTGAAGCGATTTACGTGTCAATTGATGGTCAGCTGTATACCCGTCAATGTGCTGCAGAACCTAGCTACGCACCTTGTATCTTCGAATTCGTTTATTTTGCCCGTCCAGATTCGACTATCGATAAAGTGTCTGTTTATGCCAGTCGCGTAAACATGGGCGCTAAGCTTGGCGAGAAGATTAAGAAAGAATGGTACGATCACGACATCGACGTGGTGATTCCTATTCCTGAAACTTCTTGCGATATCGCGCTGGAAATTGCCCGTTGCATGGACTTACCGTACCGCCAAGGTTTTGTGAAAAACCGTTATATTGGCCGTACTTTTATCATGCCGGGTCAACAGGAACGTAAGAAGTCAGTGCGTCGCAAGTTGAATGCGATTAACACTGAATTCAAAGGCAAAAATGTCTTGTTGGTGGACGACTCTATCGTTCGCGGTACGACGTCTGAGCAAATCATCGAAATGGCCCGTGAAGCGGGTGCCAAGAAAGTGTACTTTGCCTCTGCCGCGCCGGAAATTCGTTTCCCGAACGTGTACGGTATCGACATGCCAACGTCAAACGAGTTGATCGCCCATGGCCGTGATGCCGATGAAATCGCTAAGTTAATTGGTGCCGATGGCATTATTTTCCAAGACTTACCTGATTTAATCGAAGCGGTAAGAATGGAAAATCCAGCGATTAAGCGTTTCGAAACCTCTGTTTTTGATGGTCATTACATCACTAACGATGTAGATCAAGCGTATTTAGATCACTTGACGCAACTGCGTAATGACGATGCTAAAGCGGATCGTAACAAAGATATAGGTACTAACTTAGAACTGCATAACGTCTGTCACCCATAAGGTGAAACGTTAGGCGGATAAAAAGCCAGTGATAATGTCATTGGCTTTTTTTATGGCTTTTTTATGGAGCGTTAACCGCCACTTGGGAAAGGTATCGCGATTGGGCGAGGGGGAACATCTATGAGTGTTTGTTCTCGACATCCGCATGCGAGGCTGCTGATCTTTTCAGCCATAGGTTTTGTCGTGTTTATCCCCATATCCACAGCAGCATCCACACCCCGAATAAGCTGCTTAAGCTATGGCGGGTGACTTGATGTTTTAGCAGTAGCGATAAGCTCACCGCAATGGGCATTACTAGCATGAATCCCCAAGCTAAAGGCATGTTGATGATTTTCATTTGTCCCAGCCAAGTGCTGGTGAGCATGCTTATCGCAAGTAACATCAGGCTATGAAATAGCAGTAACTGATTAAATCTTAGTATCAATGCCGGACTGATTGTCATCGCCTGCCGCGCATTTATTGCAAACTGTCTCATAGCCACTCCTCTAAAATTTAGTGCATTCTAGTAGTTGTTGAGAACTATTCGCAATTGAATTTACACTTGATCGTTGGTATTTAAGCTCGGTTTGTCACAGAAATTTGCACTCAACGGGCGTTTGGGCTAAATTATACTGTAATTATATCCAGTGCTTGGTGTTTGTATGATCCTCTATATCGCAGAAAAACCTAGCCTAGGGCGGGCCATTGCCGATGTATTGCCTAAACCCCATAAAAAAGGCGATGGATTTATCGAAGCCGCCAATGGCGATTGCGTGTCTTGGTGTGTCGGTCACTTGCTCGAACAAGCAGAACCTGATGCCTATAATCCCGAATTTAAGTCGTGGAAATTCGAGCACTTGCCAATAGTTCCAGACAAGTGGCAACTAAAACCTAAGGCCGCAACTCGCAGTCAACTCACAGTGCTAAAACGATTAGTCAAACAAGCCAACATGCTGGTCAATGCGGGCGATCCCGACCGTGAAGGGCAGTTACTCGTGGATGAAGTGATTGCCTATCTTGGCGTGAGGGGTGACAAGTTACATCAAACTCAGCGTTTACTGATCAGCGACTTAAACCCACAAGCCGTAAAACGGGCGCTAACGCAGCTGCGCAGTAATCGCGAATTTATTCCTTTGTCCACATCGGCCTTAGCCCGTAGTCGTGCCGATTGGCTCTACGGCATGAATATGACGCGCGCTTATACCATCCAAGGTAAAAAGGTTGGTTATCAAGGCGTATTGTCCGTCGGGCGAGTGCAAACGCCTTTACTCGGGCTAGTGGTGCGCCGTGATGAAGAGATTGCCAATTTTCAATCTAAACCTTTCTATGAAGTGCTAGCGCATTTGGCGACTGAAAAGCAGGAAACCTTCAGCGCTAAGTGGCAACCCAGCGAAGCTTGTCAGCCGTACATGGACGAAGAAGGGCGAGTACTAGCCAGAGGGTTAGCGCAAAATGTGGTGAGTCGCATCAGTGATAAACCTGCCTTAGTGACTCAATTAGTGGCTAAGGACAAGAAACAGAATCCGCCATTGCCCTACAGCTTATCCGCGTTGCAGATTGATGCGGCAAAACGGTTTGGCATGAGTGCTAAGGATGTGCTTGATACCTGCCAGAGTTTGTATGAACGCCATAAACTCATTACCTATCCCCGTTCCGACAGCCGTTATTTGCCCGTCGAGCAACATAGCCTAGCGCCGTCGGTTCTTAAGGCGATTAGCAGCGGTGCCGCTGAGTTACTGCAAGGCGCCGATGCCCCCGATCCACGGCTTAAATCTAAGGCATGGGATGATAAAAAAGTGGATGCCCACCACGCCATCGTTCCTACCGAGAAAACGGCTAACTTATCCAGCTTAAGTCAGCGTGAGAGGCAGTTATATCTTCATGTTGCCCGCCAGTACTTAGCCCAGTTTTATCCGGCCTATTGTTACAGTGAAACCACAGTACAAGTGACAATTGAGGGCGGCTTATTTAATACCAAGGCGCGTCAGGATAAATCTCTTGGCTGGAAGCAACTCTTTGCCCGCCAAGAGCCAAATGGCAGTAAGGCGAGTGGCAACAAGTCGATGGAAGAAAGCGCGGGCAAGGACGATGAGGAGAATGACGAGTTTATCGGCCAATTACCGCCTCTGAAACTAGGGCAGGCTTTGCATTGTACTCGAGGCGAGTTGCTGGAGAAAAATACTCAGCCACCAAAAGCCTTTACCGATGCCACTTTACTTGGTGCTATGACGGGGATAAGCCGTTACGTAACCGACCCTGAGATCCGTAAAATTCTCAAAGAAACCGATGGCTTAGGTACTGAAGCCACCCGTGCAGGCATTATTGAATTACTGTTTAAACGCGGTTTTTTACAACGCTTAGGTAAATCTATCGTTTCGACGGATGTGGGTAAGGGATTAATTAACAGCTTACCCGCGAGTGCAACAACGCCTGACATGACAGCCCTTTGGGAAGCAAGCTTGAACGGTATTTGCCATAAAGAAACCTCCTATCAAGCCTTTATGCTACCGCTGCTAGGCACCTTGTCCACGCTTATTCACAATGCAGGAGCACAACTGCCCACCGCGCTTAATGGCTTAAAAGGCCAAGGTTATCGTAAAACGGCTGGGAATAAATCCGGTTATCGCAAGTCGCCTTACCGCAAAGCCTCTAGCTCGACAAAACGCACTGGCACGGCAAGTACCGCTAAAACAAGTACAACGACAAGTAGCAGTGCGAAAAAGTCGAGTGCGAGTTCAGGGACTCGGAGTCGAACACGCAAAGTGGCTGCTGAGGTTTGATAGGCACGAGTATAATTGGTTTTAGGGGCATTTCCGACCATTAAACAATAGCTGGAAATAGCCCTAAATTTTGGTAAAAAAAAGAGTAAACCAAAACGGTTTACTCATACGGAAATAGGTCGTTGAAACTTGCCAAAATCACTCAATAGATGAGGAGCAGGTTTATAATGTCAGCGTTAACTTAATTAGCCCTTAAAATTAACCTTTATCTTAAGGTATCGCCTCGGTTTAAGCTGATGAGCTTATCCAGTATGTGCTCACCATCCATGCGAATGCCGTTGTGTTCATATTCTGACGTTAGCCAATACTTTAGCCTGCCGACCTGTTGCGCGGTTTCTAGGCTGTATTGCATCTCGACAAACATATCTTCACTGTAAATGGCTGCGGCAACGGGGACGCGGTTTTGCGCCAGTTGTTCAAGACTATACAGTGCAGGCCAGTCTGATTTATGGGCAAGGATTTCTGCCGCGGCTTTAAGCGGTACTAAATGACTGAATTGGTCAAACATCCAAGGGTAAATCATCTCGCCGGTGAATAAAAACGGCTTACCTTGCTGATAGTTAAAGGCGGGGAATTGTTGCCTCACTCTGTGTGCCGCCCATTGTGAAGCCGAGTGTTGGCAGTAAATGGCCTCATGCAGCAGGGCAAAAATCGGGTTAGTGTTGTAATCGAGCATTTGACCGAAATGATTTAAAAATAACGGGTTCACGACTGTCCCTGAAGCCGTGTTGATTAAGGCTTGCTCAAGTAAATAGTAAACCGATTCAGGACCTTGCTCCATTCCGATATTAATACCCAGCAGCTGCAACATTTCAACAGTGAGGCGTTCTCCCGTTGCTAAATACACTTCGTTTTCAAGCAAGTGTTTTGCTAAGCGAGTGACTAAATGTTGGGCATCGTGGAAGCGTTGGAAAAATTGTTTATTCTTCGCCAGTACGCGTTGATAAGTCGCAAGATAGACATCATCGGCGCTGCGGGTTAATGACGGTATGCCACCTGTAATATAGGCTTCGCTGACACCTTGAGGGGCGGCGCTTAAATAATGTAATACGCAAAATCCCCCGAAACTTTGGCCAAGAATCGCCCATTTATCGGCGGGGCAAAGTTGGGCACGAATCGTCTCGGCATCACGAATGATATTGTCAGCCCTGAAATGGCTTAGATACTCAGCTTGAGCTGCGGGCTCTAAGTGTTGCAGGCTTTGGTAATTAATCGGTGTTGATAAGCCTGTGCCGCGCTGATCGAGTAATAACACCCGATATTCTTTTAATGCGCGGCGGATCCAGCCGCTGTTGCTGGCGGGGCGCATGGCCGCAAATCCGGGGCCGCCTTGGAAAAACACGATATAAGGTAGCTTTTTATCTTTGTTTTCTGGGCTACAGAGTTCTCTGGCAAAAACTTGGATTTGCTCTGCAATCGGATTTTGATAGTTGAGGGGCAAGGTAAAAGTATGTTTCTTCGCCAGCACTCCGGCGAGAATAATATCGGGTTTCATCAAACAACCTTAATGGCAGAGGCTCATGTTATTGTGATTGACAGATTGTATACCCAAATAACCTGAAGATGCAGCAACCTAGGCTAGTTGAAACTCGTATCTTCAACTACCTTGGGTATAGACCAAATAGTTTATGCAGCAGGCTAGGATTATTTGATTAGCTTTTGGTGAAGATCAATTTTTCCATTTTAAATTTGAGCCATGATGAGTTTCTTAGCGTAATCTATCGCTTATGGATAACACGAGATTGAAGCTATGAAGTATCAGATTATTCCAGTGACACCTTTTCAGCAAAATTGCAGCCTGATCTGGTGTGAAAAAACCAAGCGAGCTGCGGTCGTGGATCCTGGTGGAAACATTGACAGGATCCAAAACGAAGTGACGAAACTTGGACTCGTCCTCGACAAAATTATCCTTACCCATGGGCATATCGATCATGTCGGTGGGGCAAAAGCCTTAGCGCAAGCCACTAATGTGCCGATTATTGGCCCGCATATCGCCGATAAATTCTGGATTGATAACTTACCTAAGCAAAGCCAAAACTTCGGTTTTCCCCATTGCGATGCCTTTGAACCGGATCAATACCTGCAGGACGGCGATAACGTGCAAGTGGGTGAACAAAGCTTGTCTGTGCTGCATTGCCCTGGGCATACGCCGGGACACATTGCCCTTTTCTCTGCCCAATCTAAGTTGGCGTGGGTGGGGGATATTTTGTTTAGAAGTTCAATCGGCCGCACCGATTTTCCTCAATCAAATCATCAGGATTTAATTCACTCGATCACCGAAAAACTGTGGCCCTTAGGTGTCGACGTCGAATTTATTCCGGGGCATGGTCCTATGTCGACCTTTGGTGAAGAGCGCGAGCATAATCCCTTTGTCGCGGATCAACTTTTACTCTAAGTGTCATGTCATTAAGAACTGTTTGATTTGTGAGCGATAATCACTCGCAAATCAAATGATTATTTCCATTGATTGTCCCACTTTTACCGATGTTTTCTGATTTTCCTTCTAGACTTAAAGCAGTTCTTCCGTCTATTGGGGTAAGTATGAAAACAAAAACCATGATGAGTGTGGTATTTTCGACCATAGTCGCGAGTGCCGTGATTTCTGCGGCACTGAGCTTCAATGTGAAGTCTAAAATCGATCTCTTTAATGATGCCGCCAGCATCCGATATCAGTCCTATCAACTTGCCGATGAATTAAGGCAAGGTTCCGATGACTTAACACGTCTCGCCCGTACCTACGCCGTCACAGGTGATGAAAAATACGAAAAAATGTATATGGATATTTTGGCTATCCGTAATGGTGAGAAACCCAGACCCGAAAAATATCATCAGATTTATTGGGATTTGGTGCTGAGTTATGGCGATAAGCCAAAGCCAGACGGCGCGAGAATTGCTATAAAAGAGCAAATGAAGTCCCTTGGTTTTTCCGATGAAGAATTCCGTTACCTCGAACAAGCCCAAAAAAACTCAGATGCGTTAGTCGCCCTCGAAGTGAAAGCCATGAATGCCGTCAAAGGTATCTTTATGGACCCCAACACCCAAACCTACACGATCAAAGGCGAGCCGAACTTAACCATGGCGAGGGAGTTATTACATAGCGACCAATACCATAGAGAAAAAGCCAAGATCATGCAGCCGATTGATGAGTTCTTTACGGCGTTGGATAAACGTACCGATGGTGAGGTTAATGGTCGACTCGACTCCTTACATGCGGCATTAAACTGGTCTCAGTTCGTATTGTTCATCGTGATTCTTGCGGCCGTTGGTGGATTCATTATCGTTAAGAGCCGAATTGTGACTCCCTTAGTGCAGACCTGTAGTGAGTTGCTCGACATTCAGCGCTCTAAAAATCTTGCGCGGCGGATCTCTGTCACCACTCAGGGAGAGATTGGCGAAATCGTTAATCAAATTAACTTGTTTATCTCTTCCCTTGCCAGTTCCTTATCGACAACGGATGGTATTGCAAAAGAGGTCGCTGATTTAGCGAAGCAAACCAAGGCATCAATTCAAGTTTCGCGTGAAAGCTCAAATCGGGTGGCGAGAGAACTGGACGCCAGCGCCAGTGCGATGGAAGAAATGACCACGACGTTAGTGCATGTGAGTGAGAGTACGTCGAACGCTGAAAGCCGCGCCGCTGAAAATGAAGCGCATGTCACTGTGGGTAAACAGACGGTATCGGAAGCGTTGAAAGCCATGTCGGTATTGGAAACTGAGTTTACCAATACTCAAGACTCTATGTCGCATTTAGTGAACGAAAGTACCCAAGTTAGTAATGTGTTGAGTGTGATTAAGGCGATTGCAGAGCAGACGAATTTGCTGGCACTGAATGCCGCGATTGAAGCCGCAAGGGCCGGTGAGCAAGGGCGAGGATTCGCTGTGGTGGCCGATGAGGTTCGATCACTAGCCCAGCGCACCCAAGATTCCACCAAGGAAATCGACGATATTGTCGCAAGCCTTCAAAGTCGTACGAATCAAGTGGGTACATCTGTGACTCAAGCCGCGACGCTTATGCAAAAGGCGGGGGTAGAGCTGCAACGTATCGTGGCTGTATTTGAGGATATTCGCCACAGTACGGAAGCAATTCATGGGATCAATACTCAGGTTGCCGCTTCAACCGAGGAACAGTCCTTGGTTTCTAAAGAAATCGCTTCGAGTATGATGGTGATCCGCGATAATTCCCGTGAAGTATCACAGATTATCGAGCAGATAGAATCGACCTCTATTAGCCTAGATAATCAATCCCAGATACTGCGCACTAAGGCGGGGGAATATCAGTTTTAGATGAGATGTGGTTGATTTACGAGCACACGCCACTCAAGACACGGATGTCAATCCTTCCCCCTTTGAACATACCCTGAACATATTTTCTGCTTCGACACTTTTTGACATCTATTACTCCTTTCAATACGTACACGCCTTTGCTAACTTGGTTGCCCAAGTGTTTAATGCCGAGCGTTTGGCGATGCTGTTTTTATCGACAAATGAAACTCGCATCAAACCTTGATAACAAAATAGACGTCGATAGCTGTGATATTCATCAGCGATCTTAACCAGCGATTTTTTAGTTTTGACAGTTTGTAGTTTCGACGGTTATTTGTTTCGATAGTGTCGACAGTAAAAAGTGCATTAAGTCTTTTCAAATATCCCTAACCCAATGGAGTCCTTGCGGATGGATCACCAAATCGAAGATTTACTAGAGCATTGGTTACCGCTGGCGGATGACGCTTGGGTGCTTGCGGTGATCACCCAAATTCAAGGCTCGGCCTATCGCAAACCCGGCGCCATGATGTTGTTTCATGAGTTCGGTCAAGGCGTGGGTATGTTAAGTGGCGGCTGCTTAGAAGCCGATCTCCGCCGCCATGCCCAAAAGGCCATGCAGACAAAGCAAGTCACGTGCGTGACCTACGACGCGAGCGATGAGTCCGATGCCAGCTATCGACTCGGCTGTGGCGGCATAGTGGATATCATGTTGATCCCACTCTTAAAAGAGAATCATGATCTTGGTTTGGTTGAGCTAGTACAGGCATTTCGCCACGGTCGGTCGGGTTTTTATCAACTGCCATTAGTCAAAGCAGGGACGGATGCGCGCCAATATCAGGCCGCTTTCTACCCCGAAGCGTTGACACCGTTCCCCGCCAGCGATTTTGTCCGCACAGGCGTCTTCACCCAAGAGGCGGGAGAATCGCTGATTATTCCGCTGAGACCGAGATTCCACCTTGGGATTTTTGGTGGTGGCATCGACGCTAAGCCTATTGCCGCCATGGCCGATACTTTAGGCTGGCAAGTGACGGTTTTTGATGGCCGTACCGCCTATGCCAGAGCGGCGGATTTCCCCCATGCCCATATCGTGAAACTTACCGCAGGGGAATTAACCGCGAATCATATCGCCCAATTGGATTGCGCCGTAGTGATGAATCATAACTTGGGCTTAGATGCTGCGGCATTGAAGGTCATTCAAGCCCATCCACTCGCCTATATCGCCTTGCTTGGCCCTGCCCATCGACGGGATAAAGTGCTTGGGATGGCAGGGCTGAGTACTGAATCATTTTCTGGGGTGTTTTCTGCCCCCGCAGGGCTTGCCCTTGGCGGCGAGTTACCGAGCGCAGTGGCGTTAAGTATTTTGGCCCAATGCCACGGCGTACTCCATGGCGCGACCTTACAACATCTCGATGAGATAATGCGTTGATGACATTGCCGCCAGTGCCAAAGTCGGCAGAGCTAGCGTTGGCAGAGCAAACGCCACGTTCATCCAAGCGGCTGTTGATCGTGGTACTTGCGGCTGGTGAAAGTAAGCGCTTTGAGGGAGTTAAGTTAGCGCAGCTTATACCATCACTTAGCGCCACAGAAACTCGCGAACAAGCCATCATTTGCACCCATGTTGAGCTTTTACAACAGCTTCATTGCCAAGATTTAGATTTGGAGCGCCAAGACACACATTCGCCCCAGCATTTGCCTTTGTTAGTCATACTCGGTGCTCACCAGCACGTATTGCAACCGTTATTGGCTGAACTTAACTCCCGCCACCCCTTTGATATTTTGATTAATCCGCAGTGGCACACGGGTTTGGCCTCCTCTGTGAGTTTGGCGGCAAGTTATGCCAAGGAGCAAGGCTTTGATGCCATGCTGCTAACGCTCGCTGACCAAGTGGCTCTGAGCGCCGATGATTATCGCCAACTGATTTTGACATGGCATGAAACGGGTAAAGACGTTGCCGCCCATTATTTGGATGATTTAGGTGTACCTGCTATTTTTAATGCCTCTACATTGCCTTTGTTCACTCATTTGAGTGGTGATCGCGGGGCGAAATCTATTTTAAAACAACAAGCACAGCAGGGAGCGTTAGTCGCTATAACACTACCCCGCGCCGCAATTGATATTGATACCCAAGCCGATCTTGCGTCGTGGTTGGCACTTAAGGAGTGAGTTATGGCAGAAGTTTTATCAACCAAAGCAGTCGTCAAGGAAGCGAATACCGCCTCTTCCACCCAGACACTTTCCGCTCAGACACTGACCATCAACGGTAAATCATTTACCTTAGATGCCGATCCTAAAATGCCAATCCTGTGGGCACTACGGGATATTTTAGGGCTCACGGGCACTAAATATGGCTGCGGTGCAGGGCTATGCGGTGCTTGCACAGTGCATTTAGACGGCCAACCCGTACGCGCCTGTTTAACCAGTTTGGGGCAGGCACAGGGAAAACGACTGACAACAATTGAAGGGCTAGATAATCAAAAGCTTAAAAATGCTTGGGCCGAACATAACGTGCCACAGTGTGGCTATTGTCAGGCGGGCCAACTGATGTCGGCTGCGGCGTTGGTGGCGCAGCATCCGAAACCTTCTGAAGAACAAATTAACTCGGCCATGTCGGGTAATATCTGCCGCTGCGGTACATACCCGCGGATTAAAGCGGCACTGCAAAACTATGCCAAACAGGAGGGCTAATATGAGTACTTTTACTGCCGTAGAAAATATCAGCCGCCGCGACGTGTTAAAACTGTTTGGCGCAGTGGGTGGCGGATTAGCATTAGGGGCGAGTGGATTAACTTGGAGCCCCATGGCGCTGGCGCAGGATAAAGAAGCACGGCTGAATCTGTTTATTGCCATTGGTGAAGACGATAAAGTGTACCTCACTTGCCATCGCTCCGAGATGGGACAAGGGATCAGAACTGGTATTCTGCAAGTCTTAGCCGAAGAGTTAGAAGCGGATTGGGATAAAATCGTCCCCATTCAAGGCTTAGCCGATAAACGTTATGCCAGCCAAAACACTGACGGTAGCCGCAGTATTCGCGAAAATTACGACCGCATGCGTCAGATGGGGGCAATGGCAAGAATCATGCTAGAGCAAGCCGCCGCTGCGCGCTGGAAAGTCCCCGTGAGCGAGGTGCATACCGCCGACCATAAAGTGTTGCATGCGAAATCTGGCCGCTCGGCCAAGTTCGGCGAGTTAGCGTTAGCCGCATCAAAGCAGCCCGTCCCCGCTGTTGAGTCGTTAACCTTTAAAGAGGTTAAAGATTTCAAGCAGATTGGCGCATCACGCCAAATTGTTGATATGGACGCCATGTTAAGCGGCAGCGCGATTTATGGTTACGATATCAAACTCGATGGCATGCTCTACGCCAGCATTATGCGTCCGCCTGTGCTTGGGAGCGATGTGGCAAGCTTGGACGATACCGCGGCGCGTAAAGTGGCCGGGGTAGTGGGTGTGTATCGTTTGCCCGCCGCTAAGGGCGCACCCGCGTTTCAGGCTTTGGGCGGCGTTGCTGTTATCGCCACAAACACTTGGAGTGCCCTCGAAGGCCGCAAAGCCTTAAAAGTCACTTGGACTCAGGCCGACAACAGTCAGCATGATTCAAGTCTTTATTTAAAGGAGCTTGTCGAGCGGGTACAGCAAAGCGGTAACGTTGTGCGCCAAGCTGGTGATGAAATCAAAAACTGGCCCGAGGCGAATACGTTAAAGGCGGTTTATACCGTACCTTATTTAATTCATTCTTCTATCGAGCCGCCCGTTGCCACCGCCCATGTGACTGAAAAGGGCTGTGAAATCTGGGCATCGACCCAAACGCCGCAAAGCACACAGCAAAATGTGGCCGCTGCGCTGGGTATGGAAGAAGATACGATTAAAGTGAATGTTACCCTATTGGGTGGTGGTTTTGGGCGTAAATCTAAACCTGATTTTAGCGTTGAAGCCGCGCTGTTATCGAAGCAATTCAAGCGTCCAATTAAAGTGAGTTGGAGCCGCGAGGATGAGATCCAAAACGGTTACTACCATGCTATCAGCGCCCAGTCCTATCAGGCGTTGTTCGATGCTAACAATAAACCGACCGCGCTTTTAGCCCGTACGGGATTCCCATCGATCAGTTCAACCTTTGCCGAAGGGGTGGAATATCCCTCTGGCGGTGAGTTGGATTTAGGCTTTGTAGATGTGCCCTTTGCTTTGCCGAATTTAAGATACGAAGCGGTAAAAGCGCAGGCGCATAGCCGCATTGGTTGGATGCGCTCTGTGTGTAACATTCAGCACGGTTTTAGTGTCGGCAGTTTTGTCGATGAAATGGCCCATAGGTCCCAGGTTTCTTGCTTTGAGATGTGGCGTAGCCTGCTAGGGGAAGCAAGGCGCGAGACCTTTAGCGATCAAGGTTTTAAATACGGCAACTATGGTGAAGATCTCAGCCGTCACCCCGTGGACGTGAGCCGCTATTTTGGAGTAATCGACGCGGTCGAAAAAGCCCAAGCTAAGGCGCCCAAGGCCGGTAAAAATCAGGGCTGGGGTTTTGCCGTGCATCGTAGTTTTGTCAGTTATGTCGCCGTGGCCATGCTGGTGGAGGTGAGCGAGGATAAACAGCTTAAAGTGCTGAATACCATCGCTGCTATCGATGCGGGCACGATCGTTAACCCCGATAGGGTAAAAGCGCAGACTGAAGGCGCAATTGTGTTTGGCCTGAGTTTAGCCTTGATGGGTGAAATCACTTACAAAGAGGGCAAAGTGCAGCAATCGAATTTCCACGATTATCCTTTGCTGCGGATCCCTCAAACCCCCGATATTGAGATCATCATTATCGAGTCCGATGCTGCGCCTGCGGGCGTAGGTGAGCCGGGTGTACCGCCCGTGGCGCCGAGTTTAACCAATGCAATTTTTGCGGCGACGGGGCAGAGGATCCGCGACCTTCCCGTGAGTAAATTATTGCGAGTGTAAGTGACGGCAAGAGAGTTAACTGAACGCCGTTTGAACAAAAAAGCGCCTAATAAGCGCTTTTTTCGTTTTTTTACCACAAAAAATTTGCTTGTTAGCGATTTTACGGGCATTAATGCCGAAAATTAGCAATAGATCAGGTTTTTGTTACCAGAATAGAGGTAATTTAACTAACAGATAAACTTCCGTGAATAGAATTATAAAGGGGTCATCCATGGAAAATCGTTGGCAAGTCGCTATTTCTGCCGGCCTATTGGCGGCTATTTGGTGTGGCGTCGCAGATGCCTTTCATCTGGTCACTTGGATTGGCTTTTTAGGTTGCAGCACTTTTTTCGCTCAACCCAAGGCTGGTTTTCAAGGCGTGATGATGGCGTGGTGCACGAATCTGTCCGGTGTGTTTTGGGCTTGGCTCATTATCTCGGGTAGCAGCTTTTTTATCTCACCCGTATTTGGGTATATTTTTACCGGCATAGCCACTTCGGCCATGTGTTTACAGGCTAGTTATCAAAAGCTTAGCTTTATTCCCGGCGCATTTATTGGCTGTTGCACTACCTTTGCTATGGCGGGTGATGTGGCCAATGTCGTGCCGTCGTTGATCATTGGTGGCTTATTAGGTTTTAGCATGAGCCTGTTAACGGGGCAGTTGGTTAGCTTGACACAAAAGTGGTCTGCCGCCACGCGTAGTCAAGTGGCTAGCGCGGATTAGCATAATACCTGCTCAGATCTTATTACTGACATAGCTGTCGAAGCGATCTGGGCTATAATGCTGATTTAGTGCCAAATAGCATTTTGTTCTTAGGAATTATCAAGATGAAACAAATCCAGTTTCGCACCATTGATGCCATATTGATCAAGTTCAGTCTCAACGGAAAGTTTTGGGTAGTGTGTTCTATGGTGGCGTTGATCACGGCCGCCGTGGCACTCGTCAACTATCAACACGCGCACCGAAACGTCGAGCAAGCTTCTATTGCCCGCGTTCAAGCAAGCGTCGATACCTTAGCGCAAGTTGCCACGGCGCAAAAGCTAGAGGCTGATGACTTATCACAATTTGCCAGTCAATACGGTTTAACCGTGACTTCAAGGCAAAGTGAAGCGCAGCGTCAAGGGGATAAAGTGACGGCCAGCGCCAGCGTGTCAGGCATGCAAGCCTTACAACTGACGCAGAATGTCCATGAGTGGGAAGTCGATGCGCGCAGCGATGCTAACTTTATGTTTTGGTTAGCATTAGTGGGATTATTGCCCTTATTCCAACTGAGCTATTGGATTTCAACCTCACTCGGCGGTGGCTTGTGGGATATGTACTTAGCCATCAAACGCTTAGCTGATGGTGATTTGAGCTTTAGATTAAACTTCTTTGGCACTGACGATTTCAGTTTGATTGCCCGCGAAATTGACCGCTGCGCCGATAACATGAGTGAAATGGTGTCGGCCATTGGTAAAAATGCACAAACCTTGTCATTAGCATCCGATGAATTTAATCAACAGGCGGCCACCAGTGATGAGCTGATTGGTTTCCAGCATCAATTCCTCGATTCCGTTGCTGTGGCGATGGCGCAAATGACTTCAGCGATTGAAGAAGTTTCTATCAACGCGAGCAACACTTCGCTGCAGACTAAAGAAAACTCAACCCAAATGTCGGCCAGCCGTGGGCGCATTAGCCACACAGTGGACAGTATTGGCTTACTTTCAACTAAGATTGGCGCAGCGTTTTCATCGGTGGAACAATTGTCTAAGGATGCGGCGAGTATCGATGCCGTGGTTACGACGATTAACAGTATTTCGCAGCAAACCAACTTGTTAGCCCTAAATGCGGCCATTGAAGCGGCCCGTGCCGGTGAGCAGGGGCGTGGTTTTGCCGTAGTCGCCGATGAAGTGCGCACCTTAGCGGGTCGAACTCAACAGGCCACGGTAGAAATTCAGTCTATGATTGAAGGCTTACAGTCTGGCACGAGTCGTTTATCTAGCATTACCATGGAGATAGTCGATCAGGCCGATGAAGGCCGCAGCGCGATTATCGCCGTCGGTGACGATGTTCAAGGTATGGCGCAATCGGTGAATGCGGTATTTGATATGAGCAGCCAAATTGCCGCTTCGGCGGAAGAGCAGAGTGTCGCCGCGCGCGATATTGCCGGACAATTGAATGAAATCCGCCATCAGTCGGAAACCATCAAACAAACGGCCCAGCGCAGTGTGACCTTAGCCAATGATCTGCACCATGCCTCGGTCGAGTTAGATGGCATTTTAAAGCAGTACCGCACGAGCTAATGTTTCACCTTTAATGTGAGTCGTCTGCATGGGTTGTTGAGTAATAACGCCCGATACTGAGTCTCATGTTAAGTATTCGCGTATCATCCGAAAATGGCGGAAATCGTAGATTTCCGCCATTTCATTATCGAAATACCTCAAAGCAGATAACTGAGTTGCTTAGCATTAATTGTCACTATTTCCCCAATATTACGACCTCCTTTTATTACTTAAATGTCCCTATTTTAGAGGGGCACTGGTGCAACAATGCCAATCTTAACTAACCCTTTCGCTGTTCGTTTAGCTAAAAAGATATTGCCCCAAAGCAAGATAATTGTATCGTCAGTTGTGTAGCATTCATTGTCATTGTTTCCCCCTGTGACTCGCCATCCCTTTATTCAACAAGAAGTATCCCTGAGGGCTCTACTAAAACATCCTGTTTTAGTCGGTCACAGTTGCAACAATGCCAATCTTAACTAACACTTCTGCTGTTCGTTTAGCTAAAAAAATATTGCCCCTAAGCTGGCTAGCATTCATTTAGTGAATTGAAAACTGACGAATGAATTGCCCTGCAAAATCTCATCTATTTACCAAATGTTTGGCCCTACCGTAAAGCGACTAACAATATATGGGTATACAGTCGTATTTAAATTTAGATGATGTTGAGTGTTTTTAAACTCATTAGTTTGCGCGTTTATACAGCCTAAAATTTATAAAACCCTTAAAAATCATCCGTATAAGCTTTCCCAAAATTAGTTAATAGGTTTGAAAAACGCGCATGCGTGTTTTTCCAGATAGTGTATTTGGTAGAAAGCTGATAAGTTCTTTGCATACAGATAGTTAATCGTGCGCGTTTTCATTGGTCCAACGAGGTACACGCGCATGCGCACGAATAAAGGTTAGGCATATAAATGTACGGAATCCCAGAAAATTTTGACCTTTCTATAATTCTAGGTTCTGACCTGAATATGATCAGTCAGGGGCGCTATGATGTTCAATTTAGTTTTGACGCAGGTGCCACAATCTGCCTTCAAGGAATGGCATCCGTTCTGCAACGTGGTACTGAAATAGCTGTATGGAGTGAAGAAAATAATTGGTCATCTCTGGGGTTTCAAAAGCTATTCAACCAGTCCGTTGAAAGTGTATTACTTCCAAATACAAGACTAATAGAAATTCATTTTAAAAATGATCTCGTATTGCAGTTGCATGATAGTTCAGAACAATATGAATCTATGCAAATTTACTATCCGAATGATTCATTACCTTCGGTTATTATTTAAAAGGCCCAACAAAGTGCTCCAACCCGCGCACTTCGTGCGCTGGACAGTTTGTAAGTCGCGGCAAGGAATTGAGTGATGCACTTTTTTTACCTAGACGAGAGTGGGGATTCAGGAGCGAATCTCAATGATCAACAGCAACCAATTTTTGTGTTGGGTGGCTTGAGCGTCGCTGACAAAAAATGGAATAACACCAAAGAAAGGCTAGATGCCATTATCAGCGATTATTTTAATGGGAATATTCCTGCCGGATTTGAAGTTCACTCTCATGAGTTACTTTCACCTAATGGGGAAAGATTCTTTGCTGGCCACCATATAAATGATCGTTTGGCGCTCGTAAGATCATTGCTGGGGTTAGTCGAAGAGCTTGGACACCAAGTGCACTTCTTTGCAGTAGAGAAATCCTGCCTTGATCAATCTCAGTGCCAATACCAAGCAGTATTCGATACAAAGCATCCCTATCTGCTGTCGTTCGATTATTTAATTACTTACATGAATTGGCATGTAAAAGAGAATCTTGGGCAATCTGCGAGAGGTATGATTGTACTTGATGAGAAAGAAGAGCATCACGAAAGCGTTGAGGCAATCATCCAAAATCGTCGATTTGAAGTCCCAAACAACCAAAAGGTAAAGTGGATTGTTGAGTTTAGCCACCCAATCGACTCTCGTAAAAATCCAATGATTCAGTTATCTGATCTTGTAGTGCTTTGTATTCGAAGATTTTTGGAGATTGAAAAAGGATATAAGCCAAATACTCCTGATGTTGTAAAAAACTTCTATTCGGAGTGCTACAACCTAATTGATAAAAGGGTTAAAAGTAAAAATATAATTGAGCGAACTGGTAGAAATCTGAATCATCTAAATGATCATTTATCTAGATGTCAGTGTAAGCCAAGAACACAATGGCGGCGTGCATATGGCATACAGCGCAACTAACAAGCGCATGTTGGCGGACTGGTTTTCCGCTGCGCTCCAAACCAGCCGTAAATGCGGGCGTTAACCCATAGAAATTTTAATCCGAAACTGACGAGTTAGAATTAAGGCTTTAACTCGAAATTGTCCAAAAGCTTGCTATGTATTTCTTTAAAACAAACAGGCTTCGCCGATGCTAAACAGGTGAGTCTTGGTGATTTGCGAGACGACCGTCCGCCCCATGGCCGCTCTTTGACGTCCATGCCATCGCGGCATTCGTGAATCCATTCACATCAGACGGGCGGCCCTGCATCCAAGGATGGACTTGAACAACGTCCCTGTTTAACTGCCAGTTCGCTATCTGATAGGCAGGACGCCTGAATGTCGTGCAATGCAGGGATGCATGAGAACGACCATGGCTCTCGTTCATAAGCTCAGAAACCCTAGGTTTCTATTCACCGCGTCGATGAGTGAATGCCATGGCTCACGATTAATCTGTGGCTGAAGCTAAGCTCACAACTTTTTTGCGATGTATGCTGTTCATTTTTAACTTACTTGTGCCAATCTCATTCTGCTTAAGTCACTCTCAAACAAAAACATCGGCCTAAGCCGATGTTTCATATCTACTAAGATGGTCGAACTTTAGCTGATTAGGCCTCTTTAAACTTGCTCCAAATGGGCGCGTGGTCTGAGGGTTTATCTATGCCGCGAAGATCGTAATCGACATCGGATTCGACTAAACGTGCTGCCAGTGAAGGTGTTGCTAAAATCACATCAATACGCAGGCCGCGGTTGTCATCGAAACCTTTGCTGCGGTAATCGAACCAAGAATAACGTTCGATGCGCTCTGGGTGTAATTGACGGAAAGTGTCGACTAAACCCCAGTCTTGCAAGGTTTTTAACCACTCACGCTCTTCCGGTTGGAAGCTACATTTACCCGTTTTCAGCCATCGCTTACGATTGACTTCACCAATACCTATGTCTAAATCGGTCGGCGAAATATTGATATCACCTATGATGGCGATATCTTCATCGTTGCTGTGATTTGTCTGCAAGTAGTGCATTAAGTCCTGATAAAACTTACGTTTAGCAGGATATTTTGTTGGGTGGTCTATGCTTTCGCCCTGGGGGAAATAGCCGTTGAATACGGTTAACGGACGACCATTCGCTTGGGCAAAAGTGCCGATAATCATGCGGCGCTGGGCATCTTCGTCATCGGTTGGAAAACCTTTTTGCAGCTTTTCTGGCGCGACTTTAGACAACATAGCAACGCCATAGTGGGCCTTGCCGCCGTGGTAATGCACTTGATATCCCATGGCTTCGACGTCGGCTAATGGAAACGCTTCGTCGTGCACTTTGGTTTCTTGCAGGCCGATAATGTCGGGCTGGTGGCTGTCGATTAAGGCTTGTAATTGATGCAAGCGCGCGCGCAGACCATTGATGTTAAAGGACACTATTTTCATTAGGGCAGGACTCGTTTGAAAGGTTTAACGACCACGCTTTTATACACGCCCGCTTCGATATAAGGATCGGCATCGGCCCAGTGTTTTGCTGCCACTAAGGATTCAAAATCGGCGACAACCAGTGAACCACTAAAGCCAGCATCACCTGGGTTTTCGCTGTCAATGGCTGGATGTGGGCCAGCGATCAGTAAACGACCTTCATCGGCGAGGGCTTGCAGGCGAGCTAAATGGGCAGGGCGAGCGGCTAAACGTTTTTCTAAACTGTTCTCAAAATCTTGAGCTGAAATCATATACCACATTATTTGAGTTCCTTGCGTTGATCTTCGGGAAGGTGTTTATAAAGATAAAATACGGTCAGGACAGTATTAATTAAGGTTAAAGCGGTTAAACCAAACACTTTAAAATTGACCCACGTTTCTAATGGCAAACTAAAGGCGACATAGATATTGACTAGGCCACAGCTGGCGAAGAAGACGACCCAATACCAAGTTACGCGAGCCCAAATCTTGTCTTCTACTTGCATTTCTTTGCCTAACATCGACTTTAATATCGATTTATTGAGCAATTGGCTGACACCTAAGGCGATAGCAAACAAACTATAGATAATGGTCACTTTCCACTTGATAAAAGAATCATCGTGAAACACTAAAGTGAGTGTGCCAAACACTGTCACCATAGCAAAGGTGATTAAGTGCATCTTTTCAAGTTTCTTATATAGCGCATAGGTCACGATTAATTGAAGCGCGGTGGCTGCGATCAATGCGCCGCTGGCGATATAAATATCGAAAAATTTATAGACAGCAAAAAAGATGACGAGGGGCAGGAAATCAAGCAGTTGTTTCATAATTAATCGTGTTAAAGAGACATGGGCTTGAGTGTAGCATGTGCAACATAAGGGCAAAAGCATCATGGGCCTAGGATTGCGATCTTGCCCATTAAACCGATTTAATCTTATAAGCTAGCTTCACGTTTGCTTGGCGGCGTTGACGTTAACCTTTGCACGACTTAACAGCGGGCAATCGTGGCATTGGCCTGTGTTGGCGAGTTGATACCTCAAGCAGCAAGTACGGCGAATGCAGTGGATTTTGGGACTCGGTTTTGAGCGCGATGCTGTACTCGTTACTATTCTCGCAACTGTGTTCGGTGTTGCGCTGTCTTGCTCAGGTTCGATGAGTAAGTTAATGCTGTTATACAACGGATTGGTGCTGCCATCTAAAAAGGTCGTGCGGCGAAACAGGGCTTGTTTTAGTTGCTGGCTGTACTGCTCAGTGAGTCCCAACTCCCCAAGATACCAGTGGATCAGATAGCCTAAATGACTCCAATATAATTTAACGGGCACGGGGCTCAGAGTGAGCAGGCGCTCAACACTCGGTTGCAGTAAGTTTAAGATAAGGCCTTGTAGGGCGAGTTCTTTATCAACTGGCGGCTTATATGAGGTTAATGGCGAGTGTACCTTAGTGCCTGTCTTGAAACTTGACTTAGTGTTGGTTTGGCAAAGTGGCACGATGCCGTGGTATTTTTTAAAGGTCAAAGCGGTATTTGGCTGGTGTTTTGCGATGTTACATTCAAATTTGGCCACTCGGCCACTGGGGTGTACCTGCATAAAAATGGACTGTGGCTGCCAGTGGATGGATTCTAAGTCAGTTTGTGGGGCATTGAAAATCCATTCCATCATAGGCGGGACTAAGAGGCCGAAATACCATTGGCCCCAAAGTGAATGCAGCGCTTTACGAGTGTCTTTTCTGCTGGCCGCAGCGTTTTTACTGACCAAAGCGCTTTTACTGGCGAAAGCAGTGGCTCGGCTGGTTGCAGCAGTTTTATCCGTCTCGGTTTCGGTTTTAGTTTCAGTCTGCGTTTTGGCGCTAGGGTGCGCTATGGCAAAACGCGCTAGCAGTGTTTGATAGGTATCGGCGCAGCTCCACTCATCGAAACTGAGTCCCGTGGGTGAGGACGTTGCATTAAGGTGCTCGCCATAAAAGGGCGCCCGCTGATGTAACAGCTGATTGAGTGTCAAAATGGTGTGATTCAAACCGTCGTGGCTGAGCGAGGTATCGCGCAAGAGTTGCAGTCTAGTGTCTCCTCGTTGGCTTGCCATAATGACTCCTTAATGGCTGTGATTGATTGCCGCTGTGATTGATAAGCCCCGCTATTATTGATAAGTCCAATAGATGAGGACCTTGTGAGCCCAAGATTTGGGCTCACAAGGGTTTTCGAACTTTCTCAATAAAAGTCTGACTTAGAAGCGATAGTCCAAGGTTAAGCTGGCACTGCGCGGCGTACCGTATTGGAATTGACTGTATTGACCGACTTGGCTGTAGTAGCTTTTATCTAAGGCGTTGTGCAGGTTGGCGCTAAGCTTAAGTTGCTCGGTGAAGGCGTAACTTGCCATCAGACTCGCCAGTGCATAGGAGCCTTGCTCGACTTCGACTCTAATCGTGTCTATACCATTGCCTACAGGTTTATCGGCATCTTGGTAGACGCGGCTCTGCCAGTTAACCCCTGCACCAATTTGCAATTTATGCCAATCACCACCAAAGGTATAAGTGGTGAAGAGTTTTAACTGCTGACGTGGTGACGTGGTATTGATGCGCTTGCCCTTAGGATCTTCGGTGGTGAACTGGGTGTAGCCTAAGTAAACATTCCAGTCATCAGTGATTTTACCCGTCGCTTCGAACTCGAAACCTCGAGTGTTCGTACCATCGACTTCTCTGTACACAGGGATGGTGGTGCCAGGAATGCGTGTGCGAGTGTCTACGCCTATGTTATCTTGCTTGATCTCAAACACCGACAACGACATATCTAAAGCCTCATCGAATAGGCTCGCCTTAATCCCACCTTCGTAGTTTTTCCCTTTGACCGGATCTAGATAGCTTTTATCGATTCTTTGTTTAGTTTGCGGCGCAAAAATGTCGGTATAGCTGGCATAAAGCGAATATTGCTCGGTCAGAGCGTATGTGAGGCCGAAGTAAGTGGTGAGTTCGTTGCTGATGTTGAAATTGTATAGGCTTTTAAAGTTATCTTGGTCGGTTTCCCACTCATTGAGGCGTAATCCGACGAGGACTGCTAAGGCGTCGCTGAGATTAAGCTGCGTCGCCACATAGGCTGCACTCTGTTTGGTTTCGCCAGATGAGCCTGTGTCTGAGGTATCTTGCCATTGAGGTTTAGGGTACTGGAAGTTCGGATCGCGAAAATCACCTAGTGGTGGTACTGCAGCAGTGGGGTAATAATAGGGATTGGCGAACTCTTGTCGCTGACCATTCCAGCCAAACATCAATTGATGTTCTTGACCAAAGAGTTGGAATTGTCCTTCGGCGCGTAAATCCACATTGTGTTGGGTGCGACTGCCGTCGACATAGGCGATAGAGCCTGCTGTTGCGCCTATATTGGTTACAGGATCGGGATAACCCATGGCCCATAGCACATCGAACTCCAATGAGTTATCGCCATAGGTGTAAGTCCCTTTTAGGTTCCAGCCATTATCAAATCTGTGCTCGAGACTTGCAAAGGTGTTGAGGCCTTGGGTATGCGCCGAGCCCCAATCGGGCGCCGTTGAAGTGGCGCGATCATAGTTAGTGCGGCTGCCGTCACTGTAAAATAGCGGTAAACCGCCCGACATAGTACCGCTCGGTGTGGCATCTTGGTAATCAACCCCTAGGGTGAACAAGGTGCTATCGCCAATATCGGTTTCGACTATGCCGTATAACGTGGTGCGCTGTTGCTCGTATCTGTCTTGGAACGAATCCTTATCCTGATAGGCGGCTACTACGCGACCGCGCACCGACCCTGAGTCATTTAAGCCGCTCGAAAGATCGACCATACCGCGCACATTATTCCATGAGCCCACACTTACCGATGTGCTGCCCATAAACTCTTGAGTTGGGCGCTTACGGATAAGGTTAATGGCCGCCGATGGATTACCGGCTCCCGTCATGAGTCCCGTCGCGCCGCGTACCACTTCAACTCGTTCATAGATGGCGGTGTCGATAAGGTTATCGCCATAGTTGAAGCGGGTGTCGTAGGTGGTGGGTACGCCATCGTACAGTATACTGGTCACGGCAATGCCGCGGGCACTAATGCTGTATCTATCGTTATCCATAGGGCGAGCATTAATCCCGGCAACGCTGGTCATGGCATCAATCACGCTATTAAGCTGTTGATCGTTCATCATTTGGCGGGTGATAGACGTGACCGACTGCGGCGTTTCTAAATAGGATAAATCGAGCCCTGTCGCTGTGTTCATCGCTTGGGTTTTATAGCGATTGTCGTGTAAATCCTTAGCGCCAATGACATTGATGATTTCAATCTCTTTTTGGTGCTTCTTGGTTTTACCATCCGCATCCACAGTGTCTGCTACGGCATGGGGCACACTGGCTAACATGGCTGAGCACAGCAATAGCTTTGGGTTAACGATGGCTTGTCTGCAGACGAGTGCGATGCTGGAGAGAGGGAAAGTCTTCATAATGGTGATCTTTAATTCCATTTAGGTTGGGGTTAAATAAAGCGGGCCAACAAGTGGCCCACACAAACGTTTCGTCAAGTTTCAGAAAGTGTCGGGTCTATGCGTTTTGTTGCGCGTTAACGTGTTTTCGACTCAGCGCTGCCAAGTTTGGGGCGCTTAAAGGCATGGCTTTGCCTAAAGGCCGCCAAGGGATTGTCGATACCGCCAGCGAAGCGTAGGTTTTTCTCCCTGTCGGCTAGATCTATCATTTGTTGGTTGTTATTCAATTGGATACGATTGAGGCAGGTGCGTACAAAGCTGTCCTTAAACAGATCGTATTGGGCAAACTTGGCGGCCAAATGTGGATGTTGAGCTTGGTAGTCACGTACATTGTCCGCCACTAATTCCCAGAATTGGCTTTCACTGACACTGGTTTGCTCATCTAACAGCGGTGCTAAATAGCGGAAAATACAGTCAAAAATATCCAGTAAGATGTAGTTAAGCTTCATATCTTCTTCAAGGCTTACCGCAAGGCGTTTTACATCATCAGGCAGCGGCGAGGTGCCATTCAGTACCGCGACTTCTTCGCCTATGTCTTTCATTAAAATCTTGACCGGCACATATTCATCCAGCACTAAGATCAGGTTTTCACCGTGGGGCATAAAGACCAGATCGTAGGCAAAAAACGCGTGCAATAAGGGCGATAAATACAAGTTGAGGTAACGGTTCAGCCAGTCTTTTGCTGACAAGCCTGAGGCCGTTATCAAGGCCGAAATCAGCGCTTTATCTTCATGATCTGTGTGCAGCAGGGCGGCCATGGTCATCAGATTTTGCTTAGGCGCAATGTGCGGCAGTGGGCTTTCGCGCCATAGGGCAGAGAGCATTTTTTTGTAGGCGCTGTCTTGGGTGAGTGCCTGCTCGTAATAATGGTGGTGGTAACCTATGGCGGCAATTTCTTTAAGGATCACAAACCCTTGCTGAGTAAAGTAAGGGTCGCTCTCAACCAAGTTCGCCACCCACGCATTAATTTGCGGTGTGCAGCTCATGTATAGGGGCGATAGGCCGCGCATAAAGCCCATATTTAAGATGGAAAGCGCGGTTTTGACATAGCACTTTTGTGGCGATGAAAGATTGAAGAAAGTGCGTATCGATTGCTGTACTTGGTACTGTTCGCTACCTTCGCCAAGGTAAACCAGATCGCCGCGGGCGATGTCGCCGGCAAAGACGCGGGCGATTTTTTCACGCCACTGCCAAGGATGCACAGGCATAAAGTAGAAGTCCTGTGGATCATGCTGCTGGGTTTTAAGATGCTGCTGAAAATCAGTGAACTGCTGGCCAAGCTCCTCCTTGAGTAACGCGTCGTGACTCAAGTTTTCGAGGGCGGCAAACGTGGTCTTACTCTTGCGCACGCCAAGCCAGACTAACTGCATCGGCATCGCACTTTCTGGGGCAAATTGGCGGTAATCCTGCATATCGAAGCCAATCCGGCCGTTATTGGCAATAAACACCGGATGGCCTTCAGTCATACCCGCTTCTATGCTCTGATAATCGGCTCGCGCCAGCGTGGCGGCGGGGATCGCCTGATGCGCTAACTTGTACGCCTTGCTGTAGAGGGTGCTAGTGATTTCCTCTAAATACGTGGGCAGTAAGGTTTCGCTGATCCCTAAGTCATTTTTAAGGGAAATGATCAGCGACATCCCATCAAGGGCTTGCTCTTGTCCTGCGACTGAAACGCGGATGGAATCTGCATCGATAGCAAGATGATCGAGCTGATAGTGCCGCGCACTAAAATAGTAAGTGCTGTCTTTGAGCCGCAGTTCATAGTGGTTAAGCCCCGCCTTTTGCCCGTATAGGGTCGGCGTGATGATTTTCTCGTGGGTGAATTCGCAGAGAATTTTCTTCACTAAATGCCGATTAGCCGCTTGCCAATAGGCGGGGGTCAAGTGCTCCGGCATAGAAGTTGAGGTTGTCGATAGCGAAGGGGTGAGTTGAGTCGCCGCTGCGTGAGTTTGATGATCCTGCGTTGTCAATGGATCCATTAGTAAGGCTTTTGTGGGTAAGTTCATCTAGTTCACCTAAAGAGTCGATAATGTCATGGGAGAGGTTACGGGCGCTGCGAGCGTGCTTGGCAGCGCTGAGGTTGTCTGGGCTAAGCCTGTCGAAGAGGGTGTGTTCGATGCCAGCTGGCGATCGGCCGCAGTGCAAAATCCGAGGAACGCGGCTTTAGTGCTTAACTGAATCGCTTTTTCATAGCGAATGCCCACTCGGCTATTTAAGCGATGAATTTTGCTATTGAGTTGATCGGGTTCAACCACTAGGCGGTTAAAGGCCAATTTTTCAAGCACGAGCTGCGCTATCGCATCCATCACTTTGAAGGATAAGCCGTTGATTGGGCTGCCATCGGGCGGCGCGATAATCAGGTGCATACCGCAATCCCCCGGTGCAACACGATAGTGGTGACCGATTTCATCGTGGGCGGGATCGTAGAGCTCCACCATAAAGAGTGATTTGCCCTGCCACTCACCTATCAAGGCAAACTTATGCTGCGTTGCTGCCATAAGGTTCTCTATGGCGGTGAGATTCAAGCCCTGCATGCCCCAAAACTGCGCGTACTCTTGGTTAAACCAAGACTGTAGTGTTGGCAAGTCTTGCTTGAGATCTAACGCTCTGAACTGGAAACCATTGATGCTTGTAATAGCTGATAGCTGCGTTAAACAATGGCTGCTAAATTGACTCGCCATTATTGCGCCTCCTGGTTTGGCGCCATCAAGACCGACATATTGGTTCCCGCGCCTGCGCTCATACTCGAAGTCGGCGTTTGGGTTGGGTAGAGATGCGCCGATGCATCAGCGTTATTGCTGTGCGGAGACGTCTTAGGGAAATGTTTAGGGTTAAGATTCAGTGTGTTAATCGCATTGGCGCCGCAGTGCTGATGATTGGCAAGTTTGGCCGGATCGAAGGTTTGAAAGGCGATGTGTTCTTCAATGTGGTAGGGCGCATAGCCAAGCACGGCCTTTAAGATGATGCCGTTGCGATAACAGCCCATGCCAAGATCCGGTGAGCTTACCCCATGGGTATGCAAACCCACATTTTGGACAAAAATATCCCCGCGAATATCTATGCTGTAGTCGCGTTGTACCGCAAGTTGTCCCGCATTATCGAACTCGATATGTTGCTTTATATCTTTGATAAATTGAGGCAAACGGTAGTGATAACCAGTGCCTAATACCACAGCACCCGTGGTTTGGCTCAAAGGGGTATCTTGCTCTTGATGCTGAAAATGTAATTTGAGTGCATCTGGGTCAGTTTGAATACGGGTTAACGCCACATTGGTCATTAATTGGCACTGGAAATCCGCAATCAAGCGCTTTTGATATAACAAGTCATAGATGTCGTTGATAAGCTCTGCATTAATGCCCTTGTAGAGCGATTTTTGACTGGCGATCAAAGCACAGCGTTTTTCCGGTGCTAATTCGTGGAAGTAATCGACATAATCTGGCGAGGTCATCTCCAACGTCAGCTTAGTGTATTCCAAGGGATAGAAACGTGCTGAGCGCGTCATCCAATTCAGTTGATAGCCATAGGTATCAATGTCTTGCAGTAGATCGTAAAACACTTCCGCCGCACTTTGGCCACTGCCAATGACAGTGATGGCGCTCTGACTCTGCAGGTAGGTTTTTTGCTGCATATAGCTGGCTGTATGCATGACCCGCGCATCTTGAATGGGGCAATCCTTTGGCAGATAAGGCTCTGTTCCTGTGCCTAACACTAGCTTTCGGCATTGATAGGTATGGGTTTTGCCACTGCGTCTATCAAAACCTGTGACTCGATAAATACTTTCACCGGCGTTGTAATCTACTTGAGTGACTTTAAAGCCAAATTTTAGATTGCTGAGTTGCTGGCTTACCCATTGGCAGTACAAGTTGTATTCGTGGCGGGGTAAAAAGAAATTCTCACGAATGTAAAAGGGATAAAGTCTACCCGTCTTTTTGGCAAAATTTAGGTAACTGTAACGGCTGGTGGGATCGGCCATAGTCACCAAATCTGACATAAAGGGGGTTTGCAGTCTTGAGGATTTGAGTAGCATGCCTGGATGCCAGTCAAAGCTGGTTTTAGCATCTAAAAATAAGCAGTTAAAGCCGTCGATAGGTTCTGATAAGGCGGCGAGGCCAAGATTGAATGGGCCAATGCCGATGCCGAGTAGATCAAAGATTTCGCGATCCATTTCCCTTTGTTGAGTAGTCACTTACGCCTCCTTTGGCAGCATGCTGTTGCGTGTTGCCGATCCAGTAATCAGTTACCTAAGGACGCAAACCAAGTTAATGCGGCTGTCAAAATAGCCTGTTTAGCTATCTATCTTGCTGTGGTTAATTCGCTATGTTTAGCGCAGTCCTTAGGCCATTTTTCCTGCTGCCTCTGTCCCGACAACGGCGAGTAAATTAGCACGTGAAAATATTTAAATGCAAACCATTCTCATTTGGGTGGTGGTGAGGGTTAATACTTTTAACTTACGGATAAGCGGGCTAAGTACGGTTAATAACGTATGTGACGGCAAGATAATTGGCTGGCAAAAAGGCTAAACTTAAGGGGTGTATAATCGAGTTGATTACGAGTAATTTGACTTTTACATCTATAAATACAAGTGGTTATATCGATATTTGTGTTGGTTTGTTAATCGAGGGGTATTGATTTAGATTGCGGCAATGTCGGCTGAGTCCAATGGGGATAGGTGCCGCTAAACAGTCAGTGTAAATCCATTGTAAAGCGCAGGCTGGAGCTTCGCTGAAGGCACTGGGTAAAATGAGTCGGGTGTGGGTTAAGTTTAAATGGATTAGCTCTGATGAATGAGTTCAGAGGCATTGCCCCCAGATGTATTCGCTTAGCTTGGTATTTTCTCACAGAGCTATTCGCTTAAAACTACCATTCGCTTAAAACTGCTATTGGCTGGAGCTGTAAATAGGACGGTTATCTCGGCATGGATAGCGGCTGTGCGCGTTTATTAAGGGCATGAACTTAAGCTAAAGCCGTCCTAAGACGGCTTTGAAATGTGGCTGTTAACTCAGAATGCAAGTTCGAAAGGCTAAATCGTAAAGCTAGCGTAAATCGACAAAGTGTCCGGTAATTTTCCGCACTAATGGCAACACCATCAGCAGTGTCGGGAAGGCGACCACCCATGAGATCAGCCAAGCACCGAGCCAGAGTTCGATAAACTGCGGTGAAGCGCCAACGCCATTGAAAGTACTGATCCCAGAAACGATACAACTCATTAGAATAGAAAGAAAAAATGGCATTACAACCGTGGCGTACTTGGCTGGTAATTTAGGCGTGCCCAAAAAATTACGAGGTTTGTCATCGGGCAAAGATTTAGAAATAGTCATCGGATCCTCTATTGGAAATTCATCAGGCGAATGATTTATCACAGGCTAACACTGTCAATTCCGCTATCGACTTCATTTGCTTTCCCAATTGGGTTCAATAGCGGAAGCAAGGTATTTAAGCGATTGATGAAGTTTAGCCCGCGCGGCGACATTCTAGGTATTGCACCGATAAAGCGCAATCATTAAAGCCCAATCATTAAAGCCAAAGCTAGCCTATCTGTACGTTCACAGTTAGCGCAGGGATCAACTCTCAATTCATTCCATTTGTTACCCAAAGCTCGCCCGTCACATTGACCCAGTGACCGAGCGAAATAGGGGATTTGCCAAGTTCATTATCAAAGGGGAGTGCAAGGTTTGAGTGCGACAGGTAAATCGTATCTTCGGGTGTTTGGCTGATGTCGACGATTTGTCCTGAAGTTTCAAAGTTCAATTGAATTGGTAGGCGTGGAGCTTGCTCAATGATGTCAACTTGAACACTTGCTAGTTGGCCGAGTAATTCAGCCGTCACCCATTGGTTAACCGGAAAGCGCATTCTTGCCTTTTGAGCGCTGCCTTGGTAATAAAACCAAATCGGCGCGCCATTGTCGCATTTACCTGCGACTTCACCTTCAACATCATTGCCACATGGAGTTAGCTCGAGTATATAGATCCGATACTGCATATAAAGTCCATTTCATTTCGATACTGACATGCTACCGAGGAACTGTGACTAAATAACTGCGACTAAATAACCGCTAAGCTATCAGTTTGATTTCTTGTCACGGTAGGGGGAGGCGTGATTGTTGATAAAGATAAGAGCCGTAAGAGAACACCAACAGTGAGGTGAGCAAGGCAGGGTAAACATAGGAGTCGGTCAATCTAAAGCAAAATAAGTGAGGCTGCGAATGTGCCCCACTTATTCTGTTGATTTTTCTCTTTCATCGCGTCTTAAGCACTAGCGATTCAGGCTAGCGATTTAGGCTATCAATTTAAATCAGTGACTTAGTTTATCAATTTCAATCAGTAATTTATCTCAGAGATTGAAATCTTGATTAACTTAGGTCGCCGCTTTCATGGCGCGAGTAAAATCGCCAAGTGTCGCCAGTAGCTTAGCTTCATCGTGCTGGTGGGTTTCGATGATCTTCACAACGGCAGAGCCAGAAATGGCCCCTGCTGCGCCTGCTTTGATTGCGGCGGTTACTTGAGCGGGTTCGGCAATGCCAAAGCCGAGTAGCGGTGGCGGCGCGTTAAAAGTTTTCAATTTGGATAGAATTTCTTCCACCGGAACGCCAGCTTTAGTGTCTGTGCCTGTCACCCCTGCGCGGGATAAGAGATAGGTGTAACCTTCGCCGCTGGCGCTAACCAGTGCAAGGGTTTCACTGTCGGCATTGGGCGGCGCGATAAAAATTGGCGCAATACCATGGGCTTTAGCCGCTTCGCTAAAGGGCGCCGATTCTTCCACGGGTACGTCGGCAATAAGCACTGAATCCACACCCGCTTGCTGCGCTTTGGCGTAAAACGCATCTATGCCATTAGCAAACACCAAGTTCGCATACAGCAGCAAACCGATTGGCAGTTCAGGATATTTAGCACGCACTTGCGCCAGTAATTCAAAACACGCCGTTGGAGTCGTGCCCGCCGCTAAAGAACGCAGGTTAGCACCTTGGATCACAGGGCCATCGGCCAAGGGATCGGAAAACGGAAAGCCCAGTTCTAAGGCATCGGCACCGTTTTGCACTAAGGTATCGATAATTTTCAGCGATAACTCAGGGCTAGGATCACCAAGAGTGACGAAGGGGACAAAAGCACCACGGCCTTCGGCTTTGAGTTTGGCAAAGGTGGCTTGGTAACGGGCCGCTTGGTAAAGGCCTGGGTTAGTCAATGTATCACTCATGTTCGTTATACCTCTTTACCATTCAAAATGTCAGAAACGGTGAAAATATCTTTGTCGCCACGACCGGAAAGATTGACCACTAAAATGGTTTCCTTAGTGCACTCGCGCGCCATTTTCACTGCATAGGCGATAGCATGGGCCGATTCCAATGCGGGGATAATCCCTTCACAGCGAGCCAGTTGTTGGAAGGCTTCTAGCGCTTCATCGTCGGTAGCCGATTCATAACGGGCGCGGCCTGTGGCATTAAGATGCGCATGCTGCGGGCCAACGGATGGGAAGTCCAATCCAGCTGAAATTGAGTAGGATTCTTCGATTTGGCCTTCGCTATCTTGCATCAAAGGCGCTTTCATACCGAAGAAAATACCTGTCTTACCGTGTTTAAGCGGCGCGCCGTGCATTGGCGTGTCTATGCCTTTACCCGCAGGTTCGACGCCAATCAGTTCGACACTCGGCTCGTCAATAAAGTCAGCAAACATGCCGATAGCGTTAGAGCCGCCACCCACACAGGCGATAACCGCATCGGGCAGACGACCTTCACGTTCCAGTATTTGCTTCTTGGTTTCTTCGCCAATAATGCGTTGAAATTCACGCACTATGGTTGGGAACGGATGTGGCCCCGCAGCTGTGCCGAGCAAATAGTGGGCCTTTTCGTAGCTGCCAGACCAGTCGCGCATCGCTTCGTTACAGGCATCTTTTAAGGTGGCAGAACCTGAGGTGACAGGAATGACTTCCGCGCCCATCAAACGCATTCTAAATACGTTAGGTGATTGGCGCGCAACGTCTTTCGCGCCCATATAGACTTTACATTTCAAGCCTAATAGCGCACAGGCAAGGGCGGTGGCAACGCCGTGTTGTCCTGCGCCAGTTTCAGCAATGATTTCCTTTTTGCCCATGCGTTTAGCAAGCAGTGCTTGGCCTAACACTTGGTTAGTTTTATGGGCGCCGCCGTGGAGTAAATCTTCTCGTTTGAGGTAGATTTTTACCATAGGATTGGGGCTTAGATTGCGGGTTAAGGTGAGCGCCGTTGGCCGACCCGCGTAGTTCTTTAGTAAATCGGTAAATTCGGCTTTAAAGTCGTCATCTTCCTGCGCTTCCACAAAGGCAGTTTCTAATTGCTTAAGGGCTGGCACTAAAATCTGTGGCACATACATGCCGCCGTATTCGCCGAAATAAGGGTTAAGCTTTAACTTTGACATACCTTTTTCCTTATCTTATCAATCAGTTTGTCAGTGGCTTCGATGGTGCTAACAGCGTTTTGGTGTTAAACGTGTTAACTGAGCCGTTATCTATTTGGTCACTGGCATTAATAGGTTCATATTTTTTGTCGAGCATCACGCTTGTCGAGCACCAACTGCATCTAGGGCTTCTTGCTTAGCGCGATAGGCTAAAGACGTAAATGGGTAAAAGCCATTTGGATAAGTTGCGCCGATTTAATCCCTGCGGCGGTTTCTAGGCCAGAATTAAAATCTAAACCGTAAAATCCTTGGGCATTGGCACTTGCCGCATTGCCTGGATTGAGTCCGCCCGCCAACATGGCATGGGCCTTTTGCTGGCCTAAGGACTTCACATCAATATTTTGCCAATTAAAGGCTTGGCCCGAGCCGCCAAATTGACCTGCCGTTTTACTATCAAAGAGATAACGCTGTGCTCCCTGAGGTATGTAACCAAGCTCACCCGTTTGCGCATCGACGCTGACGGCTTTCCAAATTTGGGTAGTGAGTCCCGCTTGCTCAAGTCGCTCGGCGAGCTGTGCGATTTCAAGTTCTGTTTCCGTGCCGTGCAGCTGTACGGCAGATAACTGCAAACTGGCGGCGATATCGGTAATAGTACTTGGCGCGGCATTAACAAACACGCCGACAAATTCAATGGCGGGGGCATCGGATGCGCGATACTCCCTGAGCAGTTGTTCTGCTGCATCAAGGGTTAAGGCGCGTGGGGATTTTTCAGCAAAAATCAGTCCGCCATAGACAGCACCTGCTGTTGCTGCGGCGCGAATATCTTCCACGCGGGTGAGGCCGCAGACTTTATTGTGACCGAAGATCAATTTACGGCAGGCCAAATCGATATCTGTCTCGGCCATAATCGAGCTGCCAACGAGGAAGCCATCAACCAGCGGACTCAGACGGCGCACTTGCTCATTGTTGTAAATGCCAGATTCGCTGATCACCACGCGGTCGCTGCCAATCTGTGGCGCCAGCGCTTCTGTGGTAGCGAGATCGGTACTCAAATCCCTTAAGTTACGGTTGTTGATGCCGATAATCGGCGCATCTAATGCGATGGCGCGCTTAAGTTCTTCTTCATTACTGACTTCGGTCAGTACATCGAGTTGATACTTAGCGGCTTCTTTCGCTAGACCTTGATATTGTTCATCATCAAGTACGGACAGCATCAACAGAATCGCATCGGCGCCTTGGTGGGCGGCGAGTTTGATTTGGTATTCGTCCACAAAAAAATCTTTGCACAGAATTGGTTGGTTGACCCGAGCGCGCACCTTAGGGATATAGTCCATATCCCCTTGGAAAAATTGCTCGTCGGTTAATACCGAAATGCCCGCCGCATATTTACCGTAAATATCGGCGATGGCTTCTACATCAAACACATCGCGGATAAGTCCTTTGGATGGACTGGCTTTTTTGCATTCTAAAATGTAACCCGCCTTGGGTGCCTTGAGTGCGGCAAATAAACTGCGGTCAGAGATTTTTGGCGACAGATTCGCCTCAGGAAAACGCAGTTTCAGGGCGGCAATATGGGCCGCTTTGGTATCGACGATACGGGTTAACACATTACTTTTTGGCATAGCGTTTGTGGCTGCCTCTGGCTGAGTACGCAGGTCTTGAGTCATTGCTGTTGGAGTCACTTCTACTTGAGACATTCGCTTATCTTCCTCTTTCTTGACCGTTGACTAGGGCTTCACCGCTGACTTTTGCGAGCTGGCTTAACAATTCAAAGGCTTTGCCGCTTTGAATGGTAGCGAGCGCAAGTAAGGTTCCGGCTTTGACTGAATCAGTAATTCCACAGACATATAAAGCACAGCCGGCATTGATGGCGACCGCATTGGCGTGTGCTTCAGTGCCACCGCCTTTTAAAATCGCCTCGGTAATCAAGGCATTCTGCGCGGGCTCGCCCCCTTCTAAGTCTGATATTTGCGCTAAAGGCACGCCTAAATCGGCGGGCGTGAGTTGATACTCTATGATGTCGCCGTCTTTTAACTCAGCAACTTGGGTGTTGCCGTGCAGCGCGACTTCATCTAAACCGCTGCCGTGCACTACCATAGCGCGTTTTGTGCCAAGCGCCTTTAATACTTTCGCTATCGGTAAGACTAACTCAGGGCTATACACGCCAAGTAACATAAACTCAGGCCTTGCAGGGTTGATAAGCGGCCCTAACACGTTGAATAAAGTGCGCGTTTTCAGTGCTTGTCTTACGGGCACCGCATGTTTTACCCCGCCATGGTAGTGGGGCGCAAACAAAAAGCACAGATTCAATGCGTCGAGGCAACGACTGGCTGTCTCTGGCGACATAGTTAAGTCGATGCCAAACTGCGCCAAAAGATCCGATGATCCTGATTTACTCGACACGCTACGATTGCCGTGTTTGGCGACCTTAGCGCCTGCCGCCGCGGCAACAAAGGCCGCAGTGGTGGAAATATTAATGGTATTAAAGCCATCGCCACCCGTGCCAACAATATCAACTATGCCATTATGAAGCGGATTGTTGTTTCGCTCAGGGTAAGGAAAAGGTTTGGCAGCGGCGCGCATGGCATCGGCAGCGCCGCTGATCTCATCAATAGTCTCTCCGCGCATTTTCAGCGCAACTAACATTCCCGCCATCGCTGCTTCACTCATCTCACCGCGAATTAACGCGCCAAAAAGTTCGGCGGTTTGCTCGCGGCTTAAACTTTTACCTTGGTATAAAACGTCGAGTAAAGGCTGAATAGGGTTGGTACTCATGCGCTTACTCCTGTTGTCATGTCTTGGGTAAGAAAGGCTAAGGTTTGAATGAGCAGTGTGCTGCCTAAGGTGGTCAGAATCGATTCTGGGTGGAACTGAAAGCCAACGGCTCTGTGCTCAGGGTGCAGAATCGCCATCGGCATAGCGTCAGTGGTTGCGATCACTTGCAAGCAATCAGGCACGTGAGTGGCAACGAGACTGTGATAACGGGCAACGGGGAGGGGAGAGGGCAAACCGGCAAATACGCCAGTGCCATCATGGAAAGTCGGGCTTGCCTTGCCATGCACCACAAAAGGCGCGCGCGCCACTGTGCCGCCGTAATATTCCACCATAGCTTGATGCCCAAGGCAGATACCCAGCATAGGCACTTTACCGGCGACTTTGGCGATAAGCGCCATCATAGAGCCTGCTTCATGGGGCGCACCAGGACCTGGCGATAACACTAGGGCTGCGGGTTCTTGTTCGTTAAGCAGTTTTTCAGCGATAAAGTCGGCGGCAACATCGTTGCGGTAAATCACCACTTCACAGCCAAGGCTGCGAAATTGATCCACTAAGTTGTAGGTAAAGGAGTCAAAGTTATCGAGTAGATAGAGTTTCATGTTTGGCTCCTATTTAGATTGTACTGAAGTGGATAGCACAAAAGTCGATTGAGCTGACGCGTCATTTACTGGCGATTCATTGACTCGCAGTCCTGCACCCATTTTGATTGCCGAAATCACGGCTTGAGCTTTTTGACGGGTTTCATCTGCCTCGCTTTGGGGATCCGAATCAAACACGACGCCCGCGCCCGCTTGAATAAAGGCGGTGCCATTTTTGACAAAGGCCGAGCGGATCACAATACAGGTGTCCATATCACCAAGAGCATTAAGGTAACCGACAGCGCCGCCGTAGCTGCCGCGGCGTGCTTTTTCCGCTTGGCGAACCAGTTGTGATGCACGTACTTTTGGTGCGCCCACTAATGTGCCCATATTCATACAAGCCTGATAAGCATGTAGCGCATCTAAATCTTGGCGCAGTTGACCCGTTACGCGACTTACGAGGTGCATCACGTGGGAATAGCGATCAACTTTCAATAATTCGGCGACTTTACGGCTGCCGCTTTGGCTGATACGCGCGATATCGTTGCGAGCTAAATCGACCAGCATTAAGTGTTCTGACAGTTCTTTTTTATCTAAGCGCAGTTCAAGTTCAATGCGGCTGTCTAAGTCAAAATCAATCTCGCCCGTGGCGGTTTTACCGCGTTTGCGGGTGCCGGCAATCGGGTAGACTTCGACTTGATTACTGCTGGCTTCGTATTTAAGCGCGCTTTCTGGTGAGGCACCAAAAAGCGTGAAATCTTGGCCCCTGAAATAAAACATGTAAGGGCTTGGGTTAGTTAGACGCAGGGCGCGATAAGCCCCCAAGGTATTCGGGCAAGGCAAACTAAAGCTACGCGATGGCACCACTTGGAAAATATCGCCCGCAATAATGTGTTCTTTCAAATCGATAACGGTTTGTTTGAACACCTCATCGGAAATATTGACTTGCTCAGTTGCGTCGATGGCGACCAGTGTCGGCACATCGGCAGGTGAATTACCGAGGGTTTTACATTGTGTGCTTAGATGCTGAACTCGCTCGCTCAGCGCTGCGGTGATGGCGGTATGCTGGGCGGAATCACGACTGAAATTATGGGTAATGATGTCGGCTTGTTTCAGTTTATGGTCGATAAGGATTAAGGTTTCTGCGAGGTAAAATAAGTAGTCAGGGCAATCGTTATCGCGGTTCGGTACGGCTGGCAGCGGTTCGACGGTATCAATCAAGTCGTAGGCCAGTACGCCACCTAAAAACAGATCCTCAAAGGCGGGTTTACTTTGGCTGTCAGTATGAGCGCCACAATCAATCTGCTGGATAAACATCCGCAGGCCATCGAGTGGCGAGGTCGATTTTAAGCGTGCATCTTCATCCTGCAGCTTAGTGTCTTTTTGCAGCGTCACCACTAAGGTCAAGTTATCACGGACTAGACTGGCACTCATATCAGCACGATCGCCGCTCGCGCTGAAGAAGGTTTCGATTGGGGCAAGTAAGCTCGCGCCATTGTCGGTCAGTGCGGTAAAGGTCAGTTGATAACCGTCGCAGCGGATCATCATGGCAGCATGGGTCATCACCATGCTTTTTAAGTGATCTTTACTGTCGATTTCGGCCGACTCCAACAACATAGTATGGGGCGCATCTTGGGTAATGTGCTGATACAAGCGCAGTGGATCGCTGTGGTAGGTTAATGCCGCCTTGAGTGTGCTTGAGCGTGCGAATGTCTGTTTGGGCATGTTCATACTCCAGCTACCTTATAAAATGTCTTTAACATCATGAGTTATCTCGCTTTCTTAATCTTGTTACCCGAGTCTGCCGACATTTTTCGCACCTAACAAAAAAGCCCGCATTTCTGCGGGCTTCTTGTTGATTCTGGTCACTTTCAAATGAGCACAGAGCTTCACACCACCCGCTAAGTTGGGAAGTGCCACCACCAAATGATGTTTAATGAAGCGTTAATGTGTGTCATTCAAAAGGGTCTCGCTAATTCAGTTATTGGTGTATAGAAAACCTTAGCTGGGGTCGAATGTCAATTGAATATTTTTCATTTTCTGCGATTTATTCACTTTAATGACGCAGAAAATTTAAGTCACACAGCCACAAAATGCGAGATAGCAGCGCATTTATTAACAAATTCACGTACAATAGCCCCATGAATACTCAAAGCATATTGGCTGATCTGCACAGCCACACGACCGCATCCGACGGTCAGTTAACTCCGTCTGAATTGGTGGCTAGAGCCCTTGAAAAGGGCGTGCAGTTATTTGCGATTACTGACCACGACACGGTAGCAGGTTTACCCGAAGCCCGTGCCTTTAATCTATCGCAAGCAGAACCATTGAAATTGATCTCTGGCGTAGAAATCTCTACTCGCTGGAACAGTTATGATATTCACATAGTTGCGCTTAACTTCGATGCGGATAATCCTGCGTTATTAGCATTTTTAGAAAACCAGCGTGAGTTACGTGAATTACGCGCTCAAGAAATTGGCCATAGATTAGCCAAGGCCGGTATTGAAGGCGCTTACGAAGGTGCCAAGGCGTTGGCGGGTGAAGCGGCATTGAGCCGTGGACATTACGCCCGTTGGATGGCTGAAAATGGTCATGCTGTGGATATGCCGAGCGTATTTAAACGCTATCTTGCCCGCGGTAAAACCGGCTATGTCCCCAATAATTGGGGTGATATGGCCAGCGCCATCGATATCATTCATAACGCGGGTGGATTAGCTGTGTTGGCGCATCCCAGTGGTTATAAGTTATCGGCAAAGTGGCTTAAGCGCTTAGTGCGCGAATATAAAGAAGCGGGTGGAGATGCCATGGAAGTGGTACTTGGCCAGCAAACATTAGACGACAGGGCCAACCTTGTGGCCTTGAGCTTACAAAATCAATTGCTTGCATCGATAGGGAGTGATTTTCACTTTCCAAGTAATTGGATCGAATTAGGTAAAAATCTGTATCAGCCCCAAGGTATTGATTGGGTCTGGCAATCGGAATCTTGGGTGGAACGACCATGAGTCAGTTTTTTTATGTACATGAAGTAAATCCGCAAACACGCCTTATCAGTCAAGCTGTTGCCGCCTTAAAAGCGGGCGGTGTGATTGTTTATCCCACCGATTCGGGCTATGCCTTAGGCTGCTTGATTGGTGAGAAAGACGCGATGACGCGGATGGCGAGAATTCGTCAAATCGAGAACGATCATAACTTTTCATTGATGTGCCGTGATTTATCCGAGCTTGCGACCTACGCCAAAGTGGATAATCAGGCGTATCGCATCCTAAAAAGTTGCACGCCTGGGCCTTATACGTTCATTTTTAAAGCGACCAAAGAAGTGCCGCGTCGTCTGCAAAATGACAAGAAAAAGACCATAGGTATTCGCGTGCCCGACAATGTGATCGCACTGGCGTTGCTTGAAGCCTTAGATGCGCCGCTGATGTCGACCAGTTTAGTGATGCCGAATGCAGAATTTGCCGAGTCAGATCCTGAACAAATTCGCGATTTGCTCGAGCATCAAGTGGATGTGATTATCCATGGCGGTTATTTAGGCGAAAAGCCGACGACAGTGATTGATATGTCTGAAGATGGCGCCGAAATTTTGCGTGAAGGCGCGGGTGATATCACGCCTTTTCTCTAAATCCAGCGCAATAGATTTATCTGTAGTGGATGCGAGTGAGCGATGCGGCGAGCGGCAGTGAACATTTGGCAGTTTTATCGCCGCAGATTTACAGGTATAATCGCGCGTTTGGCGTTAGCCTAAGTTGGCTCGCGCAGCGTTAACGGAGCAAGATAGCGGATGCAGGGCACGCAACAGAGTTTACCCTTAGCCGTTATTCGTGGTCAGGCAATGACCGAAATGCCACTGGATTTGTTTATTCCGCCGGAGGCATTAGAAGTGTTCCTTGAGTCCTTTGAAGGCCCATTGGATTTACTTTTATATTTGATCCGTAAGCAAAAATTAGACGTTGTCGATTTACCCATTCAGCAAATCACCGCGCAGTATTTAGAATATATTACGTTGCTGACTCAGGCTCGAATTGAACTTGCCGCCGATTACTTAGTGATGGCGGCAACGCTTGCCGAGATTAAATCCCGTTTGCTGCTACCGCGTATGGTGGCTGAAGATGAGGTTGAGGAAGATCCTCGGGCGCAATTGATCCGTCAGTTGAAAGCCTATGAAGTGATTAAAGAAGCGTCGCAAAAACTCGATGATTTGCCACGGCTCGAGCGGGATGTGTTTCAAGCCAAAGCAGTGGCAGCACCTGACATTAAGCCGTTAATGATCCCGCCAGAAGTCTCGTTGTTTGAAATTGCCCGTGCCTTTGGCGATGTGCTCAAACGTATCGATGCCAATGAAGATCATCACGTTAAGCGTGAACAGTTATCGACGCGTGAGCGCATGAGCCAGATTTTAGCCATGCTGAACTCGGAAGATTTTACGGCATTTGAACGTTTATTTACCGTAGCAGAAGGCCGTGCAGGCGTGGTCGTGACCTTCTTAGCACTGATGGAATTAGTCAAAGAATTATTGGTTGAATTGTACCAAACAGAACCGTTTTCAACTATTTACGTTAAGGCCTATTAATTGATGCAGATAAATCCGACTCAATTAAAACAGCTTATTGAAGCGAGTTTGTTTGTATTGGGGAAACCCTTGTCGGCGAAAATGTTGAAAGACACGGTATTGGTGGATTTCACGGTTTCCAGAGACAAAATAAAAGCTGCATTGGATGAGCTGCAGCAGGATTATCAAGACCGAGGTGTGCAACTTGTGAAAGTCGCTGGGGGTTATCGCTTCCAGACATTAGAAGTCTTGAGTCCTTTTTTGCAGCCCCTGTGGCAAGAAAAGGCGCCTAAATATTCGCGTGCGACATTAGAAACCTTGGCGGTGATTGCTTATCGTCAACCTGTGACTCGCGGCGATATTGAACAGGTGCGCGGTGTGGCCATTAGTAGTCACATCATAAAAAGTTTGTCAGATAGACATTGGATTAAAGTAGTTGGCCATAAAGAAGTACCGGGGCGACCCGCGTTGTATGCCACTACCTTAGAATTTTTAGCATATTTTGGCTTAGACACCTTAGCGGATTTACCGCCGCTGTCGGATACTGAGTCATTGCAGGCGGTTTTTTCAAGTGTGAAATTAACGCCGGAACAGTCAGAAGAGCAAAATACTAATGAGTGAAAAATTGCAGAAAGTCTTGGCCCGTGCAGGCCATGGCTCCCGTCGTGAGATGGAGGCATGGATTGCTGCAGGCCGAGTTAGTATTGATGGTGAAATTGCTAGCCTTGGGGATCGGATTGAAGCCGATGCCAAAGTGCGTATCGATGGCAGAGCCATTTCGTTAAAGTCTGCCGAAGACGTGATCTGTCGAGTATTGGCATACCATAAACCCGAAGGCGAAATTTGTAGTCGTAAAGATCCTGAAGGCCGTCCAACGGTATTCGATCGCTTACCTAAAGTGCGTGATTCACGCTGGGTTGCGGTAGGTCGTTTAGACATCAACACCTCAGGTTTATTACTGTTTACCTCAGATGGTGAATTAGCGAACCGTCTAATGCATCCATCGAACGAAGTCGACCGCGAATACGCAGTGCGTACCTTCGGTGAAATCCCTGAAGCGACAGTGCAACGTTTGCGTACCGGCGTGATGTTAGAAGACGGCCCTGCGCAGTTTGATAGCATCAAACCAGCGGGCGGCGAAGGCATGAACCAGTGGTGGCATGTGTGTTTACGCGAAGGTCGTAACCGCGAAGTGCGCCGTCTGTGGGAATCCCAAGAAGTGCAAGTGAGCCGTTTGATCCGTATCCGTTACGGTATGGTTGAATTGCCAAAATCACTGCCACGGGGTGGCTGGGTTGAATTGCCAATGGAGCAAGTTAACTACTTGCGTAAATTGGCAGGTTTAGAACCAGAAACCCGCACTATGCTTGCTGCCGATAAACACAGCGTAGCCCGTGCTCAGGTGAAGAGTGCAAAAATTCGCCGCGCCGTACGTAAGCATAAAGTAACCGGTTCGGGAAAACCTAAGCCATCGCGTCAGCGCAGCTAAGTTGTTTTATCCTAATGAAAAAGGCCGCTTAGCGGCCTTTTTGCTTTCTGTTATTTGCAGCTATGTTATAACAAGAGTCAGCTGGATTGAGGAGTGAATGGATGAAGCTAATTTCAGTGCGACGGATTTGGGAGCAAGCTGCCCATAATGCGTTTACCGATTTAATCGCGTTTCAGGAAGCACTTTTTTGTGTTTTCCGTGAAGGGACTGCCCATGTGTCACCCGATGGCGCTTTGCGTATTCTACGTTCAGTGGATGGCGGCGAGACGTGGCAAAGCGTGGCGCTTATTCGTTCGGATGAAGCTGATTTACGCGACGGTAAACTAATTGAATATCAAGGGGAATTGCTTTTACTCGGTGGCGGGACCTTACATAATAAGTCGGGTCTTCAATCACATTTTTGGCGCTCAGCCGATGGGCGATCGTGGTCAGATGCGCTAAAGGTAGCAGATAAGGGCTATTGGTTATGGCGCTTAACCGAACATCAAAATACGCTCTATGGTGTGGGCTATCGCCCAGGACCTGATGGTGACACTCGGTTGTATAAGAGTGATGATGGCGTGCAGTTCAAGACTTGGCTAAAGGTGTTTAATAATCAAGGTTATGTCAACGAAACAGCCATTGTTTTTGATCAAGACAGCGGCTTTTGTCTCTTGAGGCGCGATCCCGTTTGGGGCCCTGAATTTGTTGGTTTACTCGGTCAAAGTCGCGCGCCATTCATCGATTGGCAATGGCAAGAACTCGATAAGCGCATTGGTGGGCCAGTGATGTTGATGTATCAATCCCGCCTGTTGGCAGTGGTGCGCTTATACGATGAACAAGTTCGAACGGCTTTAGTTGAAATTCATTCAGATACTGGCGTAGTTCAAGAATTACTGACACTGCCATCGAAGGGCGATACCAGTTATGCTGGCGTTGTGATTGACGGAAATGAGTTGTGGGTAAGTTATTACTCAAGCCATGAGTTAGCTGACTCACAGCTGGATACGCAAAATTCGCTTGATGAATCAAGCAGAGCCGCTAAAGCTAAAACAATGATTTATTTTGCAAAAATTCTGTTGAGTTAACATTAGCTGTGCGGCGTATTTATGCTGCTTATTGCCATGGATTAATACAGAGTTCCATCTTGCTAATATCTAAAATAATAAAGGGCCATCAATAGGCCCTTTATTATTGCTGAATCATACTGCCAAAAACCGACAAGCGATGCGATTACTGAGCGTTGAACTGCTGACCGTTCACTGCGCTAGCATCTTGACCCATCAAATATAAATAGGTCGGCATGATCTCTTCTGCGGTTTTGAGATCCAATGGATTCTCAGCTGGGTAGGCTTTAGCGCGCATCTCAGTGCGGGTTGCACCTGGATTGATACTGTTGACCCGAACCGAGGTGCCATCGCACTCATGGGCGAGGACTTGCATCATGCCTTCGGTGGCAAACTTAGAGAAGGCATAAGGTCCCCAGTAGGCGCGGCCTTGACGACCCACACTGCTCGACGTGAAGATAATCGATGCACTGGGCGCTTGGCGCATCACAGGTAGTAATGCTTTAGTTAGCATAACTTGGGCCGTGACGTTCACTTTGAGTACGTCTTCGAGTGATGGAATATCTATGTGTTCAAACGGGCCTAGGGCACCGAGCAGGCTCGCGTTATGTAATAAGCCGTCTAAATGATCGAATTGCTCGGCTATGGTATCGGCCATATCGCGATAATTTTGCTCCGTCGCGCCCTTAAGATCTAATGGCACTATGGCAGGTTTTGGATAACCGGCTTGTTCGATGACATCGTAAACCGCTTCTAGTTTTTTCACTGTTTTACCGAGTAAAATCACAGTGGCGCCGTGCTTTGCAAACTCAATGGCAGCGGTGCGACCTATGCCTGCGCCAGCGCCTGTCACTAAAATTGTTTTGCCTTTGAGTAAATCTTTTGCTGCTTGATATTCCAACATGAGTCTCTTTTTCCTCTTGGCGAGAATGCCCGCCACTTCTAGAGTCGCCGAAGTGATAAACGCATGTTTCAAACAAATGAATGAAACTTTGTTATAAATAGCTAAAATGTTTGTGACAAACTTGTGGCTAACTCAATATTTTTACGTTAACTTGAAATGAGTTAGGGGCTAACATAAGCCCTATTGGTCACAGATTTAAAAGCTATTGTGACTAATTTCTTGGGGAAAACAAAACTATTACAACAAGATTTGGGGAAAAAAGATGAAAAGACTCATTTTGGGTGTTGCGATTGCATCTGCACTGGGCCTCACAGGATGTGGTGAGGACAGTTATAACGAACTCAAGGATAAGACAGAACCGCTCGTCCCTGAATCGCACATGGTGTTCGACCCTGCTAATTCAAAAGTACCATTACCGAATGATTTGCTATTCAGTGGTACCAAGGATGGCACATTATCGATTCCGGGTGAAAGCTCTGGCAATTATGTTGATCCACAAATAGCACTTGGGGCGTTAGATGGCTGGTCGACAACATCACCGATTTCTATTGATATCGATTTAGCGAAAAAACACGACGGCACACCGCTGACCTTAATGGCGGCATCGGTTGCACAACCTGGCGCAGTAAGAATGTTTGAGGCCACTGTGGGTGGTCCATTGTCTTCTGATGCTGATTGTACTGCTAAACCGTCAGTTTCAGCGTGTAAAGTCGGAGCAGAACTTCAGTTTGGCGTTGACTTTGTATCCACCGCATCAGGCAATAAAGTGGTGATCGTGCCGCTTAAGCCACTCAAAGCTGGACAGTCGTATATTTATGCGACGACTAATCTTATTCAAGATTCTGAAGGTCGTGGTATTGCGCCTTCAACTACTTATGGTTTGTTGAAGCTGGACATCACTACATTACCTTTAGAAACACCCGATCAATTGATGCTGCAAACCTTAGTGAACAGCTATGAAAAAGGCATTGCTGCGGCCCATAATGTCGATCCTTCGACCATAAGTTACTCTGGGCTGTTTACGACTCAGTCTGTCGCTAACGTCTATGAAACGACTAAGCTACTGATGGCAAAGGGCGCGCCTTATGCCCCCAGCTTTGCTCAGATGCCAACGCCTGCCGGTTATACCGTTGCACAAGCTGCGGGCTTAACACCGGCTGCTGGAGCTGCCTACGTGGTATCAAGTTTAGCCGATGTGTATACCGCCAAAATTAAACTGCCGATTTACGGTGACTGCTCTTCGGTCAGTTGTTTATCAGCAGAAGGAAAACCATTAATTAATGGTCATTGGAAAGCACAAGGCGATAGCCCAGTCTCGGTACTATTAGCTTTGCAAGCGGGCACACTCAGCCAAAATAATTTTGGTATGCAAGCCGTGGCCAATGGTATTGCGAACCCTGCCGATGCGTTAGCCAATCCGTCTCTAATGGCGGGTAAAACTTGGTTGTTAGACGATGGTACAGCGGTAGATAAAACTAAGCATTTGACTAAGTTCAACCCAATTCCAGCGATTAAAGGATATGAAACCGTACCTGTACTGATTTCTATGCCTAATGCGGCAAGATTAGCGGACTTTTATCAGCAACAAGGTATTCCCTTTACTCCGCCGACAGCGGGTTGGCCAACCACAATCGCACTGCACGGTTTAGGTGGCGGCAAAGAAATGTCACTGGCCTATGCGGGCTCTTACGCAGCCATGGGCGTTGCAACTATTGCTATCGATATGCCACTGCATGGGGCGCGTTCATTCGATGCTAACGGCGATGGGGTTTATGAAGTCTCTGCGACCGATCCTTCTTTTGGGGCTGTAGTCGGTACACCAGACGCATTTAAAAATGGTAATCCGTTGGTATTCGTGAATATCTCTAGCACTCTGTCGGTGCGTGATAATTTCCGTCAAGCGACGATGGACCATTTAGGTGTTCGTCTTGCTCTAACAGGATTAGCACAGGGCTTAGCACAAGCAGGTCAGCCACAAGTATTTGATGTATCTAAAATCAGTGCTCAAGGTCTGAGTTTAGGCGCCATTGTCGGCACCGATTTTGCTACCTATGCCAGCACTGGCATGAAGAACCCAGCAACGGGTGATGCCTTGCCAAATGCATATGGCATCAAGGCCGTATCCTTAGCCGCGCCAGCGGGGGGATTAGCAGGATCATTTGCGGGTTCAGCAACCTTTGGTCCAGTGCTGTTTAGCAATATCAAGGCATCTGCGACTTTCCAAGCGCTGGTCGATAAGGCTAATACAGCAGGGTATGAGGTGGGGAGTCCTGAATATGCTGCACTGGTGCAGGCAGTATATGCCCAGTTTATTCCAACGTTTGCCTTTGCGGTTCAAACGGCTGTGGATTCTGCTGATCCAATTAACCATGCCGCTACGTTAAAAGCGACGGGTCTACCTGTTCATTTAATTGAAATAGCCGGTGATGGCAACGGTAACTTACCTGATCAAGTGTTACCGAACCGTGTAGATAACTTCCCGTTATCGGGCACTGAGCCGCTGATCTCTGCTATTGGCCTACCATGTGTCGATAGTACCAGTAAAGGTCATGGCGTAGTGCGTTTCTCTAAAGGTCACCATAGTTCGATTGTGAGCCCAGGTGAAACGGACGCTACAGATGGTATGGCTGCCGCTGCTACCGTTGAAATGCAGACTCAAGTAGCAACCTATGCTGCGACTGCAGGTAAAGGCGATGCGACGATTTTAGTGACAAACAGTGATGTCATTGCGACTTGTCCTAACTAATCTGCGCTTAATCGGAAAAACCCAGCGAATGCTGGGTTTTTTTATGGGCCTTTAGGCTGTTAGAATAGCGCGCAATTGACTGATTGATGTAACGCCCTAACGGAGAGCACTTTGGAATTTTTATACGAGTATGGAATGTTTTTGGCGAAAGCCGTCACTATAGTGGTCGCAATCGTTGCGGTTATTGTTGTGGTGTTGGCTTCCACTGTTAAACATAAGTCAGATAAGGGCGAGCTGAGGATCACTAACCTGTCTGAAGAGTTAGAAGAACTGAAGCATGGCTTAAAAGAAGAACTCCTTTCAAAGAAGCAATTCAAAGCCTATGAAAAGCAATTAAAGGCAGAAGAAAAGGCGAAAGACAAAGCTGCTGATGATACTAGCACGGGCAAAGTGTTCGTGATCGATTTCAAGGGCAGTATCGATGCCGCTGAGGTTGCGTCACTGCGTGAAGAAATTAGTGCCATTTTAGCTATCGCGGAAAAAGGCGATGAAGTGGTTGTTAATGTCGAGAGTGGTGGCGGTATGGTGCATGGCTACGGTTTAGCCTCCAGCCAGCTTGACCGTTTACGCCAAGCCGATATTCCGCTAACAGTCTGCGTTGATAAAGTGGCTGCCAGTGGCGGTTATATGATGGCCTGTGTTGCGAATAAAATTTATGCTGCGCCTTTTGCAATTGTTGGTTCAATTGGTGTTGTTGCTCAACTGCCTAACTTTAATCGTTTGCTGAAAAAGCATGAAATTGATTATGAGCAACATACCGCCGGTAATTTTAAACGCACTTTGACAGTGTTTGGTGAAAACTCCGATGAGGGAAGACAGAAGTTTCAAGAAGAACTCGAAGAAACCCACATCTTATTCAAAGCGTTTGTCGGTAAATATCGCCCTGAGTTGGATTTAGTGAAAGTAGCCACGGGCGAGCATTGGTACGGCCAGCAAGCCATTGAATTAGGGTTAGTTGATGCGATTTCGACCAGTGATGATGTAATTATGTCACTTGCCGCAGAGCGCACTGTGTATAAGATGCGTTATCAGGTGAGAAAGAAACTTGCCGATAAAATTGCCCATGGCGCATCTTTATCTGTGAATGCCATTTTTAATCGTCTTATCGAGAAAAACCGTCCAATGTAACGGAATCTAGTGTGGATACTTTTTTGAGTATTCACACTTTTTTGTTTCGCTTAACGCCCAAAGCTGCGTATCTATTGCAGATTTTTTTGGCTTTTATATTATCCCCCCCTCAATTTAAAATCATTAACTCACTATTGCTATCAGCTTGTTAAGCACATTAATAAAACGTCATGCAGCAAATGCGTAAATCCATTGCGAATGAAAAATCCCTATGTTAAAAATCCCGTCGATAAAGTGGTGTTACAAATTAAACTAAAGTTAATTAATTTTTAATGCTGTTTCAATGTTGACGTTAAATAACCTTAGCTGAATCAGTCTTAGGTGCTGGAGATTAACATGGGGAGACGAGTGCGGGTGTTTATTAGCCTTATAATATTCACTGTCTCATTACTCTTGCTTTATAATTTAGAGCAAGAATATCAATTAAGTGACATTATTAAAGAGGTTAAAGGATTTTCATTTGTTGAGTTGTTATGTGCAGCACTACTCACAGTGGAAAGTTACTCTTTATTAACCTTGTACGATTTTATTGCCGTTCGGAATATCGATAAGGAGATACCTTATCGTAAAATAGTCCCTATTTCTTTTCTGGGTTTTACGTTCTCCAATACTATTGGGTTCTCTCTGTTAACGGGGACGTCGATAAGATATAAGTTTTATTCCGAACTTGGCTTAAGTGGTAATAAAATCACTCAAATAGTCATTTCATGTTCAGTGACATTCTTCCTCGGACTCTTTTTTATTTGTGGTATTGCACTGGTATGCTTTCCCTCTGAACAATTATCAGCCTTACCTTTGCCAACATGGCTATTTTCATTAACGACAGTGCTCGGTATTGGCATGCTGCTCAGTGTATTAGGCTATTTACTGATGAGTGTGCTGCGGAAAAAACCATTTAACTTTCGTGGCTTTGAAATTACGCCACCTCTGTTATCTGTATCTTTAAGACAGTTGTTGGTGTCTTCACTTGATTGGATTGTCGTAGGAACCTTGTTTTATAGCTTACTGCCCGCGGTAGAAAATTTGGGCTATATACAGGTCTTAAGTATTTTCTTTGTTGCGAATGCGCTTGGGGTGCTTGCCCATGTGCCGGGTGGTATTGGGGTGTTCGAGTCCGTCGTGACTGTGGCCTTATCGCAATATTTACCGGTTGAGCAAATCCTCGGCGCCATTATTATCTATCGGATCATTTATTACATTATTCCATTTTTAATCTCTTTGGCATACTTTGTTATTACGATCGCGCGGTCAAATAAAGATAAAATTGTAAAATTAAATACTCGAATTGCATTTATCCGCCAACTGTTACCACCGCTACTGAGTATCAGTGTATTTAGCTCAGGTTTATTATTACTCTTGTCAGTGGTTAACCATTCTATTATTCATAAGTATCACTGGTTGGGCGAGTTAGTACCGCTGCCGATCATCGAAATATCGAGCATCATTTTGAGTGTGAGTGGTGTCTTGCTATTGTTGTTATCCCATGGGTTATTTAAACGCTACCATAATGCCTTTGAATTAACGAAAAAGCTGCTGTTGGTGGGCATGTTATTTATTATGCTTAAGGGCGCGGAATGGGAAATATCACTCGCGATCGGATTAGTTTACACATTGATGTTGCCATGTGAGAATTTGTTTTATCGAAAGGGTTCAGTCGTCGGGATTAAATACTCTTTGGGTTGGCTGTTATCACTTTCTGCCGCCTTATTCTTGATGATTTGGGTATTATTTTTCTCCTATCAAGATGTTGATTATGATCATTCACTCTGGTTTACCTTCTCCCCCGATAGCCATGTATCACGAGCATTGCGAGGAGGAGCGATTGCTATCTTTATCGTGCTTACCTTTGCCGTGCGCTATTTCTCGTCTCGTACTCAGCTTAAATCACCACAACTGAACACGCCTTCATTAAAGCAGGCGATGGAGATTGTCGCGCAGTCGCCGAGCAGTCATGGCTATTTAGCCTTAGTGCAAGATAAATCAATCCTATTTAACGAGGATAAAGACGCCTTTCTTATGTATGCAAGGGCTGGACATTGCTGGGTGGTAATGGGCGATCCAATTGGTAATCAACATAAATTTGATGATTTATTGTGGCAGTTTAGGGAGTTATGCGATGCCTACGATGGTTGGCCGGTGTTTTATCAAGTGACGCAAAAATACCTGCCGAGCTTTTTAGAGCAAGGATTAGGTTTATATAAATTAGGCGAGGAGGCGATTGTTCAGCTCGACCAATTTGACTTACCGTCGAGTCGCTATCGGAGTTTGCGCCAGAGTCATGCCAAGGCGCAGCGTGAAGGCTTGAGTTTTGCTGTGATTGAGGCGAGTCAAGTGAGGGCCATACTGCCGCAATTAGAAGCCATATCATCGACTTGGCTGAAGGCGAAGCAAGGGCGCGAAAAGGGGTTTTCTGTAGGCTATTTCTCTTCCGCCTATCTGTGCTCGACACCTATGGCATTAGTGTATGCAAACGGCGAACTCGTGGCGTTTTCAAATATTTGGGCGAGTGCCGCTCAGGTTGAATTTTCAGTCGATCTGATGCGTTACGAGCCTAAATTATCGAGCAGTAACATCATGGATTTTCTGTTTACTGAGCTATTGCTATGGGGAAAACAGCAAGGCTATCAGAGGTTTAATCTCGGGATGGCGCCTATGTCAGGCTTGACCGACAGAGCGTTGGTGCCATTTTGGACTAAGTTGGCGAAGGTTGTGTATAAGAAGGGCAATAAGTTTTATAACTTTCAGGGGCTTAGAAGATACAAGGATAAATTTAATCCAACGTGGGAGGCCAAGTATTTGATTTGTTATGGCGGATTATCTCTACCAATTGTGGTGGGCAGTTTAGTGACATTAACGAGTCGTGGTGCAACCGGTGTATTTAAAAAGTAGGTGAACGATGAATAAATCCTTTGTGAAAATACTAAGCCTTATGATGATGTTTTGCTGTAGCTTTAGTGTCTTAGCCGATGACTTTGCAGACTCACTCGGCCTGACACTTATGCCGGTCGCTAATAGCGCAAATGACAAAGCGAGTGCGAAAAAGCCGCCCTTAGTCATCTTTATGAGTGGCGATGGTGGCTGGGCTAATTTAGATCAAGGTGTGAGCCAGTTATTGCAACAGCAGGGCTGGCCAGTGGTGGGGTGGAGTTCGCTAAAATACTACTGGAAACAAAAAGATCCCAAGAATGTGACTCAAGATACTATGGCCATTATCGATAAGTACGAGGCCGAATTTGGCACACAAAAGGTGGTATTGGTTGGCTATTCTTTTGGCGCCGAAATCATTCCTTTTGTGCTAAATGATCTGCCACTCAAGTATCGACATAAGATCCTCGGCGGGGTGTTATTGTCACCTTCGCAGACGTCGGATTTTGAAGTGCATGTGAGTGAAATCGTCACGTCTAGCAATGAGTCCGCAAGTTATCTTACGTTGCCCGAGGTGAATAAGCAGACGACAGTGCCTATGCTGTGCTTATATGGCAAAGACGATGATGCCCCTAAGCATTTGTGCCCAGTAGTAAAACAGCCGAATGTGACTGTGATGGAGTTAGACGGTGGCCATAGCTTTGATGATGATTACGATAAAGTGGTGACTATCATAAAGCATTGGTTGAAAAGCTAAGTTATACCCATCACCGATATCAGCTTGAATACATTCAGAAAGGAAAGGGCGCTGAATGCGCCCTTTGGGTTTTAGCGAATCGAATGTCGCGTTAATCAGATTTGATAGCTGATATGTTGATGGAAGCGTACGACGAGATCTTCACGCTCTGGGTCGACACCGATATCCGCGGCGAAGGCCTTCAGGGCTGTTTCGACATTGTTCATAAAGCGTCCGAAGCCTGAATCATCACAGTCTTTGGTGCCCGCGACTATGGTGAAGTGCGCGGCTTCGACTAAGTTATCGGCATTCCAGCGACGGATCACTTGTTGCTCAGTCGCATTAGGATCGAACCCTATCATTTGTACTTCGGCTTTGCTGTCGAGTTTTTCAAATTTACTGTTACGCACCAGCGGTGTTAAGCCGTTTGCTATCATGGCAAGACGCGTCAATTGTCTGTTGGCTGCCGCTTTGAGGAAGCAATCTTCAAGGTGTTGATATAAAGGCGTAAAGTCGGTTGCCGAGTCAGGTAATAAACCCTGTTTGAGTTTGCGGCTCAGTGGCAAGCTGACTGTCACATAAGTGAGAGAGCTGACGTTCTCTGGTAATTCGCACTTTCTGGCTTTATATCTTGGGCCGATGGCACGCAGTTTATAGCCATAGGTTTCTTTATAGCCCTTGGCTTTTGCGAACAGATCATAGGATAAATGCTGATGGTCGCGGACCTTCACTTTAAGATCGCTTATCGGCATTAAAGGCATCAATTCTGTCAGTAATTCGCGCACTCTGATGTGGAAACTGGCGGAATTACTGCGGATATCTTCACCTGTGGCAAGGAAGACAATGCGCAGTTTACGGGCGCGATAGTTTTCTTGCGAGAATAAATTTTGGGCTTCGTGGTAGGCTGGATTATAAAAAAATAGAATTTGTTCAGTGGTTTGGAAGCAATAGGCTTCGGTGTGGTAACGGACAACAGGCAGTTTATCGTTAGTGATCACGTGGACATTACGCAGATCGTGTTGTTCTGCCAAATTAAATATCAAACGGCTTAAGGTTTGATAACAGCTTTGATAATCAGGATATTGACTCAGTAGTTCATCCGTCACCTTGATTTCGGCTGTGATGTATTGATTGGTACGGGCTTCCTTGGGTATGTACACTTTTTGCTGATGGCTAAGGGACATATTGACTCCTTGTTTGAGTTAACCATTTGCTAACACGAATTTTACTGTTTATCTATAGGGTTAATCTTGCGTTAGAACACGTTTTTATCCGTTGAGCATGAGTTTAGCTAAGTAAGCGGTTCGACAGCTTAAAATAGCAGCTATTTTATTGGGTTAACGCATCTTCTATCCATGGTTGCATCCAAGTTGCTATCTGCGCCTGCGCCTTTTCGTTGGGGTGAATGCCATCCCGCTGCATTAATTCTGGATGGGGCGCGATATCCTGCATAAAGAAGGGGATCAACACGATATCCTGTGTTTTGGATATGTCTTGATACACTTGGGTGAACTTTTGGGTGTAGCGAGGGCCATAGTTAGGCGGTACCATGATCTCGGTCAGCAGCACTTTTGCGCCGCTATCTTTGGCTAGGGTAATGATTTGGATTAGATTATTTTTAAGTTGCGTTGGGGGGAATCCACGTAAACCATCATTACCACCCAGTTCAACGACCACAAGGTCGGGGGCGACGGAATCGAGTAAGGCGGGTAATCGGCGTAAGCCGCCCGCTGTGGTTTCGCCACTCACTGAGCCATTTGTAAATTGATGTTCGGGCAGATTTTTTTGCAGCAGCGCCACCCAGCCTGACTGCTCTGCCATGCCGTAGCTAGCGCCTAAGCTGTCGCCGAGGATCAACACCTTTGCCGCGTGCGCTGGCGTGGCCATGAATACACTCAATAGGATGAATGCCCCCAGGGTCTTCGCTCTCGATTGATACCAGAACGATTTATATAAGAAGGATCCTATGTCTAACGTCATCTTAAAAAACAGTGCCATCAATGTTGTTAACCTCGAAAAATCAGTGACTACTCAGGAAGGAACGCTCACTATCCTCAAGGGCATTAACTTAGATGTCAAGCAAGGTGAGAGTGTGGCTATTCTTGGCCCGTCGGGTTCGGGCAAGTCTACCCTGCTCGGGCTGCTTGCGGCACTTGATACGCCTACCTCTGGTGAAATTTGGCTCGATGGTGTGGCGTTATCCCCACTGAATGAAGAGCAAAAAGCCGCGCTGCGTAAACAGAAGGTCAGCTTTATTTTTCAATCCTTTATGTTAGTGGATACCTTAACCGCGCTGGAGAACGTTATGTTACCCGCCGAGCTTGCGGGCGTGAGCAATGCCAAGGAAAAAGCCCAAGCCATGCTGGTGCGGGTCGGTTTATCCCATCGTTTGACCCATTTACCCAAACAGCTATCGGGCGGAGAGCAGCAAAGGGTGGCGATTGCCCGTGCTTTTATTTGTGAGCCCACAGTGCTGTTTGCCGATGAACCCACGGGTAACTTGGACAGCGTTAACGGCCATAAAATTGCCGATATGTTGTTTGAGCTGAATCAAGAAAGCCACACCACTCTTATCCTCGTCACCCACGATTTACTATTGGCCAAGCGTTGTGAGCGGCAGCTGGTTATGGATAACGGCCATTTACAGGAAGATACGGCGCATACAGCACCGCTCGCCGATGCTAAGGAGGCTTAACAATGGAGTTAAGTCTGGCATGGCGCCTGTTTAAGCGCGAGTTACAGCAAGGGCAATTGTTATTGATTATCCTCGCTATTACGCTCGCGGTACTGTCTGTGAGTGGGTTAGCGCGGGTGAGTGAGCGCCTGCAAGTGGCGATCACTGGCCAAGCTTCACAGTTTATTGCCGCCGATCGGATTATCGATTCGCCGGTTAAAATTGATGTGGCGATTTTAACCAATGCCGAAGATCTTGGGCTTAAGCATGTGACGAACATGCAATTTAATTCCATGGTCTATTCGGGTGATAAGTTTCAGTTAGTCACAGTTCGCGCCGTTGAAACGGGTTATCCACTCAAGGGTGACATTGAACTCACCAGCGGTAAAACCAAGGCTTTACCTCAAGCGGGTGAAATCTGGTTTGAGACTCGCTTAGGTGGACTCCTCGGTTATCCTAAAACCATCGAACTAGGTAACAGCGAATTTGTGCTCAGCAATGAAATAAGCCGCTTACCCGACGCGGGCTTTAATCCTTTTGCTTCATCGCCCGTGGTATTGATGCGCATGGAAGATGTCGCCAAAACGGGAGTGATTCAACCGGGCAGCCGCGTGACCTATCTGTATCAATTTGCTGGCGATGAAGCCTCGCTTACGGCCTTTGAGCAAAGTGTTAAACCGCTTCTCAATAGCACCCAGCGCTGGGTCGATGTGCAATCCGGTGACTCGCCGATTGCGGGAGCAGTTAAGCGAGCTGAGCGCTTCCTACTGCTAGCTAGTTTGATGGGCATTGCACTGGCCTGCGCCGCGATAGGCATTGCCGCCCAGCGTTATTGTCAGCGCCATTACGATGTGGTGGCCATGCTGAAAACCTTTGGCGCCTCGTCAAAGCAAATTCGGTTGTTGTTCGGCACTCACTTATTTTTAGTGACGTTAATGGGGATTGTGCTTGGCATTATCGGTGGTGTGTTACTCGATTTTGGGATCAGTTATTTATTGCCGCCCGAAATTGCCGCCTATTCGCCGCCACTCACTCGGCCATTACTGCTTGGTGTAAGCACAGGACTTATCAGCGCCTTTATGTTTTCGGCTTATCCACTGATGCGCTTACTGGCTATTCCGCCACTACGAGTGCTACAGCGTCAGTTAGAAGGCTTACAGCTAGGGATGTGGCTGCATCTACTTTTGAGCTTAGGGGCGATGGCGTTACTGGGCTATTTGTATTCCCAAAGTTGGGCTTTGACCCTGACTGTGGTCGCGGCCGTGTTGCTGCTCGGTGTGCTGTTAAGTGTGCTTGGCTTTGTGATGATACGTTTAGGCCACAGTGTCGGTATGAAGACCACCAATCCCTTACAGTTGGCACTGGCAGGGCTCAGACGTCGTGCGCGGCAAAATGCGGTGCAATTGGTGGGATTTAGCGCCGCACTGGTATTGTTATTGACGATTCTGGCATTAAGACAAGATTTGCTCAACGAGTGGCAAAAACAGTTGCCCGAAAATGCACCTAACTACTTCCTCGTTAATATCGCCCCCGACGATGCTAAGCCCTTAAATGATTTTATGACGGCTAAGGGCATTGTTGCGACGGACATTTATCCTGTGATCCGTGGCCGTTTAACTCAAATTAACGGTGAAGCGCTGATTTCGAATGAACAGTCTGAAGCGGGTGAAAAGGGCCGAGTGGGTATTTCCCGCGAGTTAAACCTAACGTGGCGCAATACGCTACCAGCCAATAACGAACTGTTAGAGGGGCATTTTAATCAAGCTGCCGATGAAGTGTCGGTGGAATCTGGCGTGGCGGACCGTTTAGGTATTGGCATTGGCGATAAGTTGACTTATGTGATTGATAATCAAGAGCTCACAGTTAAGGTTGCCAGTATTCGTGCCGTGCACTGGGAAACGCTACAGCCGAACTTCTTTATGATTTTCACCCAAGAAGCTCTCGCGCCCTTTGCTTATACCTCGATGGCGAGTTTCTATCTGAATGATCAGCAAGCTACGAATGACCAGTCAACAAACGGCCAAGCGCTGAGTGCCGATGGTACGCCTAAGGATGCTGTGATCCTTGCGCTTATTCAGCAATTCCCGACCATATCGATCATCGATGTGGGCGCTATGGTGGGGCAGTTACGGCAGATCATAGAGCAAGTGTCGCTGTCGCTCACCTTAGTGCTGGCCTTAGTTTTACTGGCCAGTGCGTTAGTCTTGATTGCACAGACTGAAGCCGGCATGGCAACTCGGCAGCGGGAACTGGCGGTGCTGCGTACCTTTGGCGCTTCGGGATGGCTATTGCGCAGTGCAACGGGTTTAGAGTTTGCCTTGCTTGGCGGTATTGCAGGCGTGTTAGCCGTCATAGTGGCCGAATTTGCGTTATATCTACTTAAGACGCAAGTGTTTGAGCTTAATGTGTATATGCACTGGCCTTGGTGGGGAATCGCCCCTGTTTCTGGCGCCTTAATCGTGGCCTTACTTGGGGTGTGGCGTTGCCGACAATTGCTTAGCCAATCTTGCTCTGAGCTATTAAAGGCGGGCAGCTAGTGGTTGCTTGCATGGGCTAACACTATAAGTTTATGACTTAAGTAGACAGCGTTAACAATAAAAAGCACTGATGCAGCATAAGCTCAGTGCTTTTTTATTGTCTTGCTGATTCTGCTGAGTTTGAGCATGACTCGAATATGAATATGAATATGAATATGAATATGAATATGAATATGAATATGAATATGAATATGAATATGAATATGAATATGAATATGAACATGCGTCTTTACATCGGCTTACAAATTGATCTGTGCTTAAGCAGGTAGCAACAGAACTTAGTGTAACGCAATGGGTCTATTTAACTGAGAACAGCGACTAGCTTATACATGCCATAGAGAGGAAATATATGTTCAAAGGAATAACCAAACTGCTTAAGGAGAACCGCTCCTTTTTTCTGTTTATCAGCTTAATGTTAGTGTTCAGGAGCGCTGTGGCCGATTGGAATACAGTGCCATCGGGTTCTATGCTGCCGACTATCGTCGAGGGCGATCGCATTCTGGTAAACAAGATAGCCTACGATCTTAGGGTGCCATTTACCCATATCGCCTTAGTCAAACTTGCGGATCCCGCCCGCGGTGATATCGTGGTGTTCGATTCGAAAAAGGCCGATAAAAAACTCATTAAGCGGGTGATTGCTGTGCCAGGCGATACTGTGATGATGCGGGATAATCGTTTGTATTTGAATGGCGAACCCCTTAGTTACTCATCCCAAGCATTGAGTCCTTATGCTCCCGCTGATGTCACCGAAATGCAGGAGAACTTAATCGGTATGGCCCACAGTATTCGCCTTAATCCTGTCCCCTCAAAGCTCGCCAATTTTGGACCTGTCACTGTGCCAGACGCGCATTACCTAGCGCTGGGTGATAATCGAGATAACAGCGCTGATTCTCGGGTCATTGGCTTTGTGCCACGCGATGAGATTGTAGGCCGTTCAAGCTCAGTGGTTTTCTCCCTTGATTATGCTGATCATTACTTGCCTCGACCTGAGCGCCTTATGCGCGAGTTTTAGCATGCACGGATTCTAGTCTACGTGATGTTGTACCATAAAGAAGGGCGCCGAATGAGGCGCCCTTTTGTTAGCTGGTTGATTCAATGATGCTTTACTTTAAGCAACGTCTTCAAAAGCGACTACTTCATAAAGCTCAGATAGCCCTGCAAGACAATCAAGTTAACGATGTCGATAAAGAAAGCCCCGACGATAGGCACAACCATAAAGGCTTGGGGCGACGGCCCTGTGCGCGAGACGAGCGCGCCCATGTTCATTACCGCCGTTGGTGTTGCGCCCATACCAAAGCCGCAGTGGCCGCCAGTGATCACCGCCGCATCGTAATTACTGCCCATCACTTTGAATGTCACGAAATAGGCGAACACCGCCAGTACTGCGGTTTGCACCAGTAAGATGACGAGCAGCGGGATGGCTAAATCAAAAATCTCCCATAGCTTTAAGGTCATCAAAGCCATAGAAAGGAACAGTGACAAAGCGACTGTGCCTATGACATCGATACTTTCAGTATGGGGCTTATAGCCGCGGGTGAGTTCGGTGATATTGGCGATGATAACGCCAAGGAAGAGAGCATAAACAAAGTCGGGCATTTTGAGCCAAGCTATGCCCGATTGGCTGATCCACAGCGTGAGCCATTTTGAGCCTGCAACACACAGCAGCAGTACAAACAGGGTTTCTAATATGGTTTTGGCTGTGACTTGATCTTCTTCTAACTGATCGTAAGTCACTAAATGCGGATGTTCACTGTGATGCTTGCGACCAATCCCATAGCGAGAAACAAGATTATGTTTACCGATTAATCGCTGCGCAACGGGGCCACCTATAATTCCGCCCATGATTAAGCCAAAGGTCGCAGCGGCCATAGCAAACTCTAAAGTGTTGATACCGTAGTTTTCCGCAAAGGTTTGTGACCAAGCGACGCCCGTTCCATGGCCACCCGACAGGGTAATTGACCCTGCGATAAGGCCCATAATCGGGTCTAGCCCTAACAGATTAGCTAAACTCACGCCGACGGCATTTTGGATAACAATATAAATCGAGGCAACACCCAGAAAGATAAAGACTTTTTTACCACCGCTGAGTAACAGCTTGTAGTTTGCCGAGAGGCCAATCGTGCTGAAAAACATCAGCATTAAGGTATTTTGCAGCGATAAGCTGAAGTCGAGACTGATATTTTGAAAGTGAAGAAATGCGACACCCGCAGCGACAACGAGGCCACCCACTATGGGTTCGGGGATATTATATTGCCTAAAGACACGTACATGGCGATTGATGGAGTGGCCGATAAACAGCACGAAAATGGCAATTAAAAATGATTCTAGCTCGCCAATCGTATAGGTCGTGTGCATGAAAATTCCTTACAAACTGTCTTAGTGTGGGCATTTCAGTGAGCACAATGCCCATTGAGGAGTCACCCATCTTGTTATTAAGTACCTGCTAATGCTGGATGTTAAGCGCTTGATGTCGAGGACAGATCATTGTCAATCCGATAAAAATTTAAAGGATGAGTGAGCGCAAGTGTATCGTTTTATGGTTTACAGGCCAAGAACAGCAGATTAAATAGCCTGTTCTTGAGCATAAATAACTGTCTATTTATGAGGTGTTGCTGAGTCTATCTGTGGTCAAGGTTGAGGCGATTAATGCGTGCCTCCTATGACCGAATGGAGGCGAGTTTAGCAGAAAAGTGTCGCGCTGTCGCTAAATCACATTACAAATCATGATGTTATGATATTGTTTTTCTAGTGTTGCTAAAGTGGCGCTTGTGCTTACGTCAACATCTAGCAAGCCTTAGCACCGAAATTCGTGCGCATTAGCGCCCGAATATGTCGATGTTTAATGCAAGATTCCGCGGGATTGTTAGCAGCAGCGTGCTAGCCTATTTGGCTAACACGTCGGTTAAGGCATTGTCGAGGTCACTGAATTGAAACTGAAAACCGGCTTCGAGGGCGCGTTTAGGATAAACAAACTGTCCTTCGGTCAACAGCTCCGACATTTCACCCATAGCCAAGCGTAATGCAAGCGGCGGGGTCGTGATAAGGGCGGGGCGATTGAGTGCTTTTCCAAGTGCTTTGGTAAACACAGCGTTACTGACTGGGTTGGGGGCCGTGGCGTTGAATACGCCTTTGCAATGTTCTTGGCTGAGTAAAAAGTCGATAAGGGAGATGAGATCTTGCACATGGATCCAACTCATGCCTTGACGTCCATGACCAATTGGGCCACCGAGTCCGAGCTTAAAGGGTGGTAACATTTTCTCTAATGCGCCGCCTTTTCCTAACACAATCCCGATACGGATAATGCAGACGCGGGTTTGCTCAGTGTTTGCATTAAGCGCTTCTTGTTCCCATTTTCGGCAGATGTCATGGCTAAACTCAACATGGGCACCACTGGATTCATCGAGCAATTTATCATCATGTCGACCGTAATAACCCACTGCCGAACCACTCACCATGATCTTAGGCGGATTACTACTCTGCTGTATTAGCTGAGTTAATCTTGCCGTGATATCCCAACGGCTATCACAAATCCGCTGCTTCTGGTTTTTGCTCCAGCGCTTAGCGACGATCGGCTCGCCCGCAAGATTCACTACGGCGTCGATATGATTCAGGTCGCTCAGCGCATCGAGGCTCTCAAGGTAATGGTGCTGATTACCGAGTATTCTCTGCGTTTGTTGCACTGAGCGCGTTAATAACGTCAGTTGATGATGGGGCGCCAATCGTTCGACTAATTGGCGGCCAATAAAGCCGCTTGCGCCAGTGATCAGTATATTCATGGAACCTCTCTTATCGGTTGAGCTCTGAGGATATATACCGAAATACGGTGTGCAACGATCACTTAGTCTGGGTATTTCTAGCGAGATTATTTCTGATAACACAACTCCATAGAAACTGAATCAGCAAAGCGCAGGGCATGGGGTTTGTCGATTTCGACACTGGCAAATTCAACCCAAGGATGCTCACTGGCGATGGCCAGCGTTTGGCTGGTAAGATTTTCGAGTAATGAGAAACGGTTATTCTCAATCAGCTCAATGATCTTTTTGGTGATAGTGCGGTAATTGAGTGCATCCTCAACATTATCACTGTTACGGGCACGCTCGGCACAATAATGGATCACGACATTGATGATCACGTCTTGGCGATTTTGAATTTCATCTTCTTTAATGCCGATAAAAGTACGAAGTCTTAAGTTTTTAATGCGTATAATCGCGGTTTCTGGTTTCATAATGGCAAATGGCTATCTTAAGCTAAGGTTTCTGAGGTTAAGTGTGTTCTCGGGTTAGCCTAACAATTTTATCTAAGATCAAGAAGGATTTTTAATAAATGACGCGACCTAATGCGCCCTCTGCTGCTTACCGTGGCTTTGCGGTTATGGCCTTTGTAGTGATTATTTTGGCAGGGATTAAGGCGGCGAGCCCGATTGTGGTGCCGTTTGTGCTATCCAGTTTTCTGGCGGTGATTTGTAATCCCGCGATTGGTTTAATGACCAAATTCCGTGTGCCTAAATGGCTGGCGGTGATCCTCTTGATGGGATTTATTGTGTTGATGGGCCTCTGGTTAGCCTCGGTTGTCGGTAGTTCAGTCAATGAGTTCTCCAAGCAATTACCCCAATATCGGGTGCAGTTAGTCGAGCAATTTGCTTGGATATTAAATAAGTTAAATTCCTTCAATATTCAGATTTCGAAGGATCAAGTGTTAGCGTATTTTGACCCTGGCATGGCCTTGTCTATGACGACGAATATGCTGTCGGGTGTTGGCAATGTGATGGCGAATTTATTTCTGATCATCTTAACCATCGTCTTTATGCTGTTTGAAGCCCAATCGTTGCCAAAAAAATTGCATCTGGCGCTGGACGATCCCGATATGCGCCTCAAGCAGATTGACCGCTTTTTGCAATCGGTTAATCAGTACATGGTGATCAAGACGCTAGTGAGTTTAGCGACCGGGGTTATCGTCGGTGTCGGTTTAACCATTATTGGTGTGGATTACGCCATGCTATGGGCGGTGATCGCCTTCCTATTTAATTACATTCCCAATATCGGTTCTATCATCGCCGCCATTCCTGCGGTGTTATTAGCCTTCATTCAGCTTGGCCCTGCGGCAGCGGGCGGTACTGCACTTTTATATGTCGGTGCCAACATGGTGATGGGCAATATGATTGAACCTAAATTTATGGGCCGCGGCTTAGGCTTATCGACCTTAGTGGTGTTTTTATCGTTAATTTTTTGGGGCTGGTTGCTAGGTTCTGTCGGCATGTTGCTGTCGGTGCCGCTGACTATGGTGGTTAAAATTGCCCTCGAATCGAGTAAAAGTGGTAACTGGTTAGCAATTTTATTATCGGACGATGTTGAAGATAAGTTCGTGGCCAGCAACACGGAAAACTCAAGTTCCGATGGCGATGACGCCGATATAAGTACAACAGAGAGTAAGTAATAGAAGATGCAAAGTTTTATACAAGCGCTAGCGACAATTGAATTAGGTGATGATGCAGTGCGGTTATTTCACGGCCGCGGAGGACACTACGCGGGTTGTGAACACCTATGTTTAGATTGGTTTGCGCCAGTGCTATTGCTGACCAGTTTCACTCCCTTAGCCGATGACGATTTAGCCACATGCCAGCAGGCCATTGCGGCGCGTTGGCAGGCCATTCGTCCTGATAGCCAACTGAATTTAGTCTACCAATACCGCAGTGCGGGCGAGACCTTTACTCAAGTGCTGCAAGGCGAAGTGCCTGAGCCGCATATTGTTAGTGAAAATGGCGCACGCTTTCAGGTGCATTTAATGCGCGGACAAAACCACGGTTTATTCCTCGATATGGCTAACGGCCGCGAGTGGGTGAGAGCAAATGCCCGCTATAAAAAAGTGCTTAATTTGTTTGCCTATACCTGTGGTTTCTCGGTCGCGGCATTGCAAGGCGGCGCCGATGAAGTGGTCAATATGGACATGAGCAAAGGCGCATTAGGCATAGGCAAACAGAATCATTTGCTGAATGGCTTTAGTGCGGGAGCACGTTTTTTAGGCCATGATATTTTTAAATCTTGGGGCAAACTGAAAAAGCTCGGTCCCTACGACATTATTGTGGCCGATCCACCGAGCAATCAAAAGGGCAGTTTTGTCGCGACTAAGGATTATGTACGTTTAATCAGGCGCTTACCTGAGTTACTTGCCGATAATGGTGAAGTGTTACTCTGCCTCAATGCACCCGAGCTCGATACCACTTTCCTACGCCAGCAGGTCGCAGATGCGGCGCCAGCACTCGAATACATAGAGCGCTTAGCCAATCCGCCAGCATTTATGGATGTGTCTGAAGAGAAGTCGCTTAAGGTGCTGCGTTACCGTTTATCGGCTCAAACCTAGTCTTGATTTAGCTTAATAGGCCAGTTTTAACTGGCCTTTTTTGTCGGTTTTTAATGAAGCTAAATGGAAAATTTAATTGCTGATTTTAAAAGTGCAACAAATATGGATATGTAAACTCAAGGCAAGCTTGCAAATCCAATTCGGCGCAATGTATAGAGGTCTGGGCGCTCTTGAGGGGCTAACATACCTTGAACCATGCCCATATCGGCAAGTGCTTTGGCTTTTTGGTTAGATTAGGTTAAGTGTTTAGCTTTCTACGCGGTCACTTGTTTATGAGCAAAATGTTACTGAGCAAATGGCTACTCAGAACATTATCACTCAGTCATATAATCGCCCAATCATTAGCTTAAACGCTCCGTCAGTAGCTTAATCGTTCAGAGAGCTGCGATTGTCCAAAGGTTTCAATCACTTTACAGACTTGATGTTGGTCTAAGTGTTTGAGGGCGGAAATTTCATCATAAAGCCTGTCCTGAACATCTAATGGCATATTCATGTGTTCCATAAACATGCGGATCCCTAATACATCGCCGTGGCTAAATAATGTCGTTAGTGTGGTGGCTTCAAGCTCAATAAGTGCGTTCATATCTTACCTCCTACTCGCGTCATTACTTAATTGATAGCAGCTAGCGTCGCACTTCCCTAGATTCATTGTTTGTAAGCGATTTCTGTTAATAGCGTTTGTGCATATAGGGCAGCATTAAATGGCGTCATGGGCGGCTAAATATCATCTGTAAAGATGAAAGGGTTTCAGTTTTCTGGACAGATTTTGAGCTTTATAAGTGATAACACGCCTTAAATGTCATTGAAGAAGAAACAAAACTGAAAGTTTTCTGTAATTATAGTTTTGACTTTGTTATACTCCTGCCCACGAAATATATCCCTTTCCTCATAGGCAAAATGTCAGCATAGAATGACATGCCTCTGCGACCTTACCCAATCAAGCAGGAGTTGTTATGGAAGTTCATGAATACGAAAATGCTTATTATCAAGTGAAAGACGATGTACTGACGTCTTTACCTGCTGAAAGCGAAGAAGAAGTGATCCAGGCTTAATCGATAACGATTAGACTGACGGTACTTATGAGTCGGACGTAACAAAACAAGCACATTGAAATAGCAACCTTAGGGTTGCTATTTTTTTGGCTGAAATCGGCGCTAGAATTGAGCGCATGAGAAGACATGCGCAATAAAAGTGGCGAGCGGGAAGGGAGATTAGCCGTTTACTTTGCGCTTTTCTGGCATCAGCTCGACGATAGTCCACTTACTGCCAATCTTGTGAAGACGTATGGTTCTGTCATCAATCCACGGCTGACCGCCTTTAAGGCCTTTCATTTTGATCACGACAATGACGTCTTTGGTAAATTTACGGAAAAAGTCGATATCGATATCATCAATTTCCATTTCAACATTGGTCATCGACAGGCCGAGCATATTGCGCTGCACCGCGGCGGCAATATAGTAATGGGTGAGCACTTGTTTAATTGGTTCATCGACAAATTGCTTGGCTTGTTCAACATCTCGATCGACATAAATCGCTTTAAAAAAGCCTAAGCTCACTTCTTCGGGCGATAACTGGCGTTGATTTTCCGTCGAGGGATCGCCACAACCAAAGAGGAACAGCAGGGAGATAAAAAATAGAGTTCGCATAAGTTTTAGTTATTGGAATTTGTTCTGAGTATCGCGATTTTAGCCCTAATGCACAAGTTCTGTCGTTATTTGCGATCTATTGGGAAATGCGTTGACTCAAGCCTATTGAGTGTGGCATATAGTTAGGAGGCATATAAAAAGGTTATCCACAGAAACTGTGGAAAACTATGTTGAAGACTTCAGTGATACTTTGTAAGTCACTGATATTGTCTTGCTTTATTTGCTGGTTAAAAAGTGACGCTTTTCAGTTTTCCGCCATGTTCCACTTTCACTTGTGGATATTTTTCGCCGTTCACTCACCTTATTCACACCGCTTAATTCGTTTTTCCTCGTATTTAGTCTGCTTATTTTGCCATATTGGCTTTGCTATTGAGCCATTATCGCAGCGCTATAGCCTTGCTTAAGCTAAATTTGAGCATAAAAAAAGCACCGGTAAGTACCAGTGCTTTGTTGTGCGTAACGCTATGCAGATTTCGCTGTGTTAGCCTTTAGCTGCGTCGTTTTGTGCTGCTTGAATTGCCGTTAGGGCGATAGTGTAGACGATATCATCGACTAACGCGCCGCGAGATAAGTCGTTCACAGGTTTGCGCATACCTTGCAGCATAGGACCGATACTGATCAGGTCCGCGCTTCGCTGTACAGCCTTGTAAGTCGTGTTGCCTGTATTGAGGTCTGGGAACACGAAAACGGTGGCTTGGCCAGCGACAGGACTATCAGGTGCCTTAGAGCGAGCAACATTTGGCATAACCGCCGCATCGTATTGTAATGGACCATCAATAATCAGATCTGGGCGTTTTTCTTTGGCGATACGGGTCGCTTCACGCACTTTATCCACATCTGAACCTGTGCCTGAGTTACCGGTTGAGTAGCTGATCATTGCCACTCTTGGCTCAATACCGAAGGCTTTTGCTGATTCCGCTGATTGGATGGCGATATCGGCTAATTGCTCCGCATTTGGATCTGGGTTAATTGCGCAGTCACCGTAAACAAGCACTTGATCTGGCATCAACATAAAGAAGATGGACGAAACAAGGCTTGAGCCCGGTGCCGTTTTGATCAATTGCAGTGGTGGGCGGATGGTATTAGCTGTGGTGTTAACCGCGCCAGATACAATACCGTCAACTTCGTTTTGCGCCAGCATCATAGTGCCAAGCACCATGTTGTCTTCTAACTGTTCACGGGCAACGACTTCCGTTAAGCCTTTGCTGCGACGCAGTTCCAACATAGGTTCTACGTAACGGTCGCGCACCTCTTCTGGATCGATAATGATCACGCCTTCGCCAAGCACCACATCTTGCTGTGCGGCGATACGCAGGATTTCATCTTTTTTACCTAAAAGCACACAGCGAGCGATACCGCGTTCGGCACAAATGGCCGCCGCTTTAATGGTACGTGGCTCATCACCTTCTGGCAGCACCACAGTCTTGTGGGCGGCGCGCGCCAATTCCGTGAGTTTGTAACGGAAAGCGGGTGGTGACAGGCGATGCTCACGGGGCGAGTTTTTAGTTACGCTTTCAATCCAAGTTTGGTCGATGTGGCTGGCCACATAATCCTGCACCAGATCAATACGAACCGCGTCATCGACAGGTACTTCATGGTCGAAACGTTGAATGTTGAGCGAGGTTTGCCAAGTGTTGCTGTCGATTAAGAACACAGGTAAACCGGTTTCAAAGGCCTGTTCACACAGCTTAAGAATTTCTGGCTCTGGCTCGTAGCTACCCGTCAACAGTAGGGCACCAATTTTCACGCCGTTCATGGCCGCAAGACAGGCTGAAACGATGACATCTGAGCGATCGCCTGAGGTCACAAGTAGTGAATCAGTCTTAATATGGGTCACCATATTAGGGATACTGCGGGCACAGAACGTCACTTTACGCAGACGACGAGTATGCATTTCGCCGGCATTAAGAATGCGTGCGCTTAAATGCTTCGCCAGATCCGAGGCACGTGGCGCGACAAGATCGAGGTTGTATGGCACGCTGCCTAAAATACGCAGTGGGCTCTTACCCGGCAGTTGGAACATGCTGGCCGCATCTGAGCGTTGAACACCTTGGTGATCAAAGACTTCAGAGAGATCAGGGCGCGCGCGACCTTCGTCGTCAACGGGGGCACCAATCTTGTTGATCACAGCGCCAATCAGGCGTTTGTTCTTTTTTCCGCCCCAAGAGTTGTAGGCGATTTCAAGGCGATTCATCAACCCAGTTGAAGTATCGCTACCCGGCGTGGCAATAAAAATCACGTCTGCATCCATGGCTTTAGCGATGGCATAGTTCACATCGTCGGCAAAGGGATGGTTACGGGTTGGCACTAAACCTTCAACAATTAAGGTCTCAGTGTTGCTGGCGCAATCGGACGCACGGGCAATGATTTGCTCCATTAATACGTCGGTTTGGTCAGCACGAATTAAGGCTTCGGCATGGGCCATGTCGAAGGGCTCTAACGGATTTACCGTCGGCGATTTACTCAGAATAGTGGTTGAGCGTTCTGGGCCGTTATCATTAGGTCTAAGTTGGGAAATCGGCTTAAAGAACTGAACTTTAACTCCGTGGCGCTCCAGTGCGCGAACCATCCCAAGGCTTAAGGAGGTCAGGCCGACTCCGGTACCTATGGGGATTAACATAATATTACGAGACATAAAAACCTCTAGTTTCGATGGTTTTTGGCAGAAGAGTTTCTGCAAATTTGCTTGTGAGTATGGCTATGTAAAGCGTAAAGCCGTTTGGGTGAGCAAACGGCTTAGGTCATTTTTTATTTGTTGATCAGTTTAATTGAATCTTCGGCGATTACCCATTCTTCGTTCGTTGGGAGCACCATGGCAATCGTGCCTTTATCTTGAGTGATGATGCCTTTCTTACCGAAACGCGCCGCTTTGTTGCGTTCGCTATCGACATGGAAATTGAAGATTTCCAGCATGTTGAGCACTTTTTCACGGATTAAGTCTGAGTTTTCACCAATGCCGCCGGTGAAGACGACTGCATCTAAACGGCCCAGTGGCACAGTGTAAGAGGCGATGTATTTGGCTAAACGGTAGCAGAAGATTTCTAAGGCTAAGGTCGCGCCTTTATGACCGTCGGCGTAACCTTCTTCGATGCCGCGGCAATCGTTAGTCAGCTCGGAAATCCCCAGCAGACCACTTTGCTTGTTCATCAGGTTATTCACTTCTTCTAAGGTGTAACCCAGTTGATGAACTAAGTGATAGATGATTGAAGGGTCAATATCGCCACAACGTGTGCCCATGACCAAACCTTCTAATGGGGTTAAACCCATAGAAGTGTCGACACTTTTGCCGCCTTTGATGGCAGTCACTGACGCGCCGTTGCCTAGGTGAGCACAGATAACGTTAGTTTCTTCAATGGGCTTGTTGAGCATTTTTGCTGCTTCACGGCTAACGAATAAATGACTCGTGCCATGCATGCCATAACGGCGGATACCGTGTTCACGGTATAACTTGTAAGGCAGGGCGTAGACATAAGCTCTGTCTGGCATACTTTGGTGGAATGCGGTATCAAATACAGCAACCTGTGGCAATTTAGGGAAAGAGGCAATGGCTGCGCGGATGCCGATAAGGTGAGCAGGATTGTGCAGGGGGGCTAGTGAAGCACAATCTTCGATACCTTTGATCACGCTTTCGTCGATGATCACAGAGCGAGTGAACTTTTCACCGCCGTGAACGATACGGTGGCCAACAGCTTGAATTTTCGCTGCTAATTCAGGTTGTTCCGCAAGGATTTTATTAACAATGTATTCAACTGCTTCACGGTGAGCCGTAAATGCGCCTAAGGCCGCTTCATGTTTTTCGCCGTTGATTTTCCATTTAATGCGCGAGTCTTCTAAACCAAAACATTCGGCTAAGCCAGAAATTTGATCGTCACCTGTTTGCGCGTCAATGACGGCAAATTTGAGAGAAGAGCTACCGCAATTGAGAACTAAAACCAGATTATTTGACATGTGTAAACCCTTTGCCATTGTGTTTAATATAACGATTCAAAAAAATTAGGATCTGCGGTGTTTTTACCATAACAGTCTTGGGGCGATTCGCCAGATTGTGCTATGGTAAAAGCAGTATTCCATTGTAGTTGGTGTCTAAAATTGAGCATTAAGATCCTCAAAACCTTAGGTGATGGTCATCAATATATGAAGACTTGGCCTATGGTTAGACAACTGGGTTTTTATTTCCCTGAGTATCGGGTCGTCCGAGCTACTCAGCTTGCCATACTGGTGATGCCAGTGTTGGCGTTTTTTGTGAGTATGAGCCAGCTGTATATTCACGGTTGGGCATTTCTACCCCAAGCTGTCACTCTCGGTTTATTTTTCATCAGCTTACCGTTACAGGGGCTGCTGTGGTTAGGTTGGCGAGCGCGCCATCCATTACCATTAACGCTGTTCGACTGGAGTAACCAGTTGAGTGCGAAGTTGTCGTCCATGGGTATCAATTGCCAAACTTTAGGCGCTAAAGCCTGTTATCTCGATATGGCCCTGATTTTAAAAATAGCCTTTGAGCGTTTAGATGCCAGTTATTGGGAAGAACTTTAGGCCGTTGCCGCTGTTTTGGCTTTTCTATTACTGTGGATTAATAAATCGCGTTAATCCCTTGCCCAACAAATACGGCTTTGATCTTTTCCATGGTTTCTCGGCTCGGTGGTGATATGCCATCGAGTTGATAGCTTTCGCCCATGGCTTCCCACTTGTGTTTACCTAATTCGTGATAGGGTAGTAATTCTACCTTTTCAATGTTTTTCATGGGCTTGATAAACTCGGCCAGTTGTAATGCCGATGCTTCATCGTCGGTAAATCCGCCCACCACCACATACCGTATCCAAGTTGCTTGATTACGCTCTGCCAAATACTGCGCAAATTGCAATGTTCTATGGTTGCTGACTTTGGTTAACTCAATATGTTTTTCATCATCCATGTGTTTGATGTCGAGCAGGACCAAGTCAGTGTGGTCGAGTAACTCATCAATCACTGGCGTGTACTTACGTACAAAACCATTGGTATCTAAACAGGTATGAATACCTTCTTGCTGACAGGCTGTGAATAATTCGGCGACGAATTCTGCCTGTAAAATGGCTTCACCACCACTGGCCGTAACACCACCATTGCTGGCATCGAGAAAAGGCCGATAGCTGATGATTTGACTCATTAACTCATCGACCAGAACTTCTTTTCCGCCATCAAGATCCCAAGTGTCACGGTTGTGGCAATACTGGCAGCGCATTAAACAGCCTTGCATAAAGGTGATAAATCGTATGCCTGGACCATCGACTGTGCCAAAGGATTCCACTGAGTGGATCCGACCGATAACTGCCATTGTGACTCCTGTTAAAATAAGTGAGGCTGTAGCACAGTGTACTACAGCCTTGACTAATTTAGCTTACAGACCTTTGGTGAATGTACGCGTGATCACATCTTGTTGCTGCTCTGGTGTCAGTGAATTGAAGCGCACTGCGTAGCCAGAAACACGGATGGTCAGCTGTGGATACTTTTCTGGATGCTTAACGGCATCTTCGAGCATCTCGCGGTTCATCACGTTGACGTTCAAGTGTTGGCCACCTTCTTTTTTGTCATTGTGGTCGAAGTATCCGTCCATCAATGCCGCTAAGTTGGTACGGCGAGCATCATCATCTTTACCCAGTGCATTTGGCACGATTGAGAAGGTATAAGAGATACCATCTTGAGCGTGGGCAAATGGGAGTTTTGCCACTGAGGTTAAAGAAGCGATTGCGCCTTTTTCATCACGGCCATGCATAGGGTTTGCACCCGGTGCAAATGGCGCACCTGAACGACGACCATCTGGTGTGTTACCGGTTTTCTTACCATAAACCACGTTTGAGGTGATGGTCAGAATTGACTGAGTTGGGATCGCATTGCGATACATTTTACGGTCGCGAATTTTCGCCATAAAACGTTCAACTAAATCACAGGCGATATCATCAACACGTGGGTCGTTGTTACCAAATTTTGGATAGTCACCGCTAATTTCGAAATCAACTGCAATGCCGTTTTCATCACGAACAGGTTTTACTGTGGCGAATTTAATGGCAGACAGTGAGTCGGCTGCGATAGACAGACCCGCAATACCACAAGCCATAGTGCGACGTACGTCTCTATCGTGCAGTGCCATTAGCGCGGCTTCGTAAGAGTACTTGTCGTGCATGAAGTGGATTGAGTTCAGTGCTGTGACATATTGAGTCGCTAACCAATCCATTAAACCGTCTAAGCGATTCATCACGTCGTCGTAGTTTAATACGGCGTCAGTGATAGGGTCGGCTTTAGGGGCAACTTGGATTTTCAGTTTTTCGTCAACGCCGCCGTTAATCGCATACAACATAGTTTTAGCTAAGTTGGCGCGGGCACCGAAGAACTGCATGTGTTTACCCACAACCATTGGGCTTACACAACAGGCAATAGCATAGTCGTCTGATTGGAAATCTGGACGCATTAGGTCATCGTTTTCATATTGGATTGAGCTAGTGTCGATAGACACTTTGGCGCAATATTTTTTGAAGCCGATGGGCAGTTTATCTGACCACAATACTGTGATGTTTGGCTCTGGACTTGGACCCATAGTGTAAAGGGTATTCAAGAAACGGAAGCTTGATTTAGTCACTAACGTACGGCCATCTAAGCCCATACCGCCAATTGACTCAGTCGCCCAAATTGGGTCGCCAGAGAACAATTCATCGTATTCTGGAGTACGTAGGAAACGTACCATACGCAGTTTCATCACGAAATGGTCAATCATTTCCTGAGCTTGTTGCTCAGTTAAGGTGCCATTTTTCAGATCGCGTTCAATATAGATGTCGAGGAATGAAGAGGTACGGCCTAATGACATCGCCGCGCCGTTTTGGCTTTTCACTGCGGCTAAGTAACCGAAGTAAGTCCATTGAATAGCTTCTTGTGCAGTGGTTGCTGGGCGAGAAATATCGCAGCCATATTTGGCAGCCATTTTCTTCATTTGACCTAGTGCACGGTGTTGCTCAGCGATTTCTTCACGTAATTGGATAACATTTGATAATTCTTCACCCGCTTCGAACTGCGCTTGCAGTGAAGTGAATTGGGCAAACTTATCTTTCATCAGGTAATCGATACCGTAAAGTGCAACACGGCGATAGTCACCAATGATACGGCCACGGCCATAAGCATCAGGTAAACCGGTTAAAATACCTGATTTACGGCAAGCCATAATTTCTGGGGTGTAAACATCGAATACACCTTGGTTATGGGTTTTACGCAGTTCTGAATAGATGTATTTAACGTCTTCATCTAGCACGCGGTCGTAGGCAGCGCATGAGCTTTCCACCATACGAATACCACCGTTAGGCAACATAGCGCGTTTTAGCGGCGCATCTGTTTGTAAGCCAACGATAGTTTCTAATTCTTTGTTGATGTAGCCAGCGTCGTGGGAAGTGATGGTAGAAACCATCTTAGTATCGAAATCAACAGGCGCGTGGGTACGGTTTTCCTGTTTGATGCCTTCCATGACTTTATCCCACAGGGTTGTGGTCGCTTCGGTGGCACCGGCAAGGAATGATTCGTCGCCTTCAAAAGGCGCGTAGTTTTGTTGGATAAAGTCACGTACATTGACTTCAGATTTCCAATCGCCAGGGGTAAAGCCTTCCCATGCGTTGGCAAACAGTTCAGTTTTTTCGGTCATCGTACTAATACCTTCTGGTTGAGATAAAGGTTATTGGCGATCAGCGTGAAGCGATGCTGAGTATAAGCCAATAGCTAATTCCTGAAATAAAGCTCCCTTCATGATGACGCCCTATGATGGGAACTGGATTTTGAAGTGCTGTCACTCCAAAAGTCTGTCTATTGATACCCGATAAGATGACAAATATTCGCTTACTTTGATTATCGGCTACCGATCAATCTCTTTTGTAATTGGTAAGACCAATTGTCCACAAGCATATTAACATAGGTCTGTCGCTATCGCATCTTAAACGGATTGGTTTGTGCTCGCTTAATCCCAAATTTGCTAGCTAGGTAGCATTTTTTTACCACAATTAGGAATACAGCACGCTTTTCAACTTGGTGTGACATTCAAACCTATCACTCCTTAAATCACTAAACCTTTGGTTGTTGTGATTTACTGTCCACCTTTCTCTAGGAGAAATCTATCCTCGTATAGATTGATTTTTGCTGGGGTGGCGTGATGGCCGGATAAGCAGGGTTTAGCAGTGGCTGTTGTGTTCGTGACGTGGAAACAAGCTCATTGTTAGCTATTTGTATTAATTGTAGTTTATTCGCTAATCTCGTTGATGTTTAGGGAGTGGCATAGGGTTCTCCCCACAGGCCAAACGGTAATACCTGAATTCCGCTAAAAATCATAAAAGAGTGGCTGAGTAAGGCTTTTGCTACTCATCAGGCATGTTGTCGCTTGCTGCTGGGCCAAACTGTCAATACTGAGGCGTGGAGCGCTGGCGGAGTCACTCCAGTCGATATTGAAGTGTGCGAGTCAATCTATTGCCACATCTATGCTTTACTGCCAAAGCAATGCTTAACGACTGAGTAGATCTGAGTTTACTGAAGCTGATTTTGTGAACCGTTTGATAGCGAGTTTGATAACGAGTGTACTTGAGAGTTGAATTAGCTGGATACGAGCCATTTTGGTGTTATGGACAACCTAAATAGCATGTCATTCTGATGGCTAAAATTGACCGATATTGGTAAGACCAATTAACCTTTTGTGTTTTTGGCTTCAAAGTTTTCACATTTTTGGTGTGAATAACATCACGCTTTAGCAATATCTACTTCACAGCATTAGCGCGTTGTATGGTACAAAGCGAGACTTTAGTGAATCATCATTTTCAGCAAATCAACATCTCGGTTTTGATTCGTGCTATCTGCGCAACGGCGCTGCAGGAGAGATATATGCTACGCATTCAAGTCTGTTTATCTGAAGTTGGAGTCATGCAATGAAAAGCCCAAATCCATCATCAACCTCCACTGTGACAAACAGTGCCCACGAAGCACCACAGGTTTCAGCGCACTTTAGTTGTTATAATCAGGCGGAAATTTACGGTACCAGCAAAGTGGTTAAAGCGCCTTGGCAATCCTTTGGTCTGGCTGTGTTTGCTGGCGCCTTCATCGCCTTAGCCTTTGTATTTTATCTGACAGTGACCACAGGTGCTGGCGATGCGTCTTGGGGGTTAGTTCGCTTCGTTGGTGGGATAGCCTTTAGTTTAGGCCTGATTTTAGTGGTCGTTTGCGGCGGCGAGCTGTTCACCAGTTCAGTACTCAGTACCGTCGCCTGGGCACAAAAACAAGTCTCTGGCGCTGAATTACTCAAATGTTGGTGCCGGGTTTATGCGGGCAATTTTGTCGGCGCTATACTGATGGTTTGTTTGATCACCGCCGCGGGCATGTATGAACTCGATGGTGGTAACTGGGGATTAAATGCCCTTAAAGTGGCGCAGCACAAACTGCATCACACATGGATCCAAGCCTTTAGCTTAGGCATTTTGTGTAACATGTTGGTGTGTTTAGGCGTGTGGATGACCTTCGCCAGCCGTGATGTGTTGACTAAATCCCTACTGTTGATCTTACCCGTGGCCATGTTCGTCAGCAGCGGTTTTGAACACAGTATCGCTAATCTGTTTATGGTGCCTATGGGGATGATGATCCAATCTATCGCCAGCCCAGAATTCTTTGCATCTTTAGGTGTGACTCAAGAGCAGTTTGCCGATTTAACTGTAACTAATTTTATATTCAACAACTTAATCCCAGTCACCCTAGGTAATATTGTCGGCGGCGGTGTGATTGTGGGTTTAGGTTATTGGTGGATAGAGCAGGGGAAAACGACATCAAGCGATCCACACAAAGCTCACCATGAGCACTTTTCTGCGCCCCATTCACATACCGAAAAACCTCAACATGCGAGTGAAATCAAGCTGACGAAGCATTCCTAGAATGTTTTAAATGACCCGTTGAAGGATAAGAAATGCCCGGCAAATCGCTGGGCATTTTTATGCTTATTTACTGGGCTTCGTAAATGAAGCAAATAAAAACGGCATCCGAAGATGCCGTTTTTGGGTTAGGTTCTAATTGATAAAGACGATATTAGAACTTCACATCATATTGTAGATAAACGAAGCGGCCGATATTGTCATAGACACCTTGATCATAGAAAGGCCATTTATCTACTTGACTGAATGATGGCTGTCTATCCAGTAAGTTACGAACCCCTAAGGTAACTTTATTGTCATCCGCAAAATAGTAAGCCGTTGTTAAATCAAACTGTACATAAGCTGCCACATGTTGACTTCTGCCAGGGTTAACTAAATCACCATTAGCATTAACTTCAGCGCCAACGTCGTAGTAACCAACTAATTGGCAAGACTTGTTACCTGTATTCCGCTTATCATACATTTCGTACCCAGGGAGGTAACGCATATTAAGTGAGGTTACAAAATCATTTTGTTCTAATGAAATGCTGCCGTTAATACGATAGTCGCGCATTGAATTATCAGCAATATCATCACATAAAGGTTGTACCGCTGAAGATTGTGTTTTATAGCTTAGGAACTGTTCTGCTTGTAAGCTTGACTTCAAAGTACCAAATGAGAACTCACTGCTATATTGAAGATCATAGTTTAAGCCAGTTGCACTTTGTTCTGTCAGGTTTTGTCTGTTAGTTTGAACATAACCGTTTCTTTCTGAGTCCGTTAGACGGCCTTCTGAGTTACGTACGACTAAGTTTGTCAAATTTCCTTTTGCTTCTTCATCCAGAACCTCTTGAATAGCAAGGCTACCTACAACGTCGTCTATTTGAAGTGACCAGAAATCGACAGATAGTGATAAGTTGTCTGTTAGCTGATAAACCGCACCTAAGTTGTAAGATTTTGATGTTTCAGGTGTTAGCTCTGGATTGCCACCGCTTTTCGAGTTTAACTCGATGCGCTGACAATCTGGGTGGCTTTGAACATTGCCAGCAGCATTACACAGCTTAGTATCAATAGCTTTAGTAACACCAAACGATGTTGATAGGAATAAATCGCTTAGGTTTGGTGCTTTAAAGCCTGTTCCGTATGATGCTCGTAGCAATAAGTCGTCAATAGGGCGATATGATACTTTGGCTGAATAAGTCGTATCACTTGCATCCGCTAGTTCCCAATCCGCTTTATCTTGGCGAGCAGCTAGGCTGACTTCTAGATTCTCAAGTACGGGTAATGAAAGTTCGATGAAACCTGCAAGGTTATCAAATTTACCACCACCGTTTGAACCTGCACCGCCGATCACTTCACCATTTACAGAGGCTGGATCTGAGCGGTCGGTATATTTCTCTTGGCGTATATCTAAACCAGTAGCTAAACCAATTTCACCACCAGGTAACTCAATTCCTGGGAGCAGTCCTGATAAGACAAGAGAAGAGAAAGAGACTGTATATTCGCCTGTACGATGAATTGATGCTTGTAGATCTCGGCATGTATCAGCTAATTCTGCTGAATTACAGTTATTAATAACGAATGGATTCAGTTTTGACTTAGGATCATTGAATGCATCTGCAACACCTGCGGATAATAATTGACCCGCTGAGCCAATTTGACGGTTGGTTAAACGAGAAAAACCAATATCAAAGTCTAAGCCCCAATTATCGTCGATGTTATAATTTAAACCACCAACAGTTTCGAATGTTTCGTTTGTATTGTCTTTTTCACGATTCCCAAAATCAAGGTAACGACGGCCGACAATAACGTTGGCTTCACCCGCTTCAACTAAACGGATAATTTCTTCAGCTTTTGCTTGGTCATCTTTATAACGGTCATTTCGTAAAAAATCCGCTAGGAATGGACTGTTAGATACATCGACTTGACCTGGAGCCGGAGCATTAGAGGTTTTAGTATATGCACGAGTGTAACGGAATTGACCATTAAACGTTAGGTCATCATTCATCTCATGATTGATACTAGTGAAAATTGACTGTCGTTCTGACTTAGGTTGTAGTTGGTATAAAGAAGATGTGTCAAATAAACAACGAGTACCAGAAATACTTTCAGGAGGGCAACTAGACCAAGGGGCTTCACCTTGACCTTTTGCAGCATTATCTAAACGCTTACCATCTACTAGTGCTGAGTTAATATTGGTAAAGCCAGGGATACCCCAAGGAGAACGGCCTTCACCACCTTCATGTCCTTCAATGAATGAAGTTCTACCAAACTCACGATCGGAGCCTTGTATTACATCGCGTGCAAAATGTTCTGCTGAGAATAAAATGCTAGTTTTTTCGTTACTTGCACCAGCAACAATTGATGTGGATAATTCGTTCCCATCCCAATGGTCAGATGCTGCGCCATATTTAGCACTCAATGCTACACCGTCGAAGTCTTTCTTAGTGATAATGTTAATTACACCAGCAACGGCATCAGAACCATAAATTGCAGAAGCACCATCATTAAGAATGTCGATTCGCTCAACGGCTGCCATAGGCACTTGGTTTACGTCAGTAAAAATACCGCCTGCGGTATTTTTTGCGATGCGACGGCCGTTCAATAGAATAAGTGTATAATCTGAATCAAATCCTTTTACACCAATTGATGAAGCACCAGCTGCCTGACTTAAGGTTGATGATTCGTTAAATCCACCAGACGCAGCATTAGTTCTTAAAAACTCAGAAACGGTAGAGAACCCTGTTTTTTCTATGTCTGCTGCAGAAAACATAGTTATTGGTGTTGATGTTTCTAAGTTAGTTCTTTGAATACGAGAGCCTGTTACAGCAATACGTTCAACTTTGGCGCCGTCTTCAGCAGCAAATACCGCTGTTGTTGATAAAGCTGCAGTAGTTGCTCCACCTATTAATGCAAAGCGAACGGCTTTGGCTAATGTAGAATTTGTGCGCATTTTATTCTCCCTTAACACATGTTGTATGTTTATTTTTATTTTTCTTAAATGGTTACTTATGTAAAGAATAAGCACTCATTTAATTAAGCTCAGGATATAACCACAAGAAAATAACAAGTGCAACACTGAGCTTTAATGGATTTTGTTGTTAATTTGTTAGTTTAAATCATTTAAAGTTTGTAAGTAGATTTGTCTTGAGCCAATAAACATGGAAGTTTTGTGTATTTACTGAGGAATTTGTTTGTGATACTTCTTTTTGTTTCTTGTTCTTGCGCGCTTTGTTAATGAGGTGTTTTGTTTTTGTTTTTTATTTTGGATCGAGTGTTGAGTTGTGAAAATAATATTTTTTAATTATTTTCATGTAAAAAAGATAAAAGCTGATTAATATATGGTTTGCCATTCTATATATTTGGAATTAAAAGCTTTAAGTGTTAGGTGGTATAAGGTTTTTTGTGCGGTTTAATTTAATGTAATTTTGTTATCCACGATTTGTAGTGATGGACTCAATAATTACAGCACTCAATCTTGTAAAGGTTAATAAGTAATCTTTTGTTAAAATTAATATCAAAAGTGTAATCGCTTAAATATAAAAGTAAGGTGAATATATATTCACCTTCCTTTTGGTTTATGGTCTAGTTTGAAAATAATCTCTCATGTTAAACGAATACATTTTACAAACTGTAATTCTGTTTATTTACTCTCAAGTATGGTTGTTTGTTCTATCGCTTTAAAGCGTACTGGAAAATAGTGTCCTAAATAGCGTAGAGCAACATAGACAACCACTAAGGTGGCGATCACAAGCTCGAATTCTGCTAAGTATTTTATCCATATCGCTAACTCACCCATGTTATTGAACTGGGTTAACCAAGCGGAGGTTTTAAAGAGCGCGGTAGCACCGATAACCATTGGGAAGGTAAAGGCGGCGTATCCTGGGCTAAAGGGCAGCTTTAACAGGTGAAAGAAGGCCAAGTAGATGATGCTCGTCATCAAAATGGCGATGCTCAGCAGTAAGGCGACTAAGGGAATTGACGCCTGCTCGCAAACGGTCAGATAGCCAGCGAGTGATAAACTGGCGGGCGCCGCGAGAATGGCGATGGTTGGTTTAGCGGCATCAGGTATCGCCTGACAGAAAATGAGGCGATAGAGCATTAAAGGCAGCATGACTAAGTAAGCTAACATCCCAAAAACCAAAATGGCGTTTGCTAGCCATTGGTAGTCAGATACAGGGAAAGACACCGCCGCGACTATGATGCCAATCGGTGGCACAAACCAACTTGGTACCATGTGCTCGAGTTTAAAATCGATGGCGCGGTAGTAGATAAACGCGCTTAAGAAGATCACATGTATACCTATGGCCACTAGCCACAGGGTTAAGCCAGCTTGGGGGAAATAATCGCCGAGTGTTTTAGACACGACCATCAGCCCCATGGCGAAGGTGGGGATCACGCTACCAATCACTGGGTGGCTGAGTTCGTCCTTTAGAATAGTCGGATGCAGCATAAACTTACCCATGAGCAGTAACAGCAACACAGAGGCGATGATGGCGCCTGTGAGTTGTCCTGCGCCATTAAGTGAAGGTGTCATGTTCTCCCAAGTCCAACCTAAGCTGGCAATGGCAAGTGCCAGCCCTGCCATAGGGCTGGGAAGTTTAGCTGCGTGGGATGTCCAGCGTTTGCGTTTTGAAGTCATGTTGAATACCTCTCAATACTGACAATGCTTAACATCGCTTTTTTGGGGCGCTGTTTTGATGTCCTCAGTTTACTGCGGGTATCAATGATAAATAAATTTGATTAATTTTATTCATTAAGTAAATTTTATTTACTTAATGGTTGCCATTAAACTTAGGTTTGAGTTTACAGCGCAGTAGCGTGTGCCCTAGGCCAAGATTGTCTGTATCTTCATCCACATACAGTCCCGCTTGGTGAAGCAGGGCCAATAAATCCTTAGAGTGATACATGCGGCTATTGCCATTGGCCATGGCGCTGAAATAGAGGCTAGTGGCATTTACGCAGTAGGCAGAGGCGGCCGATGGCTGTCTATCCCAAAAGGTTTCGACGATAAAGAGTTGGCTGTTTGGCGTCATTGCCTTTGCCGTGCGTTGTAAAATGCTCAGGATCTGGCTTGTTGAAAAGCAATCTAGAAACTGGCTCATCCAGTAAGTATCCGCGCCATCGACAAAAGGCAGGGTGTCGTCCAGCAGATCGGTGGCAAAGGTATGGACTCGCGCGGCAACGCCCCGTGCGATGGCATTTTGCGTCGCCACTTCAAGTTGTCCTGGGTAATCCATGATCGTGACTTCAATGTTGGCGTCATAGTCACAGCAGCTCAGCGCCCATTTGCCTGTGTTGCCGCCTATATCCACTAAATGGCTTGGCTTATGGGCAAACACTAACGGCAGAAGCTGTGGAAAGGCATGATCCGAATAGTAATGATCGAAGGCAAACCAGCTCTGTTTCGCTTTGGGTGGTAAATCCTTCAAGGCGGGGTAGATAGTATCCCAGTCACCGAAAACTTTAAGTCCTGCGGCCTTGCCTTCGAGTAGTGCGGTATCAAGGCTAAAAAGGCCTTGATAACAAACGTCCTGCACAAAGTTAAGGTTGATGGCGGCCATGTCGTCATGGAGTAAAAAGTGCCCCGTTTTGTCGAGCACATAGCCAGACTCATGCTGCCAAACGAGCCCCATGCTGAGCCCCATATCCAGCAAGACTCCAAGGGCGTACTCGCTCAGTGGTGTCGATTGGCTTAACTCGGCCGCAGTGATACCACGTTCAGCCGCGCTATCTATTTGCGCTAACACATCGAATTTGAGCAGGCAGTGGGCGACTTGGAAACTAATGGGGCCAAAGGCGATTTTTTGCGCTTCAAACTTAGCATTAAAGGCGCTGATATGACTTGGAGTGCGGTAAAAAGGCATAAAAAGGAATGGATTGACGAGAATATCCGTTCTTTATAACTCACTGAGCCGCTAATGCTACTGGTGATACTGAGAACTATGAGCTGCATCCAAACTTGAGCCGGAACTTGTTTGCGCTCTGCAGTCGGGATCTAATTAATGCAATGTCACAAATAAAAATACCCAGCAGAGGCTGGGTATTTAAAGGGCTGGGTATTTTAAAGGGGAATCTAACGTCGACTATTGAATGTTTTCTTCGTCGCCGAATTGGCCTTGGAACAAAACTGAAGATAAGTAACGTTCGGCAGCCGATGGCAAAATTACCACAATGGTTTTGCCCGCAAATTCTGGCAATTCAGCGATACGGTTTGCGGCGACAACGGCGGCACCCGATGAAATACCCACTAAAATGCCTTCTTCTTGCATTAAGCGACGGGCCATGTCGATGGCTTCATCATTGGTGACAGCTTCTACGCGGTCAATCAACTCTAAATCTAAGTTACCAGGGATAAAGCCTGCACCAATACCTTGGATTTTATGTGGACCAGGTTGTACCGGTAAACCCGCTAAGGTTTGCGCAATCACAGGAGAATCTGCTGGTTCAACCGCCACTGAGGTAATGGTTTTGCCTGCTACTTTTTTCAAGTAACGGCTGACACCTGTAATCGTACCGCCCGTACCTACACCGGCAACAAACACATCCACTTCGCCATCGGTATCATTCCAGATTTCTGGACCTGTGGTTTTTTCGTGGATTTCTGGGTTAGCAGGGTTATTAAACTGCTGTAACAAAATGTATTTTTCAGGAGCCGATTGACGGATTTCTTCCGCTTTATCAATCGCACCTTTCATGCCTTTCGCGCCTTCTGTCAGCACGAGATTTGCGCCAAGGGCTTTGAGCAGTTTACGACGCTCTAAACTCATGGTATTTGGCATCGTCAGGGTAAGCTTATAACCACGGGCCGCGGCAACATACGCCAGCGCAATACCTGTGTTACCAGACGTCGGCTCAATCAGCTCGTGATCTTTAGTCAGTAGACCCTTTTTCTCGGCATCCCAAATCATATTGGCACCGATACGGCATTTAACACTGAAACTTGGGTTACGCGCTTCGACTTTGGCCAGCACTTTACCTTGGCTAACACGGTTTAAACGTACTAGCGGGGTATTACCAATAGTATATGAATTGTCTTCGAAAATTTTGCTCATGGATTGCTTGCTCCTATGTTGGCACTACTGAATCATAATCTGCTGTGGCGCTTTTAGAAGTGATTGTTTGTTCTTCTTTATTCGATTTGGTTATTAAAGGATGTGCTGTTATTCGCAAACCCTGATTGGCAGCCAGTTTAACTGTGTTAACCTCTTGCTAACATAGAAAAGATTGTTGCATTCGCAAGGATAACTTCTTGATGTATCAATCGTAAAACAAGCCTATCACTCGTATCGGATAAGACGCAAACATGAAACAACAGCAAACGGATTTGGGCAAAGACCCAAAAACTATGGTGACTCCCCATGCTTTTACCATTGCAGACACTGTGCTTTATACGCCATTGGCGGCGCCGCTAAAACGCGCTTTAGCCATGTTGATTGATGGCTTGCTGATCACAGTGTTAGCGGAGCAGATGGATTGGATGTTTGTATTGCTGGTGGTCGGTATCATTTATATTGAGAAACGCAGTCATAAATTGGGTCGTTTACTCAAATGGGGACTATATGCCGCGATGTTGGCTTTTATGCTGCTCACGACCGCCGATAACCTGCTTAATGTTAATGGCTCAAACAATACCGATAATGAGCAGGTAGTAGAGGGGGCAGCATTGGGGAAACAAATTCTTACCTCGCTTCCGGCCATCATTTCGTTGAGCCTTTGTGATAATTACGCTTGTGGTAAAACTCAAGTTCAATCCCTGCGCGAGGTGATAGAAAATGCTTCAGCATCAAAGGGCATGACAGAGATTGAGCGACGGGAGATAGTCCTAAGCGCCATAACCAACAGTAGTTTGTCTGCCGCAGACAGCGAAAAGCTCCAGATGGAAGTCCTTGATGGCACCTTGTGGCCGGTTATCGCGCCCCAAGCTGAGCTGCCAACGCTTGATACTCAGTCTGAGCCTAAGTCGACACAAGCCATTGAAAATATTGAACCAACTGACCCCGCGCAAGGTATTGCGGCTAACACTGCAAAAGTAACCGAAACGACAGGTACAACCAAAACAGTACCTTCGCCAAGCACAAGAGTGAAAAGCGTCGATGATGACGATGAATCCACCACCCACAGTGTTATCGCTTGGGTTAAAGGCTTTATGAGTGATATGGGATTGGGCTTTGGTTGGGCGGCGTTTTACTTTACCGTCTTTACCGCGCGGTTTGATGGTCAAACTTTAGGGAAGAAGATGCTTGGCATTCGGGTGATCCAGCTCGATGGCGCTAAAATCAGTTTATGGGCCGCCTTTGGCCGTTATGGTGGTTACGCCGCAGGCTTCACCACTGGCTTACTTGGCTTTATGCAAATATTTTGGGATGCCAATCGGCAGGGGATCCAAGATAAAATATCTTCAACAGTCGTGATAGACTTAGCACAAATGCATAAAAAGCAACGATTAGAGCAGCAAGTACAGGGGCAAAGTGAGTTAGCGCCAGCGCTTACGAGTGATGATGCCGCCTCTGCTCACCTTACAACAAGCACCCGTTCGGAGCACCTATGAAACAGGTCGTGATTTCGGGGAGTGGCTTATTTACGCCGCCCCACAGTATTTCTAATGAAGCCTTAGTTGAGAGCTTCAATGCCTATGTGGATATTTATAATATTGAAAATGCAGGCTTAATCGAGCAAGGCCATGTCGCGGCTTTGTCCTATTCTTCAAGCGAATTTATTGAAAAGGCCTCAGGCATCAAGCACAGATATGTGATGGTGAAAGAGGGCATTCTCGATCCCGAAGTCATGATGCCGTTAATTCCAGAGCGCAGCAGCGACGAATTATCTATGCAGGCTGAAATTGGGGTTGAAGCCGCATTGATGGCACTTAACAATGCCAATATCAAAGCCGAACAGATTGATCTGGTGATTGTTGCCTGTGCTTATACTCAGCGTGCCTATCCTGCGATGGCAATTGAAATTCAACGTGCACTCGGTACGCGCGGTTATGGTTACGACATGCAAGTGGCGTGTTCATCGGCAACCTTTGCAATAGTTGCCGCTGCCAATGCGATTGCGACGGGCTCAGCTTCAAGAGTACTCGTCATCAACCCAGAGATTTGTTCGGCGCAGGTGAACTACCGCGACCGTGACAGCCATTTTATCTTTGGTGATGTCTCGACCGCACTGGTACTGGAAGAGCAAAGCCTAGCTCAATCTGACAATGTGTTTAAAATTCTCTCAAGCCGCTGTTTTACCGATTATTCGAATAATATTCGCAGTAATTTTGGTTTCTTGAATCGCTGCGATCCCAGTGCTGCCCATCAAGCCGATAAACTGTTCCACCAACAAGGGCGCAAAGTGTTTAAAGAGCTGCTGCCGATGATTTATCAACATTTGGATGAACATCTGGCCGAACAAGCGTTAACACCGCAGTCTTTCAAGCGTTTGTGGTTGCATCAAGCGAACATCAACATGAATCAGTTTGTGGTGAGAAAGCTGCTTGGGGATGATGTGTCAGCAGAACAAGCGCCTGTCGTATTAGACGAGTACGCCAATACCGCATCTGCGGGCTCTGTGATTGCATTTCATAAGTATTCCAGCGACTTTAAAGCGGGTGATTTAGGCTTATTAAGTTCTTTTGGCGCGGGATATTCCATCGGCAGTGTGATTTTGCAGAAGTGCTAAGCTGAACTTGGCAGCGCAGATTGTTCTGCGATCTTTATCAATAAAAAATCTCTCTATAGAAAATTTTTTAATAAAAAGCCTATCAATAAAAACAGCCTCAATTGAGGCTGTTTTTATGTTGCAGGAATCGATATCAAACCCACATCATTTTAGATAAGTATTTGTATCTTTAATTATTCTGGTGCGATTGCATGATTGCGGTAGGCTTCACGATACTTGTCGACCCACATGGCCGTTGCGCCACAAATCGCCACAGGCATCACGATAAAGTTGACGATAGGGATCATCGAAAACAGTGTAACTGTAGCGCCAAAGCTAAAACTCGTGCCACGGGTTTGATTCAAGGCAAAGCGCATATCCTTAAAACTGACCTTGTGATTATCGAAGGGGTAATCGCAGTACTGAATTGCCATCATCCAAGCGCTGAACAGGAACCATAAAATTGGCGCCAGCGTTTGGCCCACCATAGGCACTAAAAACAGCAACAAAAATACTAGCGCGCGGGGCAGATAGTATTTGAGCTTGATCCACTCACGCCCAAGGATACGCGGTAAGTCTTTGATTAAATCGATGCCAGTACCGGTATTCAACGGCTTGCCAGTTAATAGCTGCTCGACTTTTTCAGCCAACAGACCATTAAAGGGGGCGGCGAGCCAGTTCATTACCGAGCTAAATACAAAGGCGAGCATAACCAGCATAGTGGTCACTGCGAGCGGCCAAAGTAAAAAGTTTAACCAGCTTAAGTAGTCAGGCAGCTGGGCGTTCATCCAAGTGAACATGGCGTCCAACTGGCCTATTGCTACATAAATGACGCCTGCAAACAGCAGCAGGTTGATCATCAAGGGAATAAATACGAAAGTGCGCAGGCCTTTACGTGTAATTAAACCAAAGCCATCGAGAAAATAATTAACGCCGCTTTTGGCTGGGAAGGGCAAGGTTTTCTTCTGTGTCATATCGTCTTTCCAAAAAGTTGGGCTACAGCTTGAGAGACAGCCTGATATAAAGATAACTGCGATTGTGATCAACTCATGGGCAGATGACAAGCTAAAAGCCGCATGAATTCAATAAAAAGCGTTACAAAATGCTGCCTGCTTTGTTAAAGTTGCCAGCAGAATGCATTTGCACCACTGGGCTCATTTTCGGGCCAGACTTCAGAGACGCGCTAACTGGCACCATGAGATTAAAACAGATAAAACTTGCCGGCTTTAAGTCGTTTGTCGATCCCACTAAAATTCCTTTTTTACAGGCATTAACCGCCATTATTGGCCCAAATGGCTGCGGTAAATCGAATGTGATCGATGCCGTGCGTTGGGTATTGGGTGAAAGTTCGGCGAAACATCTGCGCGGTGATTCGATGGCCGACGTGATCTTTAACGGCTCAAGCGCACGAAAACCTGTGTCTGTGGCGGGTGTTGAACTTATTTTTGAAAATAAAGATGGTCGCCTCGCGGGTCAGTATGCCAGTTACGAAGAAATCGCCGTTAAGCGTCAGGTGAGCCGAGACGGTGAGTCTTGGTATTTTCTTAATGGTCAGAAGTGTCGCCGTAAAGACATTACCGATTTGTTTATGGGCACAGGCCTTGGTCCGCGCAGTTACGCCATTATTGAGCAGGGCACTATTTCCCGCCTTATCGAATCTAAACCCCAAGACTTGCGCACTTTTATTGAAGAAGCCGCAGGGATTTCTCGCTATAAAGAACGCCGCCGCGAAACCGAAAATCGTATCCGCCATACCCGCGAAAACCTCGAGCGTTTAGGCGATATTCGCAGTGAACTCGGCAAACAGTTAGATAAACTGGCGCAGCAGGCCAAGGCCGCGAAGCAATATCGCGAGCTTAAACAGGCCGAGCGCAAGACCCATGCTGAACTCCTCGTGATGCGCTATCAAGATTTGCAAGATCAGATGGCGAGTCTGTCTGAGCAAATCCGCGCCATCGAAGTGCAGCAAGCGGCGGCGCAGTCGCTGGCGCAAACCGATGAATTGCAAACTACTGAATTGCAAGTGCAACTCGCCCAATTAGCGGAGCAAGAACAACGCGCAGTCGAAGCCTATTATCTGACGGGCACCGAAATCGCTAAGTTAGAACAACAGTTACAGAATCAAAAGCAGCGTGATGCCCAGCTCGAAACCCAGTTGGCGCAAGTGAAAGAGCAGATCCTGCAAAACACCGATAAGCTCAACGGCTATAAAGCGAGACTTAGCGAGTTAGAACTTGAGCTTGCTAAGCTTGGGCCGCAGCATGATGAACAGCAAGAAATCATGGATGAGCTGCAATCCCAATGGGAAATGAGCATAGAGCGCAGCCAGCAGCAGGCTGAAGTTGCGCGTCAACAGGCCGTGGATGTTTCGCAGCATAAGTTACAGCTTGAACTGCGCCGCAGTCAGTTAGCGCATCAGCAGCAATTATTACAGCATAAACAGCAGCAAAGCAGTGAGCAGCAAGCGCAGCTCGTCGCTTTAGTGGACAGCGACCTCGCCTCAAACATCACATCACTGCAACAAGAAATAGCGTCTCTTGCTGACGCCACTAGGCTACAAACCGAGATTAATCATCAGCAAGAACAAATTGTTAGCGCAAGCACGCAAGCTTTGGATGACGCCCGCCATAGCGCCGAGCACATTCAGCAGCAATTAACCGCGACTAAAGCGCGCCATGAGCTGGTTGAACAGTGGTTGACTAAGCAGGAACAGCAAAGTGATAAACCGCAGTTATGGCAGAGTCTAACCGTTGAAAATGGTTGGGAAACCGCGGCCGAACTCGCCCTCAATGGTTTGTTGACCTTGCCCGTTGGCGTCACTGAAACCGAAATGGGGTTTCAAGCGTTAACGTCGCAATCCTCTCAGAGTGAGTACTTACAGGCTGAGGTGAATCTTGCCCCTTGGTTAGCGGGGCTTAAGTGGGCAAAAGATATTCACGCGGCAAAACAGCTACTGCCGCAGTTAAAGACCGATGAGCGGATTGTCACCGCCGACGGGTATCTCCTCGGGCAAGGTTTTTTAATCACTAAGACAGAGGGCGCTCAGTCACTGGTACAGCTCAGCAAAGAGCAAGCCCAGTTAGCGCAAAACATCCTCGATTTGCAGCAATCCTTGCACCTACAGCAAGATAAGATGACGGCACTTGCGGCTACCTTGCAGCAGCAAAGACAACAATTGACTGCTGGCGCGCAAAAATTGCATCAATTACAGTTGGATAAAGCGACAAAGTCGATGCAGCTCAGTGGCTTAACTGAGCAAGTGAAGGCGCGCGCTGAGCAGCAGAGCAAACTTGAAGCGGCATTAAGCGCGAGCTTGATTGACCTTGAGCGCTTGAGCGAGCAATGCGAAGTATTGACAGAGCAAGAAACAGAGCTTGATGATGCGTTGCAGGCGAGTATTGATATTCAGCGACAACTCACCCAAGACACGCAGGCCGATAGCGTGCGCCATCAAGCATTGAAAGCGCGTATTACTGAGGTTGAACGTCAGTTATCGACCACAGCTTCTGCCTTACAAGCTGTAACGATGCGCATGGCCGTCAGTACCGAACAAATTGAATTACAGCAAGTGCGTGTCAATGAACTTATCCACACTCGTGAGTCAGTGTTAGCTGAACTTGCCAAAGTCGCCCAATTGAGTGGCGTACAAAATAGTGTGCAGCTGACTGAGCAGTTAACGCAGTTATTGCAGCAACAACATGAGCAACAACAGGGCTTAAAAAACGTCCGTCAGCAGCAAAGTGGGCTCACTGAGACATTAAACAGTATAGGAATAAAGCAAAAACAAGAGCTTGGTAAGCTTGAGGGCTTGACTCAAAGCCTGAGCACGTTAAAGTTACGTCGTGAAGGAATAAAAGGCCAAGCCAATAGTCAGCTGGAAGCCTTACAGGAACAGCAAATTGTTCTGTCTGAAATCCTTGGAAACCTGCCCGCGAAGGGCATGCCTGACAAGTGGCAGAGTGATTTAGATCAAATACGGCAGAAAATTGTTCGCTTAGGTGCGATTAACCTTGCGGCTATCGAAGAATTTGAACAGCAAAGTGAGCGAAAATCCTATCTTGATCATCAAGATGACGATTTAAATAAGGGACTGGCGACCTTAGAGGAAGCGATCCGTAAGATAGACAAAGAAACCCGAAGCCGCTTTAAGACGACATTTGACTCAGTCAATGAAGATCTCGGACGCTTATTTCCAAAGGTGTTTGGTGGCGGTCGAGCTTACTTAGCGTTAACGGACGATGATTTGCTGGAAACCGGCGTCACTATCATGGCGCAGCCGCCAGGTAAGAAGAACAGCACAATCCATCTTCTTTCGGGTGGTGAAAAAGCCTTAACCGCTTTATCATTGGTATTCGCAATTTTTAGGCTGAATCCTGCTCCCTTCTGTATGCTTGACGAAGTGGATGCGCCATTAGACGATGCTAACGTAGAACGTTTCTGTCGATTACTGAAAGAAATGTCACAGAGCGTACAGTTTATTTATATCAGCCATAACAAAATAACCATGGAAATGGCTGATCAACTTATAGGCGTGACTATGCACGAGCCCGGTGTGTCTCGTATAGTCGCGGTAGACATAGAGCAAGCGGTGGCGATGGCTGACGCTGGATAACTAGAACAAAGACAGGGTAACCAATGGAAGATTTGCAACTAGTATTGTTTGTTTTAGGCGCCATAGCCATAGTTGCTGTGCTGGTGCATGGATTTTGGTCTATCAGAAGACAACAACCTAAGTCATTGAAAGATAGTCCAATGGGCAATTTTTATAAGAAACAGGCAGAGAAAGGTGAGTCGAGCCCTAAGCGAATTGATGCCGAAGGATTTGATGCCGACGGTATTGGCGCTGTGCGAGTGCGTAAAGCTGGCGAACTTGCGCCTAACAACGAGACTCCCGCGGCCAATCCTTATTTGAAGCAGGAAGTGAAGCTAGAGACTAAGCCGCAAGAATTGACATCGCCAGAACTTAAACAAGGGCTTAAACCAGAGCTAAAAGTAGAAGCGAAACACGAGCCTATTCCTGCTCAGCCTGATTTTAGCTTGCAGCCACCTGTTGCAAAAGAGCAACACCGTGGTACTAAAGTTTCGCGCCATGAGCCTGTCTTGAGCACACAAGCGAACACTTACACGAATGTTCACACTAGCACTCCAGCGCCGCAAATGGGTCAATCCCATGCTGCTATCGTGGCGCAAAAAGCCGCAGAGCAAGAACAGGCGCTACGCGCCGCGCCGCAGCAAACCGCCTTGTTTGAAGAAAATGAACATCAAGCAGACCATCAAGAAGAGGCGTTTGTCGAACAAGCCGCTGAAGATGAATTAGGTGAGCCACGCGACGTGCTGGTTTTACATGTGGTCGCAAAAGATGGCCAACAGCTGAACGGCGCCGAACTGCTACCTTGTTTCTTAACCTTGAATTTTAAATATGGCGATATGAACATTTTCCATCGCCATGTGGATAATGCAGGCAATGGTAAAGTCTTGTTCTCTATTGCTAACATGCTGAAACCTGGCGTATTTGACCCTGATAACATGGAGCAGTTCAGTACCCAAGGTGTGGTGTTTTTTATGACTTTACCTTGCTACGGCGATGCCTTAATGAACTTCTCGATTATGCTTAACTCTGCGCGCCAACTCGCTGAGGAGATCGATGCCGTGGTGCTCGACGGTCAACGTCTGCCTTGGGGTGAGTTTACAAAGCAAGATTATTTACACCGCATTCGCGCTAACGCTTAGCCGACGCCGCAATTTGGCGGTTTATATATTGATGAGGCCGCTAATTGCGGCCTCATTTTTTGTGATCTACTTTTTGTGATCTAAAGCATTCTGGATAAAGAATATGCAAGACATTCAACTCGATACACTTCTGTCTGAAGACGTTACCTCAGAAAACGCATCGCAGGTGATGCAGGCGCTCAGCCAATCACTGAACGAGCACAACATTCGTTACTATGTGGACGATGCGCCGAGCATTACCGATTCTGAGTACGACAGGCTGATGCAGCGTTTACTCAAGCTTGAGGCGTTATATCCCCATTTGATTGTGGCTGATTCACCGACTCAAAGGGTGGGCGGATTGGCGCTCGCCAAGTTTGATCAGATCACTCATCTTAAGCCTATGTTAAGTCTGGATAACGCCTTCGATGAGGCTGATTTCAGTGCTTTCCACAAACGTGTCACCGATAAAGTCGGTGAGGTGAGTTTTTGCTGCGAGCCTAAACTTGATGGCCTTGCCGTGAGTATCTTGTATCGCCATGGCGTGCTTGAGCGCGCTGCGACCCGCGGCGATGGTTCAGTGGGTGAAGACATCACTGAAAACGTTAAAACCATTAAATCGATACCGCTTAAACTGCGCGGTAAAGATTTCCCTGAACTTGTTGAAGTGCGCGGCGAAGCCTTTATGCCGAAAGCCGCCTTTGAAGCGCTGAACGACAGGGCGCGCGCCAAGGATGAAAAACTCTTTGTTAATCCCCGTAACGCTGCAGCCGGTAGCTTGCGTCAACTTGACAGTAAAATTACCGCCGCCCGCTCATTGGCTTTTTATGCCTATGCGCTAGGGGTCGTTGAGCCGGATTCTCATCCGTTAGCTAAAACCCATTTCGAGCAGTTACAGCAGCTTAAATCGTGGGGCTTACCCGTTAGTAGCGAAATCAAAATCTGCGCTGAATTAAGCCAAGTTTATGACTACTATAAAGACATTCTTACTCGTCGCGGCGATTTAGCCTTTGAAATCGATGGCGTAGTGATGAAAGTTAACGACATTGCCCAGCAGCAACGTTTAGGTTTTGTGGCTAAATCTCCCCGCTGGGCGATTGCCTATAAATTCCCCGCACAGGAAGAAATGACCCTGCTCGAAGGGGTTGATTTCCAAGTGGGCCGCACAGGGGCAGTAACGCCAGTCGCGCGCTTAAAGCCAGTGTTTGTTGGCGGCGTGACGGTATCGAATGCGACGCTGCACAATGCCGATGAAATTGCCCGCTTAGGCATTAAAGTCGGTGACACTGTGATCATCCGCCGCGCTGGCGATGTGATCCCACAAATTGTTGCCATAGTGCCCGAAAGACGTCCTGAAACGGCGACTGACATTGTGTTTCCGCATAATTGCCCTGTGTGTGGCAGTTTAGTCGAGCGTCTTGAAGGTGAGGCAGTGGCGCGCTGTAGCGGTGGTTTATTTTGTGAAGCGCAGCGTAAAGAAGCGATTAAGCATTTCGCATCCCGCAAGGCTTTGGATATCGATGGCATGGGCGACAAAGTCGTCGAGCAATTGATTGATAAAGAACTCGTCCAAAGTCCTGCGGATCTGTTTAAGCTCACCGCCTCTATGATGACTATGCTCGACCGCATGGGGATGAAGTCGGCAACCAATTTAGCGGCGGCGATTGAAGCGGCCAAAACCACAACACTTGCGCGTTTCTTATATGCCTTGGGCATTCGCGAAGTGGGCGAGGCGACAGCGGCAAACCTTGCGGCGCACTTTGCCAGTTTAGATGCGCTGCGGGTAGCAACTGTGGAGCAGTTAACTGAAGTGGAAGATGTTGGCGCCGTGGTGGCCCAGCATGTGGCCCACTTTTTTGCTCAGCCGCATAACCTTGAGGTTATCGATGCCTTAATCGCCGCTGGTGTGCATTGGCCGGCCATTGAAGCGCCAAGTGCAGAGGCGCAGCCGCTTAAAGGTCAAACTTGGGTATTGACCGGGACCTTAAATCAACTCAATCGTAACGATGCTAAAGCGCAGCTGCAGGCGCTGGGGGCAAAAGTTGCTGGCAGTGTGTCGAAAAATACCGATTGCTTAGTGGCAGGTGAGGCGGCAGGTTCAAAACTTGCGAAAGCGCAGGAGCTTGGCGTTAAAGTGATGGATGAGGATGAGTTATTGGCATTCCTCGCCGCGAACGCTTGATTGCTGTGGGTTGAAATAGGCTGTTGGCTTTGGTCTGGCGTTTTGCATTTACAGTTTAAAAACCACTGAATCGTGAGCATTAAATAGCGCCTTGCCCAAGGCGCTATTTTTATTTGCCGCAGCAAAAATGACGACATGGAAAGATAGTCTGCTTTGGCTATTGAATTAGTCGCGATTGGCACCATCTCCTTGATATGCTGTTTTAGATTTTGCTAATTGGAAACCTATTTGAATTTCAGTCACATCACTTGGCTCGATGATAAAGGCCATATTAAACCGCCGATCTTTTTATATGCACTCTTGGCCTATCTTGCGCGCGGTTGGTGCATTTTTATCGCCTCGCTGACCCAGATGGGTGACCGTTCTGAGTTAGTGCGGATTTTCTACCCTGAAAAGTCAGATTTTTTGCTAGCACTCGGGGCGGGACTTGGCGCGGTTTTGATTTATCTTGTGGTGATTGCAGAACGTCGCCGTTCGCCTCAATGGTTAAGACCTATTTTTGTGCATTTAAAATGGGGTCTGTGGTTGCTGCTGATGATTGATGGTGTCTTGCTGGGGCAGCGGCTGAACCATGGTCAGTTCTTGTTCCATTGGAGCCTCGCTTTAGATGCGTTAGTCTTGTTCTGGTCGGGCATTTATCTCATTAAATCGAAGCGACTCAGTTATTATCTCCGTGACTGGCCAAAAGAAGAGCCAAAAATAGAACAAAAAGAGCTTCAGCCTTAAGATCCTATCCTATTGTTATTTAGTCTCTTTATTTAACTCTGAGGCGCAGGGCACAAATTAATGTGTCTTATGCCTCAGTTTGATAAGGATTTTTCATTTGTACTCTGCATCGAACGCTTTGAATCATCTATAGTTATATGTACTTAGCTTGAATGTGCCCTGTTGGATACGCAGATGAGGTCATCTGTTTATGTCCTGCATCACATTTGAAAGGAGTCATACTGCGTGGCAAAAGTATCTCAAAAAAAATTATCACTATCAGAAATTCAACTTGGCATGAGAGTCAAGTTGCCCTTGTCATGGACGAATCACCCCTTTTTATTTAACCGCGTTGATATCAGCAGTGCCGCTCAAATCGAAATGATCCGTGGCTTAGGCGTTCCCTATGTGTTTTTGTTATCGGAATCGAATGCCGAACTGGATATTGTTGAAGAGGACGATGACATTGAAGACGAGATAGCAGTCGAACCCGAACGGGATCTCAAGGCCGATACCCGTAAGGCGATGCGTTTGAGTCAGAAGCGTTTTCTAATGAATGTGAATAACTCCCGTAATGTGTTTGGCAAAATAGTCAGCGATCCTGAAGGCGCCTATCGATTATCGGCGGCACTGGTCGAAGACTTGCTAAGCCATTTGCAGGAAGTTGAAACACCGTTCCTTACCTTGGTTGGGATGGATGAGAAAGATGTGAGTGTGACCCAACATGGCGTCTCTGTGGCTGTGTTGGCAATGATGATAGGTCATGCACTGGATTTAACCCCAAGAGAGTTGCGTGATATCGCTCTTGGCAGTTTGCTGCATGATATTGGTAAGCTTAAAGTGCCCGATGTCATCCGCCGAAAGCGTGGCGCGCTGACGACACACGAAGCCAGCTATTTGCAAATGCATCCTAATTTTGGTTTTGACATGCTGAATCGGTCGGGATTATTCCCTAAAGAGGTGTTGAATGTCATTTTGCATCACCATGAATTTGTTGATGGTTCAGGGTTTCCTGATGGATTGACGGGGCATAAGATCCCAATCATTACGCAGATCGTGAGTTTAGCAAATGATTACGATCAGCAACTCAGTGGTCAGCAAGTGACATCTCCTCAAGTGGCATTAGGTTATTTGTTTAAAAACCGTGCGAGTAAACATTCAGAATCACTGATTTCTGTGTTGGTTAAAATTCTCGGCATTTATCCTCCTGGAACTATAGTAAAGCTCTCCGATGACAGTATTGCGAAAGTGATCATGACCACCAAAGAAGTGAGTCAGCCCCAAGTGTGGGCTTGTAAAGAGGACGGGAGTGAAGCATCGCTGCGTTTCTTAAGTGATGAAGGCGTGACAGTGCAAAAAGCCATCAAAGCGGAAGAATTGTCCGAGGGCGCTATTCGTACCTTGCAAGTCGATAAAGGGGTTAGTTTTTATTTTAGTTCGCTACAAACTTGAATCTTATGCGCTAAGTTCCGTATTCTATCCGCTGATATGATTCCCTTAGGGCTAATATGGCGAATGTAAAAGCAGAAAATGGCGCAGTAAAATCCAGTGTTGCCTTAGTCGGTTGTGGATGGTTTGGTTTTGCTTTAGCAAAGCAGCTCGTCCATGAGGGCTATAGAGTCACAGGCTGTAAGCGCAGCGCCGACGAATTATCGGCATTAACTGAGGTCGGGATTGAAGCCTATCCGCTGCAATTGGGTAGCGAAGCACCCTCTGCCCCCGATGCTCAGGCGTTAAGCGGTTTATTTCAAACCGATTATTTAGTGGTCAATATTCCTCCCCGATTAAAGCGTGGTAACGCCGCGTATCTTGAAGAACTGCAACAACTCATCGCATTAACCCAAGGCTGGCAATATCAGCAGATTGTGTTTATCAGCACTACGGGCGTGTATCCGGCCAAAGATAAAGTGATGACCGAAGCCGATGCCTTGGCAGAATCTAGCGACAGCCAAGTGCTATTAGATGCAGAAGCTTTATTCCAAGTCTTGCCCCATGCCTGTATTGTCCGCTTTGCTGGACTCGTAGGCCCCAAACGTCATCCTGGACGTTTTCTTGCCGGAAAAACCGATGTCAGTGGCGCCAATGTGGCAGTGAATTTAGTCCACTTAAGTGATTGTGTCAGCGCGGTAAGTCGGATTCTCGCGGCAACGGGTTCAGGATTATCAGTGGCACCGATTTACAACCTTTGCGCGCCGACACACCCCACTAAAGCTGAGTTTTATCAAGCCGCCGCCGAGTCCCTTGGTTTAGTCGCGCCCGAATTTAATCAACAATCCATGCCGAGTAAAGTCATCCAAGGTGACGCAATTGTCACAGATTTAGGCTTTCGATATCAGTATGCTTCTCCGCTGGATATGCTAGCGGCATGTTGAGAAAGGTTAATTATTGTTAAAGGTAAAAGCCGAACTTTTAGGTTATCTTTGGGTTCCAAGTTTTGCTTGAGCGAATGTGTCATCCTTATTTAAACCAATGACGAATAAAAAGAGACAATATAATGAGCGTGTTTAATCGAGTTCGACCTATAGCCGCATTGGCGTGCGGATTAATGTTGAGTGCCAGCTTTGCACTGCAGGCCGCAAGTTTCGAAGAAGGCAAAGATTACGTCACTGTGGCGGGGATTACCGAAGCACAAAAGCCAGTGCTACGAGAGTTTTTCTCCTATAACTGCCCACATTGCTATAAGCAAGAACCGCTTATGGACCTGACAGTGCAACTGCTCGGCAAAGATGTGGCTTTTGAGCGTACCCCTGTGGGCGCTGGCCGTCCTGCTTGGGAACTGAGCCAGCTTGCCTACTATGTGGCGCAAAAATTAAAGATGACCAAGCAAACCCATGGCGCTATTTTCAAGCAAATCCATGAGAAAGGTGAGCAATTTACTGCGCCTGAACAGGTTAAAGCCTTCTTTGTTGCCCAAGGCGCTAAGGTGGATGATGTTAATGCCGCAATGAATTCCGTCGATGCCAAATTCACCCTAATGAATTATGACTCTCAAGCTGAGCTTGCTGGGATCAAGGGCGTACCCTCATTACTGGTTAATGGCCGTTATATGCTGACGTCGACCGCGCACACGCCAGAAGAGTTGGCGGCATTAGTTAAGTTTTTAGCCGCGAAGTAACCGCGTTTAATAAATGGAGACTAGGTTCATCGCGGCTAACGAATAAGCGCCTTGCGAGCCGCAGTGGGAAACTTATCCCGCTATTCGCTAATCTAGCGTTAATAACCCAGTCTAGGCTGGGTTATTTTATGCCTGAAATTGAAACAGCAATTGTGAATCAAACTACGCGATAACTATTAAGTGAAATGCTGAAATGAAACGGCTTTGCTACCAGCCTAGCGCGACTTGGATGAGTGATTTAAATTGCCTATTGATTGAAGAACGAATGCTGATATCTCATCAATCCTCAGCACTGAAAATCCTAAATCAAGTGACGTGCAGTCAGTCTAAAGTCATCTTTAAGGCTGATTCAACTTCTAAATTTTCCTGCTCAGACAACACGTTATTCCTTTTTCTTGCTTGTTTTTCCGCCTTATCTACCTACATCCCACTCATTCTTGTTCGACATTGGTCTAACCTGTTGAAAAAGTTGAAACTGTATCTAAATGTAAAATCATTGTTAACTCGTTGAATTTATTTCTATTCACTATTAATGGACAGTGTTTTGAATCACGAGTTAGACGAAAGTCGTGATTGTGCTCACACCAGCTGTTGCTAGATTAAACAAGACTTAAAATTAAAACAGCACAGGGGAGTCACTATGGGTTTTGAAAACAATGACAAGGCAAAAGGTTATTGGCGCGAGAATATTCGTCTCGTTCTGAGCTTATTAACCATTTGGGCGGCAGTCTCTTTTGGATGCGGCATTTTATTGGTTGATGTACTCAATGAAGTCCATTTCATGGGATTCAAATTAGGTTTCTGGTTTGCACAGCAGGGATCTATGTATGTATTCGTTGCGCTTATTTTTGTCTATGCGGCAAAAGCCAACGCCTTAGATAAAAAATATAACGTACAAGAAGACTAAGGAGCGTTGAGATGGATGTTCAAACACTAACGTATATTATCGTAGGGCTCTCGTTTGCGCTCTACATTGGGATTGCAATCTGGACCCGAGCGGGTTCAACCAAAGAATTCTATGTTGCAGGTGGCGGTGTTCACCCAGTTGTTAACGGTATGGCGACGGCGGCGGACTGGATGTCGGCGGCGTCGTTTATTTCACTAGCAGGTATTGTGTCTTTCGTCGGTTACGACGGTAGCGTGTACTTAATGGGCTGGACGGGCGGTTACGTATTGTTGGCCCTGTGTATGGCGCCGTATTTACGTAAGTTTGGTAAGTTCACTGTGCCAGATTTCGTTGGTGAGCGTTATTACTCACAGGCCGCACGCACAGTGGCGGTTATCTGTGCCATCTTTATCTGTTTTACTTACATTGCAGGGCAAATGCGCGGTGTGGGCGTGGTGTTCTCGCGCTTCTTAGAAGTGGAAGTCGACACGGGCGTGTATATCGGTATGGCAGTCGTGTTCTTCTACGCCGTACTCGGTGGTATGAAAGGGATTACTTACACTCAGGTTGCTCAGTACTGTGTATTGATTTTCGCTTTCATGGTGCCAGCCATATTTTTATCTGTGATGATGACAGGCCACATTATTCCACAAGTGGGTTTCGGTGCTGAATTGCTCGATGCCGCCGGTAATAATAGTGGTGTTTACTTGCTTGAAAAACTCAACAATGTGTCAACTGAACTTGGCTTTGCCCCTTACACCGACGGTTCTAAGAGCATGATTGATGTGTTCTGTATTACTGGCGCATTAATGATGGGTACTGCGGGTTTACCCCACGTTATCGTGCGTTTCTTTACTGTACCTAAAGTGAAAGATGCGCGTATCTCTGCGGGTTGGGCGTTAGTGTTCATCGGTATCATGTATACCACAGTACCTGCGTTGTCAGCGTTCTCTCGCGTCAACATGATTGAAACCATTAACGGTGCTGATTCGCAAGGTGTGGCTTATGAGTCTGCGCCGCAGTGGATTAAAAACTGGGAAAAAACCGGCTTAATCAAGTGGAACGACAAAAACGGCGACGGCAAACTTTATTACGCAGCTGGTAAGATGGAAGATCCTGCTAGTAAAAACGAAATGAAGATCGATAACGACATCATAGTATTAGCTACGCCAGAAATTGCTAACTTGCCAGCTTGGGTTATCGCCTTGGTTGCAGCGGGTGGTTTAGCGGCGGCCTTGTCAACTTCTGCGGGTTTGTTGTTGGTGATTTCAACCTCGGTCTCACACGATTTACTCAAGAAAAACTTGATGCCAAATATCTCCGATAAAAAAGAGCTGATGTTTGCTCGTTTAGCGGCGGGTGTGGGCATTGTGATTGCGGGTTACTTTGGGGTAAATCCACCAGGTTTTGTGGCCGCGGTGGTGGCGTTCGCCTTCGGGTTAGCAGCATCATCACTGTTCCCTGCGATCATCATGGGTATCTTCTCTAAGACAATGAACAAAGAAGGCGCGATTGCCGGTATGTTAACGGGTCTACTGTTTACAGCCAGCTATATCATCTACTTCAAGTTTGTTGACCCAACGGGTAACGTTGCCGCTAACTGGTTCCTCGGTATTTCACCAGAAGGTATCGGTATGGTGGGTATGTTAGTGAACTTCGGTGTGGCGGCGTTAGTGAGTCGTGTGACTACGGCAACGCCATTACATGTTCAGGAGATGGTCGAATCGATTCGTTTCCCTAAAGGTTCGGGTGAAGCGAGCGGTCACTAAGCTCATCGCTTAATCATTGCATCAACATAAGAGAGCGCTTCGGCGCTCTTTTTTATTGCGCATTTGGAAAGTATTTTGTCCAGTAGTTGAATGAGTCTATTGAGGAGTTAACGGGAGCATCCTAAGGCTGACTTTAGTCGAATGTAGCGCAGCGACAATGCAGGCTATAGTGATGACATATAAGTAAAAGTTTCGCCTAACAGAAGGTGTTGCCTATGAATGCCAGTGAGTTACAACCCGTAGTGCAATTTCTACAAGGGCTAGTGCCTTTTGATACTCTGCCTGAAGATGTTGTGGTGCGCTGTGCTAAGGCTGTCACTGTCGGGTATTACAGTAAAGCCTCTGGTTATGTCAATTTCGATGCTAATTCGCCCAAGTTGTATATGGTGCGTAGCGGCGCCTTTGAGGTGCGCGATCCTGAAGGCGTGCTGGTCGATAGAGTCGGCGAGGGGGAGTTTTTTGGTTTTTCGACCTTGTTATCGGGGGAGAAAGTCGTCAACAAGGTCGCTATTCTCGAAGACGGTTTGGTTTATCATTTGCCCCAAAGCTTGTTCGATCATCTCAGAAGCGAGAGCCGCAACTTCGATAAGTTTTTTACCCGCGCATTTGCTAAACGTTTACGTCATGAGGCTCGCTTTAAGGCGAAAGATCTGACAACCACTAGCCGGATCAGCACGTTAATGTCATCCGCGCCTATTGTTATTGATGCCCACGCGAGCGTGACGCAGGCGGCACTCTTAATGCGAAACAGCCGAGTGTCATCCCTGTTGGTAACGGATAATCACAAGCTAGTTGGGATTTTAACCGATAAGGATTTGCGTAACCGGGTATTAGCGGCGGGGCTCGACGGCCATATCGCAGTGCATCAAGCCATGACAGTTTCGCCGATCTCAATTTCATCCAATGCGTTGATTTTTGAAGCCATGTTGCTGATGAGTGAGCATAACATTCATCACTTACCCATTATCGACCAAGATAAAGCTATCGGCATGGTGACCAGTACTGACATCTTGCGCGGGCAGGGCTCGCAACCGCTGCTGTTGATTGGCGAGATTGAACGCCAGCAGGATCTTGCCAGTTTAATTAGCGTCAGTAAGCAAATTCCGCTGTTACTGCAAAATTTGATCAGTGCCGATGCCAGAGCCGAAGAAATTGGCCGAGTATTAACGTCAGTCACCGATGCGCTGACACGGCGATTAATCGTGCTCAATCAACAATTGCTCGGCGAGCCGCCCATGGCTTTTTGCTGGTTGGCGTTTGGCTCACAGGGGCGCCAAGATCAAGCGGCGTGTTCAGATCAAGATAATGGCCTGTTAGTCGCAGAAGAGATGGATGATTTTGCCAAAGGTTATTTCGATGCCTTAACCCATGCGGTGTGCGCTGGGCTTGACCAATGCGGTTATGAGTTTTGCCCCGGCAACATTATGGCGCAAAACCCACAGTGGCGAATGTCGCTTAAACAGTGGCAACAAGTATTTGAAAAATGGGTAATAACGCCCGAGCCTAAGGCGTTACTGCACGCCAGTATCTTCTTCGACATGCGCTCGGTGTACGGCCCACAAACCTTATTTGATGCGCTGCAGGATAAAGTCTTGGCTCAAACCCGTGATAACGATATTTTCCTCGCGGGCATGACAGGTAATTCGCTGGTGGAGTCGCCACCGCTGGGCTTTTTCCGCAAATTTGTCCTCGAACGTGATGGCAGCGAAGTCAAAGGCATAGATTTGAAGCATAAGGGCAATGCTTTAATCAATGATATTGCCCGTGTTTATGCCCTGTCGGCAGGGATCAAAGAAGTGAATACTGCGAAACGTATCCGTGCCTTGATGGACGCAAACATTCTCAATCGTAAAGATGCGCTTAATCTTGCCGATGCCCACGAGTTTATCGCCCATATGCGGTTATCGAACCAAGGTTATCAGCATAATCTCGGGCTAGAGGTGAGTAATTATCTGCTACCCGCGCATTTATCTTCGCTGGTTCGCCATCAGCTACGTGATGCCTTTAAAGTGGTACATGAGGCGCAGGCGGGGATGAAGATGAAGTTCATGCGAAGTTTTTGATATGAATACACTGCTGCTGAAAACGAAACTTAATTGGCGGGCGCTACGTTGCCAACATCAGTTATTTAAGGGCTATTATCAATCGCTATTACCTCTGCTGGCGATGCCGTTATCCGAAGCACCTTTGGTGGCGATGGATTTAGAGATGACAGGTCTCAATCCGCAGCAAGATCAAATTCTCAGTATTGGCTTAGTGCCGATTGAGCGCGGCGAGATCCCTTTGGCGCGCGCCGAACAAAAGTTAGTGCAAATTCGCGGTAGTGTTGGCCAAAGCGCGACGATCCACGGGATCCTCGATAATCATCTGGTGCAGGCGGTGACGATTGAGGCAGCTATGGACTGGTTTATCAATCAAACCTATGGTCGAGTGCTGGTCGCGCATCATGCTCCGCTAGATTGTCGCTTTCTGCAGCATGATTTATTGGCGATTTATCATCAAGCCCTTGTCCTACCCGCCATTGATACACTCTTGCTTGAAAGGCATCGTTTGCTACGGGAACACTCAGTGATTAAAGAGGGCAGTTTGCGCCTTGGCGCTTGCCGCGAACGTTACGGTTTGCCCATTTATACTGCCCACAGTGCGTTGACCGATGCCTTAGCTTGCGGAGAATTATTATTGGCGCAAATGGCGGCCATGGGCGGGGCGGGGCAACTAACTGTGGCAGATTTATTGCGGCAATCGACTTAGCTGTTTCAGTTTTAACTCACTCTTTGTGGATGAGTTAATCGAGTTGGGGTGATGCTGTTTTACGCTGATTTAACTTTAATCTCACTCTGATTTCACTCTGATTTCATCTTAGGTTAATTACTGACAGGCTAGACTTGAAACCTAATCCTAAGCTTAACTTTAAAGCTTAAATTCAATGCCGCCAACTTGGCAATCCAACCAACTTGTACTTCACTCTAATAAACTGAGTGTGTAGGAGAACATGATGCCGTTACCTTTGCTTTGGATGGGCAGTGCCGTCATTGGCGCGGTTGTGTTGGCCGATGAGCGCGAGAAGCGTCAGCAACTTGAGCGCGACAGAGTACTCGGTAAGGCTCCTAAGTATCCCGTTGCCAATCGCGCTATGGTGGCGGCGCCGAGTCAATGGCAAAAGGGATTAAAACAAGTTGCGCCAATCCCAGGCAGTATCGTCTGTTGTTATGTTTTTGGCGTAATTGAACATACGGGTATCTGGCTGGGTGACGATTGCTTAGTGGAGTTACACGGTTCAGGGTTGGTGCGGGCAGTGTCGGTAAAGCGTTTCTTGGCGGGGCGAACGGGCAGCCAAATCTATCTTGCCTGTAATCATCTGCATCAACCGCTCATCGCCGATGCTGTGTTGACCCGCGCCGAGCAGGCGATTTATCAATATCGTGAGTACGATTTATTTGACAATAACTGCCATAGATTTGTCTGGTCTTGTATTAGTCAAAAGGGCGAAGAGGTGGTTAAAGGTTTTAATGAGTTAAATCAAAAACTCGCCGAGCATTTTAATCAAGGTATTTATTGGGATGAGATGATCATGACCAAGCTGAATGAATAAGTTTTGTCGTCATAAACTAAAAAAGCCATCGATTAAGATGGCTTTTTGTTTTAGTAAAACAAGATATTATCGTTTTGCAGAAACCGTTTACGGCTTACAAAAATAATCCACAGCGCGTTTAACTAACTCTATGCCCGTTTTATCGCAAGGCGGTAACTCGGCATCACTGATAGTGATAGGCGTCACGCGATCGCCCCATTGCAGCAAGAGTGCGGCAGAGGTTAAGCCGGCACCAAAGGCACAAGAGAGTATGGTTTGATTCGGCTTAATCACGCCTTGCTCTAACGCATCACAAATCGCAATTGGAATGGTTGCTGCCGAGGTATTGCCATAATTGGCAATGTTAACGAAGGCTTTTTCTTTCGGAATTTTCATCCGGCTGACTAAGGTATCGATAATGCGCTCGTTGGCTTGATGCGGGATCACAAGATCCACTTCATCTTTATCAACGCCACATTTTTCAAGCACTTTAGTGCTTAACTTGTTCATGCCGTTAATCGCGCGTTTGAAGATTTCTTGGCCATCGAATTCAATAAAGAAATCCAATGACTCGGCAGAGAATCTGTCCATCGCCGTACCAAAGCCAGCTTTAAGAATGTCACGACCTTCAGGATCGTTATTCAGCTCATAACCGAGCACGCCACCGGCAACATCTGTTGCTTCAACGACAACGGCACCTGCGCCATCACCGAATAACACGGCAGTTTCGCGGCGTGACCAATCTAAATAGAAAGAGAGACGCTCGGCACCAATCACCAATACTTTCTTGCTCTGGCCACTCTTGATTTGTGAGCTGGCTAAACCTAAGCCATATAAGAAGCCACTGCAGGCAGCATTGATGTCGAACGCGGCACAACTGGCGCCAATATTAGCTTGTACAGTTGATGCGATATTCGGGATCAAAGTGTCTGGGCTGGCGCTAGCCAGAATAATCATGTCGATTTCACTGCCATCGATACCGGCAGCTGCGAGCGCGCGTTGTGCTGCAACTGAAGCGAGTTCAGAGGTGTTAACATGACTGATATGGCGCTGGCTGATGCCGGTGCGAGATTTAATCCATTCGTCGGATGTCTCGATAAAGGTCGCAAGATCATCGTTGGTCAGCGTGGCTGGTGGAACACATTTGCCCCAACCTGTGATAGTGGCGTACTGCATGGTGGTTTCTCTCAAATAAAAAAGGCAGAACCTGAGCGCTGCCTTGAATCGACAACAAAGCTTATCGGCAACTCTAATGGCCGTCCGTGATCTAGACCACCTGTTTGGCGACAAGATCTCGAATTGTCATTGCGGCATGCAGAATATGATGACGCAGTAGCGCCGTCGCTTTTTCTGTTTCTCTCAGTTTGCAGTGGTTGAGCAAAGCTCTGTGCTCATGCTCTGCAGCAGGAATCCCCCCCGCGAGCAATAACTGCAAACGAATGTATCTATCACAATTAGTATTGAGGCCGTGAACAACCTCAAGGGTGTGTGGGCGATTAGCCGCCTGATATAAGCAAGTGTGAAATTGCGTATTCAACTCGCTCCAACTAGCAACGGCATCTTCATGTTTGAAGGCCGACTCCAATTGTTCGAGTACACGTTCTGCTTTTTCTAAATCAGCTTCTTGAAGCAGTGGGATCGCCTTAGCGAGCAGATCGGTTTCGATCATGGCACGTAATTCAAAAAGTTCGGTGACTTGCTCGACGGATAACACGGTCGCCGTTGCACCTTTATGGGGCTCAAACTTAACGAGTCCTTCGGCTTCGAGTTGCAATAAGGCTTCTCTCACCGGAATGCGGCTGACATTTAACGCTTCAGCCAACGCACTTTGTCTGAGTGGTTCTCCTGCGGCTATGTCACCTGAAAGAATTCTCTCTCTGAGCACTTCAACAACTAACTGGGTGCGGGTTTTGTGGACTATAGGCGTAGTTCGACTCATTATTTCCGTCTATTTCGGGTATTTTCTCGTTATCTGCCCAAGATTACCGTTAAAAACACCACAAATAAAGGGGAATGCTTGATTGAGTGGTGCATCTTAGGGATTAACAATGCCCAAACGGCGAGGGTTTTGATGGTTTTAGCTCTCTCAATTATGCGCCTTTCTCGGAAACAATCTTTAATGCGACAGCCATCATTTTCCTAAGTGCGCTGTTTATCTGCTGCAATGAAGTACTTCGACTCGACGATTAAATTAGGCTTAACAGTTAAACATTTTACCTGAGAGCGTTGATTTCGCACGATAAGGGCTATCTTGCATTGAGACTCTTGGGGCAAGGTGTTATCCGCATCGCGTCATAAGCATCACTAACGCTCAATTTAGCGCTAAAAGCACAACTTCGCGGTGCAATTTTTGATAATGAATGGAATAATAGCGCGATAACGCCTTAGGCGATTTTGGAGTATTACAGTGAGTCGAGCAGTATTTTTAGACCGTGATGGCGTGATTAACAAAGATCATGGTTATGTCCACTTAGTGGATGACTTCGAATATATCGAAGGTGTGTTTGAATCTTGCCTCTCTTTGAAGGAAATGGGCTACAAGTTAGTTGTCGTCACTAATCAATCTGGTATTGCCCGTGGTATGTATACAGAAGATCAATTCCACAGCTTAACTGAGTGGATGGATTGGAACTTTGCGGACAAAGGCGTTGAACTCGATGGTATCTACTATTGCCCGCACCATGCTGAAAATGGCATAGGGGAATATAAGGTCGACTGTGATTGCCGCAAACCTAAGCCGGGTATGCTCAATGATGCAGCGCAATTCTTGAAAATCGACTTAGCACTCTCAGTCATGGTTGGCGACAAAGCTGAAGATATGCAAGCAGCGAAAGCGGCTGGCGTGACCACACGTATATTAGTGCGCAGTGGTAAGGTTATTGCTGATGACAGTGATGCCACAGTGGTACTGGGCAGTATTGCCGATGTGCCAGCTTACTTAAAAAGCCTAGGCTAGTTGCTACGCTACTACTTATAAACAGATAAACATTTGCTGATAAGTTCATCTCAAGCAGCAACTATCATAGTAACCAGTAGCGCGAGTTGTCGCTCTTGTTGGATGAGAGTTTGCGTTAAAAGCGATCCAACATTTAATAAAGAGCTAACTAATAGGTTGGCTCTTGTCATTTCTAGCGCTGGGTTAACCTCATCTTTTGCCTTAATCCAGCAAAAATTCGAGAATATTGGCGTTAAAACACACTTTTAGTTTAAAAAGTGTGCGCTTGAATCGTTTTTCGTAATTATTCGCGCCAAAGGGGTTGCGGTAAAATCTGACATCCCTATAATGCGCATCCACTGACCCAGCGGGGTCAACGGTTAAACGCTGAATAAGCTGCTAACCATGCTCTTTAACAATTTATCAAGCAAATCTGTGTGGACACTCACAGGTGTTGAGTTAATCGAAACTGCTTAACCTTCGGGTTGGCAGTCAAAAATTTAAATCAACCAATTCTTTCACGAGAGTGATGAGTGTTCATAGCAATATGTACAAAGACTTACTACTTATTTTCGAATAAATAGAAGTCGAACAGAATTCGTTGAGCCGCTGAAGTCGCAAGACGGAAGCAAAAAACTTTAATTGAAGAGTTTGATCATGGCTCAGATTGAACGCTGGCGGCAGGCCTAACACATGCAAGTCGAGCGGCAGCGGGAAGATAGTTTACTATCTTTGCCGGCGAGCGGCGGACGGGTGAGTAATGCCTAGGGATCTGCCCAGTCGAGGGGGATAACAGTTGGAAACGACTGCTAATACCGCATACGCCCTACGGGGGAAAGGAGGGGACCTTCGGGCCTTCCGCGATTGGATGAACCTAGGTGGGATTAGCTAGTTGGTGAGGTAATGGCTCACCAAGGCGACGATCCCTAGCTGTTCTGAGAGGATGATCAGCCACACTGGGACTGAGACACGGCCCAGACTCCTACGGGAGGCAGCAGTGGGGAATATTGCACAATGGGGGAAACCCTGATGCAGCCATGCCGCGTGTGTGAAGAAGGCCTTCGGGTTGTAAAGCACTTTCAGTAGGGAGGAAAGGTAATAGTTTAATACGCTATTACTGTGACGTTACCTACAGAAGAAGGACCGGCTAACTCCGTGCCAGCAGCCGCGGTAATACGGAGGGTCCGAGCGTTAATCGGAATTACTGGGCGTAAAGCGTGCGCAGGCGGTTTGTTAAGCGAGATGTGAAAGCCCCGGGCTCAACCTGGGAATTGCATTTCGAACTGGCGAACTAGAGTCTTGTAGAGGGGGGTAGAATTCCAGGTGTAGCGGTGAAATGCGTAGAGATCTGGAGGAATACCGGTGGCGAAGGCGGCCCCCTGGACAAAGACTGACGCTCAGGCACGAAAGCGTGGGGAGCAAACAGGATTAGATACCCTGGTAGTCCACGCCGTAAACGATGTCTACTCGGAGTTTGGTGTCTTGAACACTGGGCTCTCAAGCTAACGCATTAAGTAGACCGCCTGGGGAGTACGGCCGCAAGGTTAAAACTCAAATGAATTGACGGGGGCCCGCACAAGCGGTGGAGCATGTGGTTTAATTCGATGCAACGCGAAGAACCTTACCTACTCTTGACATCCACAGAAGCCAGTAGAGATACAGGTGTGCCTTCGGGAACTGTGAGACAGGTGCTGCATGGCTGTCGTCAGCTCGTGTTGTGAAATGTTGGGTTAAGTCCCGCAACGAGCGCAACCCCTATCCTTATTTGCCAGCACGTAATGGTGGGAACTCTAGGGAGACTGCCGGTGATAAACCGGAGGAAGGTGGGGACGACGTCAAGTCATCATGGCCCTTACGAGTAGGGCTACACACGTGCTACAATGGCGAGTACAGAGGGTTGCAAAGCCGCGAGGTGGAGCTAATCTCACAAAGCTCGTCGTAGTCCGGATTGGAGTCTGCAACTCGACTCCATGAAGTCGGAATCGCTAGTAATCGTGGATCAGAATGCCACGGTGAATACGTTCCCGGGCCTTGTACACACCGCCCGTCACACCATGGGAGTGGGCTGCAAAAGAAGTGGGTAGCTTAACCTTCGGGGGGGCGCTCACCACTTTGTGGTTCATGACTGGGGTGAAGTCGTAACAAGGTAGCCCTAGGGGAACCTGGGGCTGGATCACCTCCTTACCTATACGACTAACTTAATGTTTGTTGAGTGTTCACACAGATTTGCTTGATAGAAGAAAGAGTAAAAGATGGACCTAGTTAAATAGGTTTATCAAAGATGGGTCTGTAGCTCAGCTGGTTAGAGCGCACCCCTGATAAGGGTGAGGTCGGTGGTTCAAGTCCACTCTGACCCACCAATCCTTCCTTCTCAGCGTTGGAAAGTGACTCGTTTAGTGAACTAAACGTCGCCACTGTCCGCCTTGATAAGAAATGATTGGCAAACCAATCCTTTTAGAGGTTTGGAACATCTTACTTACTCGCACTGCATGTAAATGGGGCTATAGCTCAGCTGGGAGAGCGCCTGCCTTGCACGCAGGAGGTCTGCGGTTCGATCCCGCATAGCTCCACCATTTACACCTTATTCTGACTTTATTACAAAGTAATAAGGCATATGCACTATGGATAGAGATGCCAAAGATAAACTTAAAAATTATCTTTGGCTTTTTTAAGCCCGCTCTTTAACAATTTGGAAAGCTGATAGTATGTAACGTGATGATGTCTGTCGTCATGTTACTTACAAACCGATGTAAACGTGGAAACGTTTGCATCATGAGTTCTCAAACACTTTATTAAGTGTCTTGAATATTCAAAAGTAAATTATTCTTTATTGAATAGTTTACGTCTAAGGCGCGTCCACTTCTTTGGTCAGAAGTGAGACAAGTAAAACCAAGCTGGTCGCAATGCGACTCAGGTGAGTGAAACTCATTTGGGTTGTATGGTTAAGCGACTAAGCGTATACGGTGGATGCCTTGGCAGTCAGAGGCGATGAAGGACGTAGTAACTTGCGAAAAGCGTTGGCGAGCTAGTAACAAGCATTTGAGCTAACGATGTCCGAATGGGGGAACCCAGCAGCATAAGCTGTTATCGCAACATGAATACATAGTGTTGCGAGGCGAACCCGGGGAACTGAAACATCTAAGTACCCGGAGGAAAAGAAATCAACCGAGATTCCCCTAGTAGCGGCGAGCGAACGGGGATTAGCCCTTAAGTCAGTGGGGTGTTAGTGGAATGTGTTGGAAAGCACAGCGGCACAGGGTGATAGCCCCGTACATGAAAACTAACCATTGATGAAAACGAGTAAGGCGGGACACGTGACATCCTGTTTGAATATGGGGGGACCATCCTCCAAGGCTAAATACTCCTGACTGACCGATAGTGAACCAGTACCGTGAGGGAAAGGCGAAAAGAACCCCTGTGAGGGGAGTGAAATAGAACCTGAAACCGTATACGTACAAGCAGTGGGAGCGGTTCTTGAGACCGTGACTGCGTACCTTTTGTATAATGGGTCAGCGACTTACATTTTGTAGCGAGGTTAAGCGAATAGCGGAGCCGTAGGGAAACCGAGTGTTAACTGCGCGTTTAGTTGCAAGGTGTAGACCCGAAACCCGGTGATCTAGCCATGGGCAGGTTGAAGGTTGAGTAACATCAACTGGAGGACCGAACCGACTAATGTTGAAAAATTAGCGGATGACTTGTGGCTGGGGGTGAAAGGCCAATCAAACCGGGAGATATCTGGTTCTCCTCGAAAGCTATTTAGGTAGCGCCTCGAGCGAATACCATTGGGGGTAGAGCACTGTTAAGGCTAGGGGGTCATCCCGACTTACCAACCCTTTGCAAACTCCGAATACCAATGAGTACTACTCGGGAGACAGACGGCGGGTGCTAACGTCCGTCGTCAAAAGGGAAACAACCCAGACCGTCAGCTAAGGTCCCAAAGTACTAGCTAAGTGGGAAACGATGTGGGAAGGCTTAGACAGCTAGGATGTTGGCTTAGAAGCAGCCATCATTTAAAGAAAGCGTAATAGCTCACTAGTCGAGTCGGCCTGCGCGGAAGATGTAACGGGGCTAAGCTAGTCACCGAAGCTACGGGTGCATTTCATTAGAGATGCGCGGTAGAGGAGCGTTCTGTAAGCCGTTGAAGGTGAAGGGGTAACCCACGCTGGAGGTATCAGAAGTGCGAATGCTGACATGAGTAACGATAAAGGGGGTGAAAAACCCCCTCGCCGAAAGACCAAGGGTTCCTGTCCAACGTTAATCGGGGCAGGGTGAGTCGACCCCTAAGGTGAGGCCGAAAGGCGTAATCGATGGGAAACAGATTAATATTTCTGTACTTCCGCTAACTGCGATGGAGAGACGGAGAAGGCTAGGCTAGCGCGGCGTTGGTAGTCCGCGTTTAAGGTGGTAGGTTGATTTCTTAGGCAAATCCGGGGAATCGCACTTTAGTGTGCAGACTGAGAGCTGATGACGAGGTCCTAAGGGACTGAAGTAGTTGATGCCATGCTTCCAGGAAAATCTTCTAAGCTTCAGGTTAGTGGGAATCGTACCCCAAACCGACACAGGTGGTCGGGTAGAGAATACCAAGGCGCTTGAGAGAACTCGGCTGAAGGAACTAGGCAAAATGGTACCGTAACTTCGGGAGAAGGTACGCTCCTGTTGGTGATGAGACTTGCTCTCTAAGCTGACGGGAGTCGCAGATACCAGGTGGCTGCAACTGTTTATCAAAAACACAGCACTGTGCAAACTCGCAAGAGGAAGTATACGGTGTGACGCCTGCCCGGTGCCGGAAGGTTAATTGATTGGGTTATCGCAAGAGAAGCTCATGATCGAAGCCCCGGTAAACGGCGGCCGTAACTATAACGGTCCTAAGGTAGCGAAATTCCTTGTCGGGTAAGTTCCGACCTGCACGAATGGCGTAATGATGGCCACGCTGTCTCCAGCCGAGACTCAGTGAAGTTGAAATTGCGGTGAAGATGCCGTATACCCGCGGCTAGACGGAAAGACCCCGTGAACCTTTACTATAGCTTGGCACTGAACATTGAACCTACATGTGTAGGATAGGTGGGAGACTTTGAAGTTGTGACGCTAGTCATGATGGAGTCGTCCTTGAAATACCACCCTTGTAGTTTTGATGTTCTAACCTAGGTCCCTTATCGGGATTAGGGACAGTGCCTGGTGGGTAGTTTGACTGGGGCGGTCTCCTCCCAAAGAGTAACGGAGGAGCACGAAGGTTGGCTAAGTACGGTCGGACATCGTACGGTTAGTGCAATGGCATAAGCCAGCTTAACTGCGAGACATACACGTCGAGCAGGTACGAAAGTAGGTCATAGTGATCCGGTGGTTCTGAATGGAAGGGCCATCGCTCAACGGATAAAAGGTACTCCGGGGATAACAGGCTGATACCGCCCAAGAGTTCATATCGACGGCGGTGTTTGGCACCTCGATGTCGGCTCATCACATCCTGGGGCTGAAGTCGGTCCCAAGGGTATGGCTGTTCGCCATTTAAAGTGGTACGCGAGCTGGGTTCAGAACGTCGTGAGACAGTTCGGTCCCTATCTGCCGTGGGCGTTGGATGATTGAAGGGAGCTGCTCCTAGTACGAGAGGACCGGAGTGGACGAACCGCTGGTGTTCGGGTTGTCATGCCAATGGCATTGCCCGGTAGCTACGTTCGGAATCGATAACCGCTGAAAGCATCTAAGCGGGAAGCGAGCCCTAAGATGAGTCATCCCTAGGAATTTAATTCCTCTAAAGAGCCGTTCGAGACTAGGACGTTGATAGGCATGGTGTGTAAGCGTTGTGAGGCGTTGAGCTAACATGTACTAATGACTCGAGAGGCTTAACCATACAACCCAGATGGGTTTTACTGAAAGCCTTAGACAGAATATCGACACTTGATAAAGTTAAAGACTCAAAGCAAATCAGCTTTCCGAATTATTATTAGCGTGAGCCAGAGATGGGCACGGTAATAAACAGAATTTGCTTGGTGACAATAGCCTTGTGGAACCACCTGATCCCATCCCGAACTCAGAAGTGAAACGCAAACGCGCCAATGGTAGTGTGGGGTCTCCCCATGTGAGAGTAGGTCATCGCCAAGCGCCTAATTATCTCATTGAGATGTAACGAAGCCAGCTGAATAAGCTGGCTTTTTTGCGTCTAGAATTTACATTTTTTAGCGTTTTGAAACCGTTTCATTGTTTAAATGACATTAAGTTGTGAACTGGGAATAGTTACTGGGCGCTTTTTTAATGAGCTTAAGTTTTACTAAGTTCTAATTTTACGAACTGAATAGAGCCGCCAGTTCATATGTGACACTAAGCTGGCGGTCTGAAATAGATAGCCGAAGCGTTGTTGATGGTTGGAGGACAAATATCCTCTACAACGCGAGCGTGCTTTATGGATCACTCTTTATTGATTTTGGCTTTGAAGCTGGCTTTGGTATTGTCGTTAGCTTGTTTGTACCAGTAATCAAGCAGTTGACTAATTTCAGCTTGGCTAGGTTCGGTTGTAGAAGTCACTGAAGTGGTTGGTTGACTCTTGTCATTGACTGTTGTGGTTGCTGACGACATTACTGCTGGTGCTATCAAGTTCGTGGATGTGACTGCTGCTGTTTGGCGTATTTGTGGTTGGCTTGCCAATACTGGTGCAATGGCGTCGTTTGGTTGTGTTGTCGCGGTATTCATAGTGAGATTTAATGAAGCCGGATGATTGCTAAGGTTGTACTGCAGTATCTCGTGTTCGAAATCCCGTCCCAGTTGGATCCCATTCTTAATCAATTTATCGCTGGTAAAACTCACCGCTTCATCTTGAGTATTTGATAGTGCCAGCTTGGGTGACTCATCAAATTTCTTGGCATCTCTGGCTGAGTTGATGGCGGGAAGTGTCAGGGTAAGTGTTTGTGCTGACGCATCAAAACGGACGATGAGCACGTCGGATAGATAATGCACTGAGTCAGCTTGTTGCCTGTATTGCGCGGCATAACGGAAGGCAATTTGATTGATACCATCGGCTAAAACAAGGTTGCTACTCTTTACTGCTGGCTTGCCATTGACCGTTAACACTTCAGCATTTTTAGGCAGATTGAGATTAACATCGGCTGTTGCTGGCTGCACAGCGCCCAGTATTAACGCGGTGGCACATAAGATTGATTGATATTTCATAAGCTTTCTCTGTTGTTGCGAGGACGCCGCTAAATAATAAGGTAGATTTCTGACGACACAAAGCAGGTTTAACCTTTAGTGTGGAGCAAGATGAACTAAATGGCGACACACTGTTTATAGCGCGCAGATTAGCGTTAATTTAATCTGTAGGGAATAAAAAAGGCTCACGAGGAGCCTTTTGAGGTGATATTTCGGGATTGAACGCTTATTTGGTTAGGTTGATGCTATAAACGGCGAAACCCAGTTCATCCTTGCTGATCTTCTTCATTTCACGTTGTTTATTGGCTTCGATAAAGGCAGCGGCTTTGTCACTGTCTTGGGTTTCGAAGCGAACGTCTAATGTGACGTTGGTCGTGATGGTTTTGAAATCCCAGTTGTAATCGGCACTTGGATTGACCATACCTTCGTACTTACCCGTGGTTTCGTTGTACTGAGATTGCGCTGTAATATAAGCCGCTAACGCCTCACGGTTGGTATCGGGCAGTTCAAGCACGACATGGTCGCTACCCGTACCAGCAAACTTACCACCAAAGGCGCGGTAGTTATTTGAGGCGACGATAAACTCTTTCGCGGCAAATTCTTCACCTGTGATGACTTTACCGTTTTCGTCTTTATAGCTTAAATCAACGATACGGTTCGCATTGGCATTAACGACGGCGCAATCGCGGTCAAACTTACTCGGTTGAGTGACATCAATCTTGTAGGTTAAGCCATCGAGTACGTCGAAGTTATAGGTTGGATGACCATCCCAGTTGATTAACCCTTGTGGGGTGGTTTTTGCTGGGTCGATTTGATTGAACTGGTTGGCTGAGCACTCAAGCCAATCTTTCAATTCGGCGCCCGTCGCTTTGACTGCCACCATAGTGTTGGGATACAGGTACAGATCGGCGGCGTTTTTAAAGGTCAGTGGACCTTTATCGACTTGCACAAATTGATCGGCATCGCTGGTTGTACCGTGGCGACCGCCCGCTTTAAAAGGAGCAGAAGCTGACAGTACTGGCAGCCCTTTTAATGCTGCAGGTAATTTCGCTTTCACGTTAGCGATTTGCGCATCTGAAACGATTTGTACCGTTGGGTCGTCCTGCACTAAGGTAAGGAAGCTATACATGTCCGCCGCGGCGACACCGATAGGTTCATCCACAAAGGCGAGGGTACCTTGGTGCTCGGCTGCGACAGCATCGTGAATAGCAGCATCCGCTTCAACTAATGGGGCTTTATTTGCGCCATCATATATAGGTCGAGCTTGCGTTTTGGCACTAAGGACATGCCACTTGTCATCTCTACGCTCAAGTTTAAAGTCAACCACCCCTAAGTTATCACCCCAACGACCTGGCATCACTGCGGGGACGCCGTTCAGTAGGCCTTTAGTGACATCGGTATTGGGTAAGTCGGCATACTTAGCATCTGGGAAGATAGAGTGGCTGTGGCCGAATAGAATCGCATCGATACCGTCAACATAAGTCAAAGCGTAAGTGGCGTTTTCAGCCATAGGATCGCCAGGATTTTCCGTCGAACCAATGCCAGAGTGTGGAATGGCGATAATGATATCGGCCCCTTTGGCTTTCATTTCTGGGACATATTTTTTCGCGGTGGTAACGATATCTTCAACCGTCACTTTTCCCGTCAGATTTTGTTTATCCCACAATAGAATTTGCGGTGGCACAAAACCAATATAACCAATGTTAATGGTTTGATTATTGCCTTCGCTGTCGATAATAATTTTTTGTTTGATGATATAAGGGGTGAATAAATGCTCACCTTTTTTAACTTCTTTCCAGCAACCATTATCGTCGGCGCAATAAACGTTTGAGTTGATATAAGGGAAATCTGCACCACTAATGGATTTATTTAAGAAATCTAAACCATAGTTAAATTCATGATTACCGATATTGCCGACTTCATAATCTAATAGGTTCATGGCTTTATAAGCAGGGTGAACATCGCCCATTTGCAGGCCAACTTTGGCCATATAATCGCCCATAGGGCTGCCTTGCAGTAGATCGCCGTTATCAACGAGGACGCTATTCTTGGCTTCGTTGCGTGCAGCGTGGATCAAGCTTGCAGTGCGGGCAAGACCGATTGTGGGATCGTCTTTACCACTGTAGTAGTTGAAATCCATGATATTTGTGTGCAGATCTGTGGTTTCGAGTACCCGTAAATCGGCTTGAACGACTTTGTCGTCATCAGAATTACAGGCGCTGACACCAAGGGCGGCAGTGATCATCACTGCGAGTATTTTCTTATTTAACATAGTTATCTCTATTTATATTTATTTGACCCCAACGCATGTTCCGTCAAGAGCATGCCCATCATCCCGTTAATTCAGCGTCATTTAACTGTTAGGTTAATTTGTCGCTAAGTTAACGAGCGGGAATTATAAAGACATTTGATGATCTGAATGTGACATTAATCGGAGAAAAGCTGTTTCAAATTGTGACCCAGAGTGCGTCTGCCTAAATAATGAGCCATTTGGCCTGTGTATTTGTTACATTGAGGTTTAAATAATCACAGCAAAAAGTTTATTAAGAAGAATTAATATTTGTTATAGAAACGGTGTTTTATTTGCTTATGCTGCTTTCTATGTTGAAAATATTTGGCTTAAAAAATCCAATTGGATTGTTTTAAATAATTCTTTTTACATTGAATTTTAGCTAATCCTCATCATTTCTGCTTGCAAGCGCTTAACACTGATTGCTGCGCCTTAGGTGTAGCTAAGCGTTGGCATAGGCACATATAGACTCGAAATACACATAAAGTGATACAAATTAGCGCCGCAGTGGCGGGGTAAAACTTGGCTGAAATGCGCGTAACTTGTTAAGGTAGTTCATCGAAATTAACGACCGTAGCAACAAGCGTTCGTTGACTCAGACTGTTTTAAACTGAAAGCCAAAATCCGTTAGCGCGCACCTTTCACCTTAAAAATACAAACGAAAGGGCTGCAACATCCAAGGGAGTTAATATGCGTAAGTCCGTTATAACCACAGCCGTGGCCGCGGCTTTGTTACTTGGCGCTTGTTCAGACAAGCCAGCCGCCAGTGCCAATGAAGCTAAAAATGCCGTAGCGACTCAAACTGCTGCTAAAGCGCAAGCAACCAATGTGTTGCTGAGCAAGAGTCCACTGCAGGATCAAGCGCCACAATTTAACCTTATCCATACTGCAGATTATGCTCCTGCCTTCGAGCAAGGCATTAAAGCCCATGATGCTGAAATCGCTGCCATTGTGAATAACAAGCAAGCGGCCAGTTTTGACAACACCATTCTGGCGATGGAAACCTCAGGTGAATTATTAACGCGGGTGTCGCGGACCTTCTTTAATCTCGCCGGTCTGATTTCTGATGATGATTTCCAGAAAACCGAAGCTGATCTTGCACCTAAGCTATCTGCCCATCGCGATAATATTTATCTCGATCCAACGTTATTTGCCCGTGTTGAAGCGGTATATCAACAAAAAAGCAGCTTAAATGCGGAAGATCAGCGTTTAGTTGAATACTACTATGAGCAGTTTGTTCGCGCTGGCGCGAAATTGTCGGCTGAAGATAAAGCTAAAATGCGCGACTTTAACGCCGAGCTTGCAACCTTAGCGACGGACTTTTCACAAAACAGCTTAAAATCATTTAAAGATGATGTAATTGTTGTGACCGATAAAGCCCAGTTAGCCGGTTTATCTGACAGCGAAATCGCCACCTTAGCCGCAGCGGCCAAAGCTGCTGGAAAAGAGGGCTATTTGATTACCTTAGTGAACACGACTCGCCAACCTGTGCTTTCTAGTCTGAGCAACCGTGAACTACGCCAAAAAGTGTGGGAAACCTCGGCGCACAGAGCTGTTGCAACTAATGGCCCATTGATTGTTAAAATGGCGCAAATTCGGGCTAAAAAAGCTAACTTATTGGGATTCGATACTTGGGCATCCTATGCGGTTGCCGATCAAATGGCGAAAACCCCAGCCGCTGTGTATGAAATCCTCGACGATTTAGCACCAAAAGCCTTAGCACGTGCCAAAGTGGAAGCGGCTGATATTCAAGCTGAAATCAAAAAGGCAGGCGGTGATTTCGAGCTTCAACCTTGGGATTGGGCTTATTACGCCGACAAAGTGCGTAAAGAGAAATACGATCTCGACGAAAGCAGCATCAAGCCTTATTTCGAGTTTAATACTGTGCTGCAAGACGGGCTGTTTTTCGCGATGCATAAATTGTATGGCATCAGCTTAAAAGCGCGTACCGATTTACCCGTGTGGAATCCCGATGTCTTAGCCTTTGAAGTCTTCGATAAAGACAACAGCTCTATTGGCTTATTCTACCTTGACCCTTATGCCCGTGAAGGCAAAGGCGGCGGCGCGTGGATGGATGAGTTCGTCACCCAAAGCGGTCTGCTTGGCACTAAGCCCGTTGTTTATAACGCGCTGAATATTCCTAAGCCAGCCGATGGCCCAACGTTAATGACCTTCGATGAAGTGACCACTATGTTCCATGAAATGGGTCATGCGGTTCACGGTTTATTCTCGCAGGTGAAATACCCAAGCGTGGCTGGCACATCAACCGCACGTGACTTTGTTGAGTTCCCATCCCAGGTTAACGAAGATTGGAATATCGACCCAGCTGTGATTGCTAACTATGCCAAACACTACAAAACGGGTGAGCCAATTCCTAAGGCACTGCTCGATAAAATCTTAGCCTCAAATAAGTTTGGCCAAGGTTTTGATACCGTTGAGTATCTGTCAGCTGCCTTGTTAGATATGGAATGGCACTCTATCAGCGCCGATACTCAAATTAGCGATGTAGAGAAGTTTGAACACCAAGTGTTAGCTAAACACGGCCTCGATTTTGCGCCAATACAACCGCGTTATAAATCGAGCTACTTTAGCCATGCCTTCTCCGGTGGTTATTCAGCTGGATATTACGCGTATTTGTGGACCGAAGTGTTTGCCGCCGATGCCTTTGCCTACATGGGCGAGCATGGTGGATTGAAAGCCGATAATGGTGACAAATTCCGTAAAGAAGTCTTATCTAAAGGTAACAGTGAAGATCTCATGCAAGATTACATTCACTTTACCGGTAAAAAACCGACAACAGATGCACTTTTAAAGCGCCGCGGTTTAGTCGACTAATCGATTCGTTGTAAAAAGGCCCAAAGGCTTGTTAGGGAAACCTAGCAAGCCTTTTTTATTGACGTCGGGGTGGATTTATTCATCATTTTTTCAAGACAGGAAGTTAGAGGACGGGGAAATCTACCGATAACGCGCTAATCACAGTTTCAAAATAGTTTGTTGAAATGTTGGTGAAAGGCAGTCTTAAACTATTTTTTATTGATTAAATTGTTATGTTTGATTGTCGCTTATAAAGTTAGCAATAGTGTCCTCCTTACGTTGACTCTCTAATAGCCACTCAACCCTCCATTCTGTTAGGCGCTCACCCGTTTTATGAATGAATTTTCCTGCTTCAGGTTCATCAATCCATTCAAGCTGTTTAACAAGTACTAAAGGCGCTTCAGAACCATCAGTTTCATTTGAAAACTTAAGTGCTTCATTATAAGTATGAAATGCGTAATAGTAGATTTCACCATCAAATTCATCTGGAGCACCTTGCCAAGGGCGACACCAAACACGATATTCTAGGACTTGATCATAGAAATAACCGCCGCCTGATTTTGTTTCCGCCGGATACTCTCCAACCCTATTCTCATCGACTGAATCAGGATACATCTACAATTCCTCAATGGAATATAACTTCATATGCAACAACGGATAAGGTTTACCCTGTCCATCAACGGGTGAGCGACCCGTTACTGAAAAACCAATATGCTGGTAAAAACCTAATGCTTGTTGATTCTGCTCATTAACATCCACCTTTGTGGCTCCCAGTTCTTTAATGGCATGTGTCGCTAGCATGGAACCAATCCCTTTTCCGCGCGCGTCAGGTGAGATGAACAGCATTTCAATATTGCCATCATGTATCCCGCAGAATCCGAGTATTTCTCCATTGTCATTTTTAGCGCATTTTAAGTGAACGGCATCAAAATACTGTTCGAGGATCAGCGGCTTTAATTGTTGTAGATCTTCTTCTGCTAAAAAGTCATGGGTTGCTCTCACCGAGGCTTCCCAAATATCGAGCAGACTAAGATGATCTGCTTTTTCTACCATCTCAATATTCATCATATAACTCTATTGAAGATTTAATGTCGCCTAAGCGGTGAATTAAAGTGGGTTAAAATGTAAAGCGGAAACGTACCAACCTTTACGAATCCGCCTTTAAAAAGGATATGATTACGGACGAGATCCGCAGTAACCTTGTCGATAATTATGATAGAAAAGTTATGTTTTTCAAAATTTATCTGACATCGATACCTAATTACTCATCGTCACCCATTATCTTTTTTGGGTTATATTATGGCGTGTTGTTAATGTTTTCTAATGATAAACATACCTAAACTAATATCAGATAATAGAGCTTGTATTTACTGTGCTTACTTAAATATTCTTTTTGCTAAGCTTTGTCTAAACACGATTGGATCCTTGCGTAGAGTTTCGTAAAAGGCAAGGAAGGTTAGATATTTAGCAGACGACATTAACCAGTTCGCTAATAACGGAAAAATAACAAAGCAGAGGAAAATCCAGGTTTTTGGGTGTTCAAGTACTAATAAAAACAGTAAGTAACAAATGAGTTGAAAATAGACGTTTATTTTATTGATTTTAACTGCTCTAGGTCTACCTCGTATAATTAATACGTTTGGTATAACAATACTCAGGGTCATGATCACTATACTTGATGCGAAAAGGATACCAAACTCTTCGTGTGTTAATTTACCGAATAGCGTTTCAATCGTAAGGAAAAGTAAAGGGCCGATAGCGCCCGCACCAAACATAAGGAACATAATTACTGCAATACCAACGACAAACACGCCAATAGATAAGTCATGTTTCTCAAAAAAATTATCTGACATAGACTCTGAATTCCTTATAGCTGACTATTGTTAGGTTGTTGATTTTTCCACCGGTGCGCCTTATTGCTAAAGCTAAAGCTGGTACTTACTGTATCTTTACATTCTCGTAATATTAATCGAATGGGATATTAGTGGCATAAAGGAATCATAGGGAATATTCATAGTCTATAAAAACCACTTCGGCACCAATTGTATTTGGGGAAGCATCCAGAGCTTTGAATATTCGAGTGGTATTGAGTTCGTTCTGTAATCGCAGTGTGAGCAGTTTTTCTTTATTTGCTTGAAATGGAGAGCTTAGTAGGGCATTAGACATAATCATTTCCATTGATAATTTTAAAAATATCCTTATATGCGGCAACACAGTACTAAAATATTGAGCCAATTAATAGGTTATTGTAGAAGTTGCTGAATAAAATTATAAGAAAATGGGAGCCGAAGCTCCCGTTGTTTATCTTGCCTTTGGCAAATGATTAGCGATTACTCTGCCAGTAATCCACGGCTACGCAGTAGCGGCTCTATGCCAGCTTCTTTACCGCGGAAGTTTTTATACATCAGCATAGGATCATCGCTGCCGCCTTTCGACAGGATATTGTTACGGAAGGAATCCGCAGTGGCTTTGTCGAAAATGCCGTTTTCTTTAAAGGCTTCGAAAGCATCCGCGCCTAAAATATCCGACCACAGGTAGCTGTAATAACCTGCGGAATACCCGCCCGCGAAAATATGCGAGAAGTAAGTGCTGCGATAGCGTGGGCTGATTTCTTCAATCAGTCCCATTGCCGCTAACGAGTCTGCTTCAAACTTGGCCGCATCCTTTGGCGTGGTGTCGGTTAATGTGTGCCAATCTAAATCGAGCTTAGTTGCCGCCATGTATTCAACGGTGGCAAAGCCTTGGTTGAACTTGCTGGCCGCTTGGATTTTCTTCACTAGCTCTTGCGGGATCACTTCGCCGGTTTTGTAGTGCTTGGCAAATTGGGCTAACACTTCTGGCTGAGTCATCCAGTTTTCATTCACTTGCGATGGGAACTCAACGTAATCGCGAGGTACGGCAGTGCCGCCCTGTGAGCGATATTCCACGTTCGATAACATGCCGTGTAGGGCGTGGCCAAATTCGTGGAATAGGGTGCTGGCTTCATCGAAGGTCAGCAGCGCTGGCTCATTGCCCGCTGGGCGAGGGTAGTTCAATACGTTAACAATAATAGGTTTAGAATCAACGCCATTCATATTGTATTGTTTGCGGAAGGAATTCATCCAAGCGCCGCCACGTTTGCTGTCGCGGGTGAAATAGTCACCCATAAAGATGGCCATCAGCTTGCCGTCTTTATCGTAAACTTCCCAAGTACGGACTTCGGCATTGTATTTGGGTAAGTCGGTACGTTCTTTAAAGGTCAAACCGTACAAACGGTTAGCCGTGTAGAACACACCTTTTAGTGTACTGTCGAGAGAGAAATACGGGCGTGTTTGTTGCTCGTTAAAGCTGTACTTAGCGACACGAATTTTGTCAGCATAGTAATCCCAGTCCCACGCTTGCAGCTTAAATTTACCACCTTGTGCGTCAATCATGGCTTGCATATCAGCCACTTCGGTTTTGGCTTGGGCCAATGCCGCTGGCCATACTTTGTTGAGCAAGCCGTAGACGTTTTCTGGCGTTTTAGCTGTGCGTTCTTCTAACACGAAATCCGCATGGGTTTTATAGCCCATCAGTTGAGCACGTTCAGCACGCAGGGCGGCAATCTTCGCGAGGATAATCTTGTTATCGTTGGCGTTATTGTTGTTACCGCGCTCGATATAGCCTTTGTAGAGTTTTTCACGTAACTGGCGATTATCGGCATAGGTTAAAAACGGCGTAATAGAAGGGCGAGACGTGGTAAATACCCACTTGCCTTCATGGCCACGTTTTTTGGCGGTTTCAAAGGCGGTCGCAATCACATCTGCGGGTAAACCGGCGAGATCGGCTTTGCTATCAACCACTAATTCGAAGGCATTGGTTTCGGCCAATAGATTGTCACCAAAGGCTAAATTGAGTTTGCCGATTTCTTCGTTTAATGCGCGCAGTTTGGTTTTATCTTGTTCGCTTAAGTTAGCGCCGCCACGGGTGAAAGATTTATAGGTATCTTCCAATAATTTGGCTTGGGCCGTGCTGAGTTTTAGGCTGTCTTTCGCGTCGTGAACGGCTTTGACTTTTTGAAACAGTTTGTCATTGAGCAGGATATCGTCTTCGGCCGACGATAGCATAGGCGACACTTCTTTGGAGAGTGCTTGCAATGCTGGCGTAGTATCGGCGCCTGTCAGGTTAAAGAAGACGTTAGAAACGCGGGTCACTAGATCGCCAGAAAATTCCATGGCTTCAATGGTATTGGCGAAGGTGGGTTTGGCTTTATTATCAACAATCGCTTGAATTTGCTCGTGTTGCTGAGCTACGCCCGCTTTAAAGGCTGGGAGGAAATGCTCTGGCTTGATCTTATCAAAGGCCGGAATTTCCATAAACGTATCATAGGGTTTGAAGAATGGATTGGTCGCATTCTGACTGATAATCTGCGCTGACACGGCATTGGGCGCCGCGTTGGCTTGAACACTGGCTTCGGGTTGTTGTGTGCTACATGCGCCCAAAGTTAAGGCTAAAGCGATGGCACTTAGCGTGAGCTTAGCCGTGCGGGCTTGCGGTTTAAGGGTTAGTCCCTTCATTATTTGTTCCCCGTTAGGTCAATTATTGTTATGGGTGATTGTTTGATGATGGCCATGGATTTCAGCAAAAATTGAAGTCTACGCGCGGCTAAAACCATTAATTTATCTTAATGTGACTGTTTAACATGTATCGGACTAGGGGTTCCATCAATTTTGTGTTTAGTTTGTAACAAATGTTTTGTTTCAGGCTTTTAAGCAAAATAATATGGCAAACTAGCTGAGGCTTGTTATCGCGTCTCGCCGCTTTATTGGCAACATCATTGCTCAAGGCTGCAGTCGAAGATAATAGCCGCAAACACGTCGCAGATGACTGGTATAAGCAACACGTTGCCGTAAACCAGCTTAATCCATTTTCAACCGTCTCTTGCAGTACGGTCCTAAAACACGAATAACAATAATAGGATCTTCTATGTCTCAATCTGGTATTCAACATGCTCGCGTGCGTCGAGCGTTATCCTTGGCATTACTGACTGCGTCCAGCTGGGTTATGCCGCAATGTATTGCAGCGCCAGCAACAACAGCGGCTCACACAAACGTCCCCCAGTTAAGCCAAAATGCACTAAAGGTCGCCGATTACGCGGTCGCAAAATACGATGCGGCTATGGTGCAGAGTTTGACTCAGTTGGTGAGTTTTAATACCCAAGCGGTTGAAGGGCAAACGCCAGATACCAATCCCGCCTTTGTGGGCTTCAAGTCGAGTTTAAAGCAACTCAGTCAGGATCTCGGGTTAGATTATGCCGATCATGGTTATGTTGTGTTGATTGGCTTAGATGCCAATTCGGCTGTAAACAATGAATCTAAAAAGTTAGGCATAGTCACCCACGGCGATGTGCAACCAGCTAATCCTGCATTGTGGGCGAAGAGCCCTTATCTGCTTGATACTCAATCGGAACCGGGCAAACTGATTGGTCGCGGCACAGAGGACGACAAGGGCGCCATCGTTACCGCCATGTATGCGATGAAGGCGATTAAAGATAAACACATTAAGCGAGATAGACGCATTGAACTCTTGGTTTATCTTGCTGAAGAGTCCGACTGGGAACCACTGAAAACCTTTTTAGCCAGCTACACGCCAGCGGACATGAACATTACTATCGATGCCGAATACCCCGTGGTTACCGCCGAGAAAGGTTGGAGCAAGATTACCTTTACTGTGCCCAATATTACGATCTCCAATATAGAAGCTAAAGCAGAGGCTTCAACTCAAGCGCCCACGTTAACGGCTTTCTCTGGTGGCTATTTTGCCAGCCAAGTACCGCAGCAGGCTGAAGCAGAAATTGAGGCGGTTTCACCCGCATTACTGACAAAGTTACAGACCAGAGCCGCCGCGCAGCAGGGGATGAAATATCGTTTTGAAAACCATTGCGTCGATAAACAGTGCAACTTGCATATCTTTGCCGACGGTAAAGCCGCCCATTCATCCACTCCTGAAGATGGAGTGAATGCTGTGACCCATTTGGCGGCATTGTTAAGTCCCGAATTGAATGATAAACCTTGGCCGAAAACTAGCGCATCCTTAACTGTCGCCGCCATGAACGAGCTGGTGGGGTTAGGCATTTATGCCGAGCAGTTTGGTGACTTAGCCTATAAAGATGATTTTATGGGACCGCTGACCTTAGCCCCAACTGTGGTGGTGCAAACTCAGAAGGGCACTGAGGTGACCATTAACTTGCGTCGTCCCGTCGGCAAAACACCAGAGTTACTCACTAAGCAAGCCCGTGAAGCCTTAGCCCTGTGGCAGGAGAAACATCAAGTGCAACTTGCTGATATCGAAAGTTATTGGGGCGAGCCTATGGTGATGAAAGGTGCGCCGCAGCAACAAACCCTGCTCGACGTGTTTGCCCACTTCACTGGCATAGTCGACCCTAAACCCGTTGCAATCGGCGGCTCAACCAACAGTAAATTATTCCCCAATGCCTTAAGTTTTGGCCCTGCCATGCCGGGCGTGGAATACACTGGCCATACTGAAAAAGAGTTCATCACCCATAAGCAATTTATGCTGAATCTAAAAATGTACACCGCAGCGTTTATCGAGCTATCGGCGGTTAAATAGCGCTCTTTGTGAAAGTGATTTTGGGATGGCACAAAAGTGTTGGGTAGAAATAAAGTCTGTATCAAGTATTAAGCTAAGCATTAAGGGTTAATAGAACTATGGCGGTTAAATCTTAGATTTCCGCCATTCCAACTTGAAATGCTCAAAAGCTCAAAAGCTCAAAAGCTCAAAAGCTCAAAGCTTGTGAGTTATATCGTCAATTGTGCTGCATGAATTGTCATTGTTTCCCCAGTGACTCGCCCCCTTTCATTTAATAAGAAGTATCCCTGAGGGCTCTACTTAACATGCCGCCAACGGTCACTGTTGCAACAATGCTAATCCTCACTGCCCCTTTCGCTGTTCGTTTAGCTAAAAAGCTATTGCCCCAAAGCAAGACAACTGAGTTACGCAGCATTAATTGTCATTGTTTTCCCAGTGACACGCCGTAAACTCATCCCTGAGGGCTCGACGGCGACATCCATGTCGCCAACGGTCACTGTTGCAACAATGCCAATCTTAACTAAGTCCCTAATTCATAAGTCCATCCTAAAAAGCTTTTGCCCCAAAGTTTGCTAGCACTTGTTTAGTGAATCGAAAAAGGACTAACGAGTTGCCCTACAAAATCTCATCTATTGGCCTAATGTTTGGCTCTACCGTAAAGTGACTAACAATGCATAGGTATACAGTCGTATTTAAATTTAGATGCTTTTGAGTGTTTTTAAACTCATGAGTTTGCGCGTTTATCCAGTCAAAACTTAACAAAACCCTTTAAAATTATTTGTATATACTTTTCTAAAATTAGTTAATAGGTTTGGAAAACGCGCATGCGCGTTTTTCCGGTTGGTGTATTTGATAAAAATCTGATAAATTCTTTGCATACAGGTAGTTAAGTGTGCGCGTTTTCACTGGTCTAATGAGGTAAACGCGCATGCGCACTAATAAAATGTTAGTTTACAAAGGGAGTTTGGTGGTGTTTGAGAGTATTGCGATCTATTCAGGATTAATTGCAACAGTCTGGATATTCATTGGTGTTAATGTAGCAAGTAGGTTTTATGCTGGTTACAGCCATTCAAAGCAATTTTGTAGTGAGTTAGGTGCGACTGGTAGCCCAACTGAAAAATTGTCTCCTTTAATTAATAATTATCCTCTTGGTTTTCTATTTTGCTTTTTCGGTTGGTATCTGGCTCAACTCTCAAATGTTTCAACTTTAGTGAATATTGCTGGTTGGTTAGTTATAGCTCATGGTGTTGGTACATGGGTCGCCGGTTACTTCCCAATGGACGCCGATCCATTTACTAAGAATCCAACTTTTAATTGTAAGGTACATTCTTGGGCAGGTTTTATCATGTTGCTTTCATTAGTTGTAGCACCAATATTAATTGCTATCAGTCCAACAACTGAAATTATTCCATTATATTTCCGCATTTTTTCATTGGTTTCTGTTGTCGCTGCTGTTTATTTTCTTTTCGCAATGGCTAAAGCTGTAAAATCCCAAAGCAATCCTGGCATCCATCAGCGTATTTCATATGGCTTTCAGCTAATTTGGCTAAGTGCTTTTTCACTAGTATTGGCGTAATTGTAAACTAACAAGCAAATTAATCAGGACAAATAACAGTTGGTTTTTGCTCCTGCGTCGCTTATTTTAACCAACTGATATTTGCGCATTATTTGGGCGTTACCCATAGAAATTTTAATCCGAAATTCATGAATTAGAGTTAGGAATCTAACATGCTTTTGTCCAAAAGCGTGCTGGGTATCTCCTTCATACAGACAGGTTACACTAGTGCCAAAAAGGTGAGCCATGGTGATTTGCGAGACGACCGTCCGCCCCATGGACGGGGCGGTCGAGCATCCAAGGACGGACTAGCTGCGTGTCGGAGAGTGAATGCCATGGCAAGCCTATATGAGTGGATACCAGCCAACGCTACGATCCTAACGACTGAAATAACAGGCCACCCAGTACAGTTTGCCTAAACTATTAGGTCTACAAGTCAGCTATGTTCAGTACGATTACTTGTTTCCACACAATAAAAAGCCCTGCTTATACAGTGATGTATAGCAGGGCTTTTTTAATCGAGAGATTGCATTCACTGAGCGGAATAAAAAGCTTTACTCAGGATTTATGACCTAGATCGAATAGGTCATAAATCCTTTTATCTCATTCACCTATTTCTCTTACTTATCTCTCACTCATCTCTTTACATTCATCTCTTTCACTAACATTGGCATCATGGAGATGCTAGTAGCCGATGGCTTCGCTACCTGAGTGGCGCGGGTCAGACGCGCCAAAAATCCCTTGTTCAGTCACCATGATTGATTGTGTGCTGCCCATAGCGGACTGTACTTTCACTTTGTGGCCTTTGGCTTCGAGCAGGGAAATGGTATCGCGGTTTAAGCTGGATTCGACTCGCAGTTCATCGGGCAGCCATTGATGGTGTACCCGCGCCGCATTACTGGCTTCGGCGATGTTTAATCCATGGTCGATCACATTCATGATGATCTGCAGTGTGGTGGTGATAATGCGTGAGCCGCCCGGGCTGCCAGTGACGAGGAAGGGTTTGCCATCCTTCATCACTATTGTTGGGCTCATGGAGCTCAATGGGCGCTTATTGCCTTCGACCGCATTGGCATCACCGCCAACTAAACCGTAGCCGTTTGGCACGCCGGGTTTGGCCGAGAAATCATCCATCTCGTTATTGAGCAAAATGCCAGTACCCTTGGCCACTAAACCTGAGCCGTAGCTGAAGTTTAAGGTGTAAGTGTTTGAAACCGCATTGCCCCATTTATCCACTACCGAGAAGTGAGTGGTTTGGTCGCTCTCATAGGGCGCGAGTTTACCTGGCTTGATTTCGGCGCTTGGCGTTGTTTTATTCATCGCGATTTGGCTGGCGATTTTTTGGGCGTAGTCCTTACTGGTTAAGGCTTTGACGGGCACCTTATAAAAGTCGGGATCGCCTAAGTATTCGCTGCGATCGCTATAGGCATGCTTCATGGTTTCTGCCATCAAATGAATCGTCTGCGCCGTATTGTGGCCGAGTTTATCAATCGGGAATTGTTGCAACACATTAAGCATTTCTATGATGTGCACGCCGCCCGATGATGGTGGTGGCATAGACACAACCTCGTAGCCACGGTATTCGCCTCGGACGGGTTCGCGTTCCACAACCTTATAATTTTTAAGGTCGTCTAAGGTCATAATGCCGCCAGCGTCTTTCACCGCATTGATAAGCTTAGTGGCGGTTTCACCTTCGTAGAATCCTTTGGTGCCTTTTTCAGCGATCAGACTTAATGAATGGGCAAGCTCAGGTTGTTTAAGAATATCATCAACTTGATAGTCGCTGCCGTCGGCTTTGTAGAAGATAGCAGCCGTGGTTGGCCATTGGGTCATCCGGCGTTTTAGGCCTGCAAGAGATTCGGCAAGATCTGGCGTGACGCTAATGCCTTCCTGCGCCATTTTAATTGCGGGTGCAGCGACTTGGGCGAGTGTCATAGTGCCATATTTTTCAAGGGCTAAGCTCATGCCCATCACGGTACCAGGGACACCCACGGCAAGGCCGTGTTCGCGGCTCAGCTTCTCAACTGCATCGCCATTCTCGTCGAGGAAAATATCTTTTTTGGCTTTAGACGGCGCCATTTCGCGGTAATCGATTGCTATGGTTTTGTTTTCTTTAGCAATATGCACCAGCATAAAACCGCCGCCACCGATATTACCAGCACGCGGTAAAGTGACTGCCAAACTGAAGGCCACGGCCACAGCCGCATCAACGGCATTGCCGCCTTGTTTTAGGATCTCAACGCCAGTGCGACTGGCGAGTGTTTCTTGGCTGGCAACCATGCCATGCTTGGCCCACACAGGTTGTGCTGTGGCCATCTGGCTGAAAATTGACGATTCTTCGGCAAGCAGACTGGGTGATGATAGTAGGGGAAGCGCCATGGCAATGGCGAGAATAAGAGGTCTAAAAGGTCTTGTTGGACGCATACTCAATCCTGAATTTATTTTCATTATGGCTATGCAATGTGCCGAGAATTAGGCTTAATTGCAACCTTGTATATTAGTTAAGATCCGTAAAGGACGAGAATTTACCCAATGAGACAGCTTATCTTGGCCTTTGCGAGCTCAATGTCGGACATATCGGCCTGTGCGTGGAATGCCGTTATGGGTGAGGCGAATCCCTTCTGTCGCCATGAGTTTCTGTTGGCACTAGAGCAAAGCCATTCGGCCTGCGCTGCAACGGGTTGGACGCCGCGGCATTTATGCGTGTTTGATATGGGTGACAGATTAAATGATGTCGTAAGTACCGATAAAAGCCTGTCGCCTTTGGCTGCAGGGGCACTGATAAGTCGGCAAGCGGCTAAGCACTTCAATCCATTATCGCTGGTGGCGGTGATGCCCTTGTATCAAAAGTCTCACTCCTACGGTGAGTATGTGTTCGATTGGGCGTGGGCCGAAGCCTATGAGCGCCATGGACTCGATTATTATCCTAAATGGGTGAATGCGATTCCTTTTACCCCAGTGCAAGGGCGAAGGATGGGCATTCATCCTGCATTCGATAGCGTTGAGCAACTGCGCGTGGCGCAATTACTGCTGCTGACATTGAATCGCCGGCTAACATCAGAGCTGTTTGCGTCAGAGCCCTGTGTGTTAGAGCAAGGTGATTCGGTTTTTGATGAGTCAGAGCTTAATCAACCCGTTGTCGATGAAGCTGATCTTGATGGATCAGTACAAAGCGCTAAAGAGCTGGGCGACAGCCCAATTTCTTCATGGCATAGCTTGTTTGTTACTCCAAGCCAAACACCGTTATTTGCAGGCTCGCCCAATCCGCTGTTAAAACGCTTAGGGACTCAGTTCCATTGGCATAATCGCGGTTATCGTGACTTTGATGATTTTCTGGCGGGTTTTAGTTCGCGCAAACGTAAGAATATCTTGAAGGAGCGGGCGCAGTTACAGCCTTTTAATCTTAAGTTTCACTTTGTCGAAGGTGAACACATTACCGTTTCACAATGGCAGACGTTTATTCAGTGTTATCAATTAACTTACCTTAAACGCTCCGGTCATCGCGGCTATTTAACGCCCGAGTTTTTTCAGCAGTTGGGGGCACAACTCGCTGCGCAAGTCTTACTGTTGGTGGTCGAAGATGCCAAGGGCGAGATGGTAGCTGGCGCCTTGTATCTCAAAGGCGAGAATACCTTAGGGCAGAAATGCTTATATGGCCGTTATTGGGGCACAACGGTTGAGCTCGACGGCTTGCATTTTGAGGCCTGTTATTACCAAGGTATTCAATACTGTATTGAACATGGGTTCCAGATGTTTGATGCGGGCGCACAGGGCGAGCATAAGGTGCTGCGCGGCTTTGAACCTGTTGAAATGTATTCCTACCATAATATCGCCCACTTAGGATTTAGGGCGGCGATTGCCGATTTTGTTGAGCAAGAAGCACAGCAAATGCAGCAATATATGGCACAGATGCGAGCTGTTTTGCCCTACAAAAAAGAGCCCTAATAAAAGACCGAGTTAACGGGACATTATTGGGCTCTCATTTATGTCGTGTATTTTTAATCCAAGCAGATTAATCTAATATTTTTAAAACTAAGCTGTTAATTCAAATGGTTAGCTATGAATGTTAGCTCATGGCTAACCACACGCCCACGCCTATCATCAGGCTGCCTGCAATGCGGTTTAACCAGCGAATATTATCGCCGCGGCTTAGGAAAATACGCAGGCTTTTGCCGCCGCTGGCGTAGGCGAGCATAGAGGTAAACTCGGTCACCATAATAATGCTCAGCAGTGCGAGCAGCTGCGGCGCAACGTCGCGCTCGGCATTGATAAAAGGCGGCAGTAGCGACACCATAAATGCCCAACCTTTAGGATTGGCAATGGCGGTAATAAAGCCTTGGGAGATCAAGGTTAAATTGCTGGCTCTGGGGTTAGTGTCGTCATCGCTTAACATGGCCATCTTACCGCGGGCGCGCCACATTTGTACGCCGATAAAGCCTAAATAAATTCCGCCAACCCATTTAAAGATTTGAAAGACTTCGGGATAGTTGAGCATGATACTGGCAACGCCCATCACGGCGGCTGTCGCCACTAACGCTACGCCTACCAGTTCACCCAGCATCATCCACAGGGTGCGGCGCACACCTATGCTCATGCCCAGTGTCATGGCGAGCGTCATGCACATGCCTGGCGTGATAGAAACAAAGAAGAAGGTCGGGATAAACACTGCAAGTAAAGCAAAATCTGGCATGGTTTGGTCTGTCTTGGGTGAAGATGTGAAGGCCGATAGTGTAATGAAAACCGCGGTTTTAGCCAATCTGCGTCCCGTTTTTTTCGATGCGTAACTGTAACTTAGTATGTAAACAACTCGGCTTTTTGGGATGTTTACTCTGCAATCACCACAAGACCTTGCTATTCATCTATCGAGTTTACCCAGCTGATCCCCATCTTTGCGGTACAAAGTGCGCCGTATTAGCGATAGATGAGAGATTAACATCGTCATATTTTCTGTTTGTCGCTTTTGTCGCTTTAGCCACTTGAGCTTGAATGCTGAGGTTTGGTAGGGTGACAGCATGAAATAATCGCAGGGGATGCATGATGGTTGAAAGTGAAGGGATTGAAATAAAACAGACAGAGAAACAAAAAATGTTAGCGGGTCAGCCCTATAAGGCTTGGGATGATGAGTTATTGGCTGAGCGGATGCGGGCGAAATCAGTTTGCCATCAGTTTAATCTTGCCGAACCGACTCAGCTTGATGCGCGTATGGAGCATCTTCGTGGCCTGCTTGATATTCAACATTGCGCCCATATTGAGCCCAACTTCTTTTGTGACTACGGGTATAACATCCATATTGGTAAACAATTTTATGCTAATCATAATCTAACCATATTGGATGTTTGCTCTGTCTCGATTGGCGATAACGTGATGTTTGGTCCCCATGTGATGATTTCTACCGCCACGCATCCTATCGATCCCATCGCACGGCAAACGACGGAATACGGCGCGCCAATTCAAATCGGCAATAATGTCTGGCTTGGGGGTAATGTCTCAGTGTTGCCCGGTGTGACCATTGGCGATAATTGTGTCATCGGTGCTGGCAGCGTAGTGAATAAGAGCATTCCGGCTAACTGTGTGGCGGCTGGCAACCCTTGCAAGGTTATCAAACCCATCAATGTGGAATAATGCAGGAAGGTCGATGCCGAGTGATTGGCGTCAATGCTGATGCTGATTTAGATGACGATTTAGATAGTCGTAGAAACAAAAACGGTACGCAGTGCGTACCGTTTTTTATTAGCAGGATAAAAACTTACAGTACGCCGCGGCGCATTTGATCCCGTTCAATCGATTCAAACAGAGCAGTAAAGTTGCCTTCGCCAAAACCTAAGTTATTTTTGCGTTGGATGATTTCGATAAAAATCGGTCCGAACAGGTTTTTAGTGAAAATCTGCAGTAAATAACCGGATTCATCGCCATCCACCAAAATTTGGTGATGTTTGATGCGCTCACGATTCTCAGTCACCTGCGGCAACTTCTCAAATATGGTGTCGTAGTATTCAGGGATAATGTCTAGGCATTGGATTGAACTGCCTTCCATCGCATCCAGAGATTTTACGATATCGCGACTTCTAAAGGCTAAATGCTGCACACCTGGGCCATTGTATTCCTTCAGGTATTCATCGATTTGGTTCTTATCGCTGCCTTTACCTTCGTTAATCGGAATACAGAAGCTACCATCGGGCGAGCGCAGGGCGTAGGACACTAGCGCGGTTTGTACGCCGCTGATGTCAAAGTAGCGCACTTCAGTAAAACCAAAAATGTTTTTATAGAAGTTAGCCCAATGTTCCATTGTGCCTTTGTAGACGTTGTTGGTTAAGTGATCGACTTCGATAAAGCCTTTCTCTTGAGTGATGACTTGCTCGTCTAAGTCTTCAAAATCAACGGCATAGATATTGTTATCTGCGCCAAAGGTGTCGATGAAATAAATCAAGCTGTCGCCAATGCCGTAAATCGCAGGATAAGGCAGATCTTTATTGGCATCATCGGCGGGTTTTGCACCACGTTCGACGGCAACGCGATAGGCAAAGCCAGCATCTTCTACCCGCCAGCCCATAGAACAAATGGCTGGGCCGTGGGATTTAGCAAACTTAGCAGAGAAACCTTCGCGTTCAGTGTTGAGCAAAAAGTTAATATCATTCTGTTTGTAGTACAGGATGTCTTTGTTCTTGGCTTTTTTCAGTAGTGAAAAACCAAAGTCAATAAAGACTTTGTGCATAAAATCAGTATCAGGGCTGGCGAATTCAGTGAATTCGATACCTAATAAGCCCAGTGGATTTAGTTCGCTTGCCATGATGTTTTCCTCATTATTTTAGTTCAACCGCCGACACTCTTTATCCCTTTTATTACCTTGGGATACGCAACCTTTTCGGTGCGCTGGTGGCTTAGGGCTAGTCTTCTAGCCAAGAGCGGTTGTAGTCTTTGCTCATGCAATTTTGTACATGTTCGGTTAATTTAAGTGGGGCGAACGTGTCCACCATCACTGCGTATTCATAGGTTTCTTTCTTGCCAATCGAGGCTTCAGTGCGACCCGGTTGTGGTCCGTGGGCCACACCTTTTTGATGTAAGGTCATGTAACCCGCTTCAATGCCCGTGCGGCTCATAAAGTCGCCATCGACGTAATACAAGACTTCGTCGCTATCGATGTTGTTGTGGTAATAAGGCGCTGGAATCGATTTCGGGTGGAAATCGTAAGGGCGCGGCACGAAGTTACAAATCACAAAGTTATGGGCAGTAAAGACTAAGTGATCAGAAGGCGGCAGATGGATTTTGCCTACCTTTGGCGCGTATTCGGTAATGTTGAATGCCCAAGGGTAAACACAGCCATCCCAACCCACTAAATCAAAGGGATGCCATTCAAGTGTGGTGAGTTGGTATTTATCGCCAAACTTACACACTAAGGGGAAGGCGCCGCGCTCAACCACTGCATCTTGCAATGTGGGCACGCGCAAATCGCGCTCGCAGTAAGGTGCTGATTCTAATAGCTGACCATACTCGTTACGGAAATGCTTAGGCACTTCCACCATAGAGAATGACTCGATGACGAAAAGTCGCACATTGTTGTAATCGTTGAATTTAAGCTGATAAGTGGTGCCACGTGGGATCACGAGATAGTCCCACTTTTGGATCTTAATCGTGCCGTACTCGCTGTAGAGTGTGCCTTCGCCTTCGTGGACAAAAACCACTTCATCGGCATAGGCGTTACGGTAAAACTCATCGGTATCGGCGGTGACTTTGGCGGTATAAAGTGCTAAGTCATTGTTATAAAAAATCTTGTTACGGGCGCTGAAGAAATTACCTTCACGGTCGGCGTCGCGGGAATCGAGTTTATAGTTTTGGACCAGCGAATCTTCCCAATTGGCACCGTGGCCTAGGCTGTAAGGTGCTACTTCCAACGCTTTGGTTGGCATGTTGTGGTGATATTTATTGGAATAAATATTGGAAAAACCATGGGTTGAGAACAACTCTTCACGGTAAAGCTCGCCGTTTTCCTTTTCAAATGCGATATGGCGCTTATGGGGGATCTGGCCTTGTTTCACATAAAATGGCATGGTTATTCCTTCAATATTGCGTTGCAGGGTTACCTACATCGCTGGTCGTTATGCTGCAAGTTGCATTAGTGTGATCTTGTTATCAATTTAGTTGCTTGAATGAACAAAAAAAAGAATAATAAATCCGTTATCTCAATCTAAAAATTAGATGGTATTCTAATCTTTACGAATCGTAGTGTTTCCGTGACATGTTCATTAGAGCCAAGGAGTGACCATGCGCATCGATATTGATGCTTTTAATGTGCTGCAAGTGCTGGTGGAAGAGGGCAGTTTTGCCAAGGCGGCGGAGCGATTACACAAAGCGCAATCGGCGGTGAGTTATCAAGTTAAAAAGTTAGAAGAGCACTTAGGTGTGCAACTTTTTAGCCGTGAACAATATCGTGCTGAGCTGACGCAAGAGGGCCGCGTGATTTTGGCCGAGGGACAAAGATTACTGCAACACCTTGCAAACATTGAACATCTTGCCAGCCGTTTCAGTGAAGGCTGGGAGCCAAAGCTAGAGCTAGTGATAGACGGAGCCTTGCCGATGGAGCCAATTATGACGGCTTTAAAGCGTATGGCTGAACATCAAATCCCCACTAAAATTCAGCTCAATATGGAATTTTTAGGCGGCGTACAACATAGATTCGAGCGGGATAATGCCGACTTGATGTTAGTGAAAGATTATCGCACTGGCCCCTATTATCATCCGCAACCTTTGCCAGCCATCACCAGTGTGCTGGTGGCAAGTGCTTCGCATCCTTTGTCTTTTATTCGCGAAATTAGTTTGTCTGAACTGCAGCAACACGTGGAATTGACTATCGAAGACTCTTCGCCCAATAAAAGTTACCGCGATGAAATGCAATTTGGCGGCGATAAAGTGTTTTATCTTTCAGGCTTTATCATGAAAAAGAACGCCTTGTTAAAAGGTTTAGGTTTTGGCTGGTTGCCGGACTTTCTCGTGCAAGAAGAGTTGGCGAAGGGGGAGTTAGTTGAAATCGACTTTGTCGGTGGCAGCCGCTTTACTTTTATTCCACAGCTCGTCTCGACCTTAGAGCGACCGTTAGGCCGTGCAGGACAACTTTTTACCGAGTTGATATTAGAGGAGTTTGCTAAGGCTGAGCAGTTTAATGGCGTGGGTTTAGGTTGATAAGTCGCCGTTTGTCATCTTTTGATACAAGTTACCGCATAAAACAATCGCATTTTGACATTTTATGTCATAAGTTAAGTGCTAGATTGAGAGTGACATTGAACTGCGATAGATAAAGAGTCGTCCATCGGGGTCAATCTAAAGGCTAGTAACAAGGAACTGACAGTTAAGGGGAACAGTATGTCTAGACGTTGTCATGAAGTGGATTATGAAATCATCGGCCACAGTATGCAGTTGGTTGAAGTGGAGCTCGATCCTAACGAAACCGTGGTTGCCGAAGCAGGCGCGATGAATTACCTAGAGCAAGACATTAGCTTTGAGGCCAAAATGGGCGATGGCTCAGAGCCTGAGTCCGGCTTTTTTGGCAAGTTGATGGGCGCAGGTAAGCGGGCGCTGACGGGTGAGAGCATTTTTATGACCCACTTTACCAATCAAGGCAACCAAAAGCGTAAAGTCGCCTTTGCTGCACCTTATCCGGGCACAATCCTTGCGATCGACTTAGCCGAATATGGCGGCGAGCTTATCTGCCAGAAGGACAGTTTTTTAGCTGCGGCTTTAGGTACGCGCGTTACAATGAAATTTAATCGCCGTTTAGGCACGGGATTTTTCGGTGGCGAAGGGTTTATTCTGCAAAGCCTACAAGGCGATGGCATGACTTTTATCCATGCGGGCGGCACCTTAGTGAAGAAAGAACTGCGAGGTGAAACCTTAAGGGTTGATACTGGTTGTCTGGTTGGATTTACACCAGGGATAGATTACGACATTGAGCGCGCTGGTTCGTTAAAGTCTATGGTATTTGGCGGCGAAGGCTTATTTTTAGCGACGTTAAAAGGCCACGGCACGGTTTGGCTGCAAAGTTTACCGTTCTCACGAATGGCAGACCGCATTATCGCCCATGCCCCATCTGCGGGTGGCAGTGATCGCGGTGAAGGTTCAGTACTTGGTGGTCTTGGCCGCATGCTCGACGGGCGTTAAGCCCTAAGCTCAATCGATGTAAGTCAATCACAGCACCATTTTGCAATCATGCTTTCTCTTCTTAAGGCATTCCAGATAATCCTCTGGGATGCCTTTTTAGTTGCAAGGTGTTATTTCCTTAAATTGTTTTCAGCATATTTCGCTGCTATTAAAGCTGTGTTTGGCCGTTGTTAAGGCTTTGCTGAATGCGTCTTTCAACTAGTTTAGATATTAGATACATCATCAAATAGCCTGTGCCCAAGGCTAAAATTACTGCGACGACATTCTCGGTATATAGGCGGTAAGCGTAGAAAGTACCGACCAGTACTGCGATACCGGCAAGGCGAATGAGCAGGCTTTGGGTAAAATAGCCGTGGGCTTTGATATAGGCTAACTGATAGCCGTTGAGCATCATAAATATAAAAAACATAGAGAAATGCATTAATACAGGGGCCGCTTTAATGTATTGCTCGGGGAATAACCAAGCCACCAATGGCTTGCTCGCGAAAATCATAGCGACGAAAAACACCCCGCTGATCCACAGGGAGACTTTAGTCAGCCATGACTTGATTTGTTGCACTTCGTCAAAGCGTTTTTCTCGTACACACACTGCCACTTCGGGCAGCACAAAGCGGTAGATGGGGAAGACAAACAGCAGGGTGAGGTAAGTGATCATCGGCCGGACTACCACTTGAAAATCACCCAGTTCATCTATGCTGAAATAGGCAATAGTCAGCAGTACTGTGATGTAAATCATCAAGATACTGGCACCCGCTTCCATGGACGCTGTCAGGCTTTTCTTCATAAAACTGCGTAAACCCGTATCAAAATGCACTGCACTTAAGGGCGGCGTGGCGATATCCTTGCGCCGTTTTAAGTACATATATAAGGCAACGATGAGTGATGACAGTGTCATGCTGTAAAAGAGTGAGGCTATGGCCGTTTGTTTTAGCCCATAGAAACACAAGAAAAAGCTGGTCACTTGCGCTATCGGTTCCAGCCAAGTCACTCGATTGGAGATGGCATATAGCCGGTACATAGCGATTTGATTGGTAAAATACACCTTGAGCCCCATGCTCAAAACAATGCCAACCAATTGAAAATATTCTACATTGAGGTGAAGTTTGTGTTTGATATAGGGCAAGACTAAGCCCCATGTCAGCAGCACCATAGCGATCAAGCTGTAGCGGAATATATTGGTGATATCCACATCTTGCTTGGTCTGGGAGTAAGTCACCACCATAGAGGAGCGAAATCCTGTCATCAGGATCAGCGACAGTGAGATAATATCGATAACCGTGTGATAGAGAGCCAGATCTGCTTTAGCAACCCATTGTGCTAACCAAAGCTTAAAGAGAAAACCCACAGAAATACTGGCGAGTGATGCCCAGAATCCCGCAATAATCGCCTGCTTAACCCGTTGAAGTGATGTGGTGTGTTCCATTGTCAAAATCCAGCTTTAGTCTGCGGTTATTATAGGGATGCTATGGGTGTCGTTAAGGTTTTGCTTTAGTCGCTGCTTTGGCTGCGTGAGTACCTTTTGATAACGCTTATCTGATTCGGTTCGATGCTATAACTTTATGCAAAGAACTTGATACCAATGCTTTGATGTCAGGGGCTTAGCCTTCTGTTCAGGCTAAAACCTTGAGTACCGCCGAAGACATTTCATTTAAGTTTATACGCATATTAGCACTGGCTGAGTCTAGCATTCAGCCGATAGGTGACCAAGCATCAGATAGTAAAGATATGATAAATATCAGCATGTTGCTTAATTGTAACTGTAGTCATTCACTCGCGAGAAATTGTGGGATAAATAGAAGTACAGACAAGGGATAGGGTTGTGCAAGCATCATGATTTGGGATGATGGCACGCCCTAATAAGAACTGGGCGTGCTAATAAAACTGCCGTGATTAGCCATCTCACGAATGTCTTGCGTTATTCGGTAATGATATTGACGATATCGAGGATTTTACGGCTGTTGTTATCGAGTTTGATCAATGCGCCTTCGACTTGGATGCTAATAATCCCATCTCTGTCTAAGGGCACAATGATACGACCGCGGTCATAAATATCATGCTCAAGCACATCACCACGATGGAGTTTTTTCTGCCAACCGGGTGGTAAACGTTCACCGTGGTCGACCTTTTTCTGTAATCCAGGTGGTAAGCCTTTCTCTTTTTTGTGGTGCTCGTGTTCATGGCCATCTTTAGCAAAAACTGAGATAGGCGCCATTAAGCTGAGCACGAGTCCTACGATAACCACTGACGTTGATTTATTCATCTGTGCTCCAAAGGGCATTGAGTTAATACTGTGACGATAGTGTATCTTAAATGAACCTTAGCTGAACGTTACTGAGTCGAGATGCTTGACTCAACGGGTTAACATTAGCACAGCTTGCCATTGTTCGGCGGTCACAGGTTGGATACTCAGCCTTGAACCCTTAGTCACTAAATACATGTCGGCCAATTGCGGCAGGTTTTTAATCAGGCTTAAAGGAATAATATCGTTAAATTTTTCAACAAAGCGGATATCTACTCGTAGCCATCTCGGTTTGGTTGGATCTGACTTAGGGTCGAAATACTTAGATTCGGGATCGAAGGCTGTGCTGTCGGGATACGCATTTGTCACGACTTCAGCGATACCGACAATACCGGGTACTTTGCAGCTTGAATGGTAAAAAAATACCTGATCGCCAATCTGCATCTCATCGCGCATGAAGTTACGCGCCTGATAGTTACGTATCCCATGCCAAGCTTCGGTTTGGTTCGGGCAAGCCTTAAGATCATCTATGCTGAATTCGTCGGGTTCCGATTTCATAAGCCAGTAGTTCATCTTGTTTCCTTTATTCATAGTTGCCGTTAAGCGCTTCAATATCCCTGAGTTTATCTTAATTTAGTCGAACACCCCAGTTTGTCACTCATATCAAGCATTGTGAGTTTGATTAAGTTTCGGTTCAGATAAGGTGGCTTAGCCTGTGGGCAGCAATCTTATTTGGTATGCCTTATGCAGATTCTCGATACTAAGGCAAAGCGTCAAATTCGATCTCGGTTTGTGATTGGTGCCATACAAGTTGTGGCAGCAGTGGCAATCAAAACCTGTGAGGTGTGTTATGGGAACTTCAACAATGACGTCCGACTGTGGTTTATACACTAAATATCTTAAGGATTTTACAGCGGGTGATGTGATCCTAAGCCATGAGCGGATGCTGGAATTTATTAATGACCTGACTACACAAGGTTGGTTATTGGCAAATTTCACTTGGGACTATTGGTATAACAACAGTTACTTAGTCGATAAACCCGCCTACATTCGTGAAGCGAGCATAGCACAATGCAAGTTGCTGCTGACCGCCATGACGCGACTTGAGGTCTTTAGCCCTGGCGTGTTAGAGAATATGCGTCGCCAAGGGATTTTACTGGCCATTGTTGAGCGCTTGCAAAGCTTAAATGTGCCTAAGTCGAGTACTCATCTTGAATTTATCAGCCGCTAACCCGCACTTTAATGGATTGTTATTTAATCGATTATCTTACTCTTTAGTCTAATAAAGTGCTTTTTTGCTTGTGACATGATCCGTGGATTGGTTAGTTTGGACCTCGCTAACCATAATAATAAATGCACGGAGGCCTTAATGTCAGTTCCAACAAGCCAAGTTATCAGTCCGCTCAACGTTAGCGAGTTTCATGGTGTGCGATCACCGAAACTCGTTGAGAAAACCATAGGTCAGTATCTTGATGAGATTGCGGCAATGTATCCCGACCAATTAGCGGTTGTCGTACATCATCAACATATCCGCTGGAATTACCGTCAATATCTCGCTCAAATCGAGGCGCTCGCCACAGGATTATTAAAACTCGGTATTAAGTCCGGCGATAGGGTGGGCATTTGGTCACCCAACAATATTGAATGGTGTTTAACCCAATATGCGACCGCTAAAATTGGCGCCATCATGGTGTGTATTAATCCTGCCTATCGGCCTGAAGAGTTGCAATACGCGCTGAGTAATGTGGGGTGCCGCGCGGTAATTTGTGCCGACAAGTTTAAATCCAGCAATTACCTCGAAATGCTATACGAATTGGCGCCTGAGCTAACTTCTTGCCCTGCGGGTCAATTACAGGCGAAGGCTGTTCCTGATCTCGAGTTTGTGATCCGTATGGGCGCTGAAAAATCCGTCGGCATGTTGAATTTTGATGACCTGCTCGTCGATGTGACCGCCGATGACAAGGCGGCACTCGAGAGTATCGGCAAAGCATTAAGCCCGTACGATGCAATCAATATCCAGTTTACCTCTGGCACCACGGGTAGCCCAAAAGGTGCGACCTTATCCCACCATAACATTTTGAATAATGGTTATTTAGTCGCAGAGGCGATGAAGTTTACCTGTCACGATAAACTCTGTATTCCTGTGCCCTTATATCATTGCTTTGGCATGGTGCTCGGCAGTTTAGTTTGCTTAGCCAAAGGCGCCGCGGCTGTGTTCCCCGGCGAATCCTTCGATCCCTTGACGACATTGCAAGTGATTGAGCAAGAGCGTTGCACCGCTTTACATGGCGTACCGACCATGTTTATTGCCGAGCTTGAGCATCCTGAATTTACGCGTTTTGATTTGAGTTCTTTACGAACGGGCGTGATGGCGGGGGCAACTTGCCCAGAAGAAGTGATGCGCCGAGTACAAAATCTCATGTATATGAAGGAAGTACTAATTGGTTATGGTCAGACTGAGTGCAGTCCGCTCAATCATATTACTGAAATCGATTCGCCAGTTGAGAAACGGGTGCTCACTGTTGGCCGTGCTTTGCCCCATACCGAAGTGAAAATTGTCGATGAATTTGGTGAAGTGTTACCAATTAATCAACCCGGTGAAGTCTGTAGTCGGGGATATTGCATAATGCAGTGCTATTGGAACGATCCCGAAAAAACAGCGGCGACCATAGACAGTGCGGGTTGGCTACATTCTGGTGATATCGGCCAAATGGATGAGCAAGGTTATGTGCAAATTGTGGGTCGCATTAAAGATATGATCATTCGCGGTGGCGAGAATATCTATCCCCGTGAGATTGAAGAGAAACTTTACACCCATAAAGATGTGCAGGATGCGGCTGTTTTTGGCGTTCAAAGCGATAAATACGGGGAGGAAGTGTGTGCTTGGATTAAAGTCCGCTCTGGCGCGACGATTACCGAGGAAGATATTCGCCATTTCCTCACCGAGAAGTTTGCCTATTTCAAGGTGCCACGTTACATCAAGTTTGTGGATCAGTACCCAATGACAGTAACGGGGAAAATTCAGAAATTCAAAATGCGTGAGCTGATGTATCAAGAGTTATATGAAGATATTAATGCTTAAGTGATGTGATTTGGCGAGCCTGCTTTTTTGACTTCAAGCCGCACAATGCGGCTTGAATTTTATTCAGTCTATAGGTGTCGTTTAACCGACAAGTTAACGAGTTAACGGAAGAGTCGACGAGTCATGCCATCAAGCCAAGCCGCACTTTGAGTTAACTTTCGCTGGCTGCGACGTAGCGCCAGCTTTGCCCAGGCATATTGTGTGCTGAGCAGCGCCAATCCTAAGATAATCAAGAGTAAACCTGGGCCAGGTAAGAGTAAAAAGACCAGCCCGAGCAAGGTTAAAGCTGCGCCAATCACAGTGATCCCTGCTTTAGTTATCGCGCCTTTTGCATGGGAGGACGGCGCGAGATTGAAAAAGGTAACTTTGCGCATAGGAGTTGGCCTCATGGTGAGTTAATTGAATCAAGATCTACTGTCAGCTGACTATCAGTTGTGTGCTAACTGTATATCAGTTTTCAGTCTAATCCTTTGCTCATTTATTGGCAGCTTATGTCGTTAGCCTAATTGTAACAAAACTTCACTTCCCCGCAGTGGCTTCATGGCTATACTAAAACCAGAGAAAAAATCTTGGCAGATAAAAACTAAAGCTCAATTTGTCGATGATTTACTAGTCAACCCATTCTGCTGGCTAAGGAGTCCCAAATGGTTCGATGGCGTTCAATGCTCCTTGCGTGTTGCCTTTCCTCCATGGGATTGAGCACAGCGAAGGCGGATACCTTAATGCTGACATCCTTACTTTGGCCGCCTTATTCGGGGCAGCAATTAGCCGAGCAGGGCGCGAGTATTGCTGTGGCGCGGGCGGCGCTCAAAGTGATGGGGCACCAATTAGAAGTGGATTTTTACCCATGGAGCCGCGCTGTAAAGCTCGCCAGTATGCCTAATTCTGACTATCTGGGTTATTTCCCTGAGTATTACTTTGAGACTGAAAAGTTTGTTTTTTCTAAATCGATTGGCGACGGTCCTTTGGGACTGGTGGAGCAAAAAGCCCATCCTGTGAGTTGGAATTATGTCGAAGATCTGAATCGCTATACCTTAGGTGTGGTGAAAGATTACGTGAATACTCAGGCGTTAGATCGCATGATTGCCACAGGCGTTCAGCCGACTGAAGCGGTGACTTCAGATGAGCACAATATTAAGAAAGTGGCCGCAGGCCGTATTGATGCGGCGGTAATCGATGTCAACGTGCTGCACTATTTACTTAAGCAAAAGCCCTTGCAGCCATTGGCGGACAAACTGCAAATCAACCGCCAAATTTTAGCGAATAAGCAGCTTTATATTGCGTTTCGTAATACCGAAGAAGGCCGACGTTGGCGGGATATTTTTGATCAAGGCTTGGCGCAAATTGATGTCGAAACCATCATCGGAGAGCTACTGTATCGTGAAGACTAATGCATAATTTAGGTTAGTGTGCTCTCAATTTTCCCCCTTATTTTTTCCTCTATTTTCAGCCAATTCCTCTCAAAATTACATCAGATATTCCGCTTGTCATCATTCTGTCTTTGTTCACTATTAGCATCACCTTAACGGCATGAGTTGCTTTCTCATTTTATTGATTAAGGTGACATGAATAAACTTCCCTTTGAGTTAGATACGCTGCAACAACTCATTGATACTCATCATCTTAAGTTGCAGTATCAAATTCTTGCTGACATCCCATTTCGTCACGAACATTTTCCTCTCTACAGTGTTGAACTGGGCGGAGGAGAGAAGCCCTGTCCGACAGTACTCTTTGTGGGCGGCGTGCATGGGGTTGAACGTATTGGCTCTCAAGTCATCTTGGCATTGCTGAACAGTTTGTTGCAGCGGCTGGTGTGGGATAAGCACCTACAACAGATGTTAACGGGCGTGCGGTTAGCTTTTGTGCCTGTGGTGAATCCCGTTGGTTTATTTATGGGAACGCGGGGCAATGGCAATCAAGTGGATTTGATGCGTAACGCCCCGATAGAATCCAGCGAAAAAGTCTCTTTTATGGTGGGAGGACAGCGTATATCGTCACGGCTGCCTTGGTATCGCGGCATGGGGGGAATGGAGCTTGAAACCACCGGCTTAGTTGCCTATGTACAGCAATTGCTGAGCCGCAGCACCAGTTTGATTTCCCTCGATGCGCACTCAGGCTTTGGATTGAGTGATCATATCTGGTTTCCCTACGCCCATACGCGTACCGCCTTCGAAAATGCCAATTATATTTTTCATCTAAAACAATTATTTGAACAAAGTTATCCCCATCATGGCCATTATAGGCTCGCACCCCAGAGTCAGTTTTATCGCACCCATGGGGATATTTGGGATTACCTCTATCGCCAGCATCAAGTGGCTGATCCCCATGCTCAGGTGCCGTTTTTGCCCTTGACATTAGAAATGGGATCGTGGGCTTGGATAAAGAAAAATCCCAGACAAATCTTTAATTTTGCAGGCTTTTTCAATCCGCAAAAAACACATCGGCACCACAGGATTTTACGCAGGCACACAGTGCTGATGCAATTTATAATGGAAGCTGCCTACGCCCAATCGTTAGAACAGTTAACGCCTGAACGTTTGTCTGAGCTAACCGAGTGCGCGCGGCAGTATTGGTATCGGGAGCCACAGTCATGACAACTTGGGTGTTACTGCGGGGATTAATGCGTGATCAACGCCACTGGAATGGTTTCGATCAACGACTGCGACAAAAGGGATTGCGAGTACTGACACCTGATTTGCCGGGCAACGGAACGCTATCAACCGAGGCCAGTCCGCTTAAGATTGCTGACTATGCCCATGCCGTGTGGCAGCAATTGGATGAGCAGGTGCAAAATGGAGAAGCCATTTACCTTCTCGGTTTGTCTATGGGCGGTATGTTAGCGCTAGAAATGGCGCGCCAGCGACCTTGGCAGATAAGGCATGTATTTGTACTAAACAGCAGTGCGGCTAATTTATCGGCGTGGTATCAAAGATTTAATCCACTCAATGCATTAAAGGCGTTTTTCTTGCGGGCTCGGGGTAAAGCTTTACATCCCATCGAGTCGACGATAGTGCGTTTAACCAGTTTTCGTCATCGGCGAGACTGCGGTTTAATTGCCGAATGGAGTGAGTTTCGCCGCCAATCGTCGCCAACTATCCGTAACGCCTGGCGGCAACTGTGGGCGGCTTTCCGATATCAATGCCCATTGACCGTGGAAGTGCCGATAAGTGTACTCTGTGGCGACCGTGATGCGTTGGTGAGCATTGCATCGAGCAAAGCCTTAGCACTGCACTTTCGCACTAATTTGATCGTATTAGCTTATTGCGGCCATGATGCGGCCATAGATGCCCCTGCAAAACTGGCACATTATCTGTTGGCTATTGTTGCGCCGACTAAGCCGCAAGCAGAGGTTCAAGAGGATGATGAACCTGCCCATGCTCAATATGCCCATGCTCAATATGCCCATACTCAATATAGTTGCAACGATTTACTGGAGGAAGAAATGACCTTCAACGAGGCGATATTTTCAGCATGGGATAAAAAAGCGCTATCCACTCTCGACAGTAAATAACTGAGAATGAACAGCGCTAAGGCGGTTAACTCACTATCGATTAGGCTTTAGCCACTACAGTTTGGCCGATCGGGGTTAGGCTGAGTAACGCCAATTTAAGATGCTGTATCCCAAAGGGAATACCGATAATAGTCACAAAACAGGCTAAGGCATGGACCAAGTGGCCTATGGCTAACCAGATCCCAAACAGCAAGAACCAAATAATGTTTCCCATCATGCCTAGGACACCCGTACCTAAATCATCACGACCGGTTAAGTGGCGACGGTTGATTTGTTCTTGACCGAAGGGCCAGAAGGTCATTTCGCCGATAACAAAGCAGGCACGGCCAAAGGGAATACCAATAATGCTGATAAAACACAGAATACCTGCGAGCCACCAAGCGAGTCCCATCACAAATCCGCCGAGTACAAACCAAGCGATGTTGAATATTAAGCGTAATACTGCCATTGAAAACTCCTTATGTTACTTTTTTAGCCTTTATCGTTAGCTGTAATGAATGCCGTTAGCTTTGATAAACTGAATATATGCCAATGACTAAGCGAGAAACGTGCCAATTATTTTATTTTCAAAAATCAATGTCTTACATCCACCTGTTTAAGCTTCATTTGTGATTTTTACTAATTCTTCGCTAAATTGCTAATTTCTTAAGAGCAGAAGAGCAAAGGCGGCGTTACACTAGCCATTCCATCCAATGGCTTAAAAGCCTGAGTATTTAATCGTTTGAGTAGCCTGATGTTTGCAAATTACCCCGTCGATATTTTTGCCTTTGCTGGTCGAGAAATATTTCTAAAACGTGATGATTTATTGCATCCAGCGTTTAGCGGCAATAAAGCGCGTAAATTCGGCTACTTTTTAGATCATGAGTTTGCAGGCATCAACAAGGTGATAGGTCATGGCTCACCCTTAGCAAACTCTTTGTATTCCCTATCTACATTGGCCAAGATGAAAGGCTGGCAGTGTGATTTTTATGTTGACCATATTGCCAGCCAGATTGTTAAGCATCCCACGGGGAATTACGCTGCGGCATTGGCAAATGGCGCCAATATTATCGACTTAAGTGAGTTAATGGCGCAAAAGCTGGCGTTTACTCAGTCGCAGGGTGAACCTCAGGTTTTATCTGGCCACAATGTTAGTTGTGAACCTGCTTTGCAAACGGGTGGTGCGCGACTGAGTTGCCAAGAGTATATCGAGACTCAGATACTCGCGAATGAACCTACGGCGCTTTTTATCCCAGAGGGCGGTCGCTGTTCCTACGCTGAATACGGGGTAAATAGACTGGCGCAAGAAATAGTGCAATTTGCGCAGGCGAATGATTTAGTCGATTTAACAGTATTTTTACCGTCGGGGACGGGGACGACGGCGTTATTTTTAAATCAGTACTTTATTCGTCAGCAAACGGCGATTCGCATCGTGACTTGCGCCGTGGTGGGCGGCGATGATTATTTACGTTTGCAATTCTCTATGCTTAATCCAAATACTCTCGAGCATCCACAGATAGTGAATGTCGGCAAAAAATATCACTTTGGTAAACTCTACCCAGAATTTTATGCCATGTGGCAGCGCGTTTGTGCCTCAGGTATTCAATTTGAACTACTCTACGATCCCTTAGGTTTTATTGTGCTTGAGGATTACTTACAGCGTAGTGAATTAGGTCATGTGATGTATTTGCATCAAGGCGGAATATTAGGGAATGAGACCATGTTGCCGCGTTATCAGCGTAAATTTTCTGGAGTATGAGAATTTTCAAAGAATAGTAATATAACCAGCGCAATAGATTAAGACCGCTTTTTTAAGACGGCAGATGGTTTCTTAAGACAGTAGATAGTTTCTTAAGATAGTAGATGGTTTCGCTTAAGGATTTTATAGGTACGTTGGCCTATATTCTCGAGGTTTTTTAAATCTTTTAGGCTAGGTATTACATCGCTAAACTGCCAATAGCTGATTTCAGCATCTAACATTTCCAGCATTTTTTTCGAACAACCTAAACATTGTCCTTGGCACAGTTGTGCTTCCGTTAAATTGAGCGGAATTGTCGCTTTGATCTGGCTTATCAAGCTTTGCATGGCGATTTGGGTATTGGGTTTTGGCATAGGTGAGGTGCTGTACAGTATTCATGGGGATGAATATTAGCGGATGCTGCAGTGGAAGTAGGTGAGCTAAGCTGGATTTGACTCATTTGGTTCGGCAGGTATCTGTGTGAGAGAGATACAGCCTGAACCAAATGTATTCGTCATGATGACGTAAAAAAGGATAGCGTGTTCGTGACATTCGGCTATCAGTTTACTTAAGTGCTCGGTACTGCGAAGAGAATGGAAACCGATTAAATACACTTGAGCAAACGGGGTATTACAGTACTTATTTCTAACTTATCGTCTAATTTATTTTTTGACTTATTTGTTTGCGGACAATAACCATTTCATAAAGCTGATGGCTTCTGTACGCTTTGAAAAAGTCTGTCTGTTTTTACCTTGACGATCGGTAAAAGCAATTGAGGTTTTATTTACTGAGATTGAATCTACAGGGAAGTTCACTGTAATTTCATGTCCATTAATTTTGTATGACATATGCCACACTCCTTTTTGTTAATTCACCCATAGGTGAGATAGTTGTAACTATAAAATATCCTTAGCAATTTGCGAAAGATTCGTTCTATTGAGTATCGAGGTTACCCCATCTTTGATTCATTAATCAAGAGATGCTTAATCGATAAATAATACATGCTGTCGATTATGCCAATGGACTAACTTGATTCTGCCAGTTGACCATAGCTTAATGACAATACTATGACAGTGTGGAGAACAGTAAGTTCACAGACATAACCACATGATTTTAGTGGTATCGAATGCTTGAGCTTATGGGGTTTTGCTTGTAGTAGGCTTTCTTTATGAGGACCGAACTCTGATTGCTAATAGTCAGGCTGGTTTAAAAAGGTAAACAACAAGGTGTTTCTCAAAACGACGTGCAGTATATCAATAAAAATAGCTTATGCAAGTTTAATTTTTATTCAATGTGATTATTTGTTGATTGATGTTGAGTTAACGTGAATTGTTTCTGGCTATTCATTTGATTTAAAGCATAAAGCTTAGCATGGAACATGTCATTATCTTGTATTTAGCTGCAATGCTGAGTGTCCATATTACGGCTTTTTAGGCGAATAGGATGTGGCTACTGTTAGCCAATTGAATTAAAAATTCTAGCAAACTGAATAAAAAACTCATGCAAATAGAATAAAAAATCCCACAGAAATAGGTTATTTCAATGGGATTAATGGCCGTCATTTAGTAACTGAAAATTTAGTAACTGAAGATTCAGTAATTGAAAATTTAGCAGCGGACTCATTTTAAAACGGAGTAAATAAGTCATGTTAAAGCACTGGCTACAGGCTTAATAAATCAGTTCACCTATGGGGTTAAGCAACTTGCTTAGGCCTTTGGTAAAATGCAGCGGCGCATCTAACACTGTGTAGCATAAGCAACCGTCAACGGTTTTAGGTGAGTGGTGATGTTGGCTATCGAGCACAATAAAATCACCTGGCACATAGTCACCGTTAATATCCGAAAACGCTCCCGCTAACAATAGGGTTAACTCATAGCCCTTATGGGTATGTTGGGGGATTTCACCTTGCGCATCTATGTGTAACAAGCTCGCGCGGGTGTTCATTTCATCGACATCAAAACGCATACGACTGACTTTGCCTAAGATTTGCCAAGGACGGGCCAAATGCTGGCGAAACACCGACGGCACTGTGTAATGCTGTTGTTTTACTTGAACATCCAGAGGAGCATTATTAGGCACATCCGTTGCCGCAGGCTGGGCCATGATTTGCGCCAGCATAGCGTCAATATCCATCACTGGTACATTAGTCGCTTGAGTGTTTCCAGTATCAATATGCGCAGTGTGAATCGACTCTTGGTCTATATGATGCTTTGCAGCATGAGCATGAGCGCCATCTGGATTTAATGCCGAATTGGCAGCTTGCTCGGTTAACAGGGCTAGTTGCTCACGACACGTCTCACACAATGCGCAATGTGCTGATACCGCGATGGCCATCGATAAAGGTAAGACCCCATTCGCATGGCTCACGAGTAAATCTTGTTGGGGATGATGCTTAATCATTGTGTGTCTCCAAGAAACTTTTCAACTTTTCTAGCCCGAGTCTTAATCGTGACTTTATGGTGCCTATTGGCACCTTGAGGGCATCGGCTAGCTCTTGTTGAGTGAGTTCTTGCATGTAGATACCTTGCACGACTTGTCTTTGTGCTAGGGGAAGGGCATCAAGATGTTGGAGGAGTTTCGCCGTCAATTTATGATCAGTGAGTGTGTCTTGAGCCATGGTCGCATCGCACAGCGGCCAAATATCATCGCCAAAGGTATCTTCTTTATTGTGTTGTACTCGTCTCAGCATATCGAAACACTGATTACGCATTATGGTAAATACCCAAGTCGTCACTGAGCCTTTCTCTGCATTGTACAGATGGGCCTTAGTCCACACGCTGGTCATGGTTTCTTGAACTAAATCCATGGCTAAGCCTTGTTGATTCAGTCTTTGTAAACCAAAGGCGCGGATCTTGGGCATAAAATGCTGGAATAAATGCCCAAAGGCGGCTCTGTCCCGTTTGTCAGCTACTTGTAGCATAAACGTGATCAAAGTATCCGCTTGAGGCTCGCAGGTTTTGAGAGCGGGAATGTCGTTATCCATAGCCGAATGAGTCAGAGACGTGATAGGGCCATGATACCGATTTTGCCTGCTTTGTGATTGAATATTTTCCATTATTTTCGCTCTTATCCCAGTCGTTAGTGCTAAGTTTGAGATCAGTAACGACAAAATTGAGAGGCTTGTTTCACTTCTGAGCCCAGTTTTACTGTCAAACTGTCAATCAATACGGAGTGGCTTAAATAAAGGATCATTCACAGGATTATTTTATCACGGCCCGCAATAGGTCTCGGGTCATAATATGATCTAAGGTATTAATGCAGTTGTACTTTTCTGAGGCTTGCACGGGCAATATTTCTAGCCAGCGTTGGCAGACCCAAGCAATGTCTTCAAATTGTTCCGCTTGATAGTGCTTGAGATGTTGTGGATATTCCTTGAGGATATTTTGTAACATTTGGCTCAAGTAACGCTCATCGGTCGCAATACGTGTCGCAGGCCAGTTGTCGATAAAGCTAACATCACCGCGCTTTAATCCATCGTCTTCGATACTGATTTCATTGACTTTAAAGCGCTTTGAACCTTGAATGCTGATCCCTAATAGTCCATCGGGTAGGGTTTCAAAATCAATAATATGCACTAAGGTACCTATGGGCTGAATGGTTTTGCCATCCTCTTCGAGCATACATAAGCCAAAGCCTTCGCCTGACTTTAACGATTCGGCGACTAAACGCTTATATCTAGGTTCAAATACCCGCAGTTGTGTGTAACCTTCGGGCAATAAACAAATGGGTAGTGGAAAAAGAGGTAATTTCATCGTGGCCTCTGGTGAACTTATGTTCCTATCATTACGTACCATAGTGGCAGTTCGATCAGTAAAATTATTCAACAATAGTTTACCCATATTTAGAGGATGGCATGAAATTAAATCCATTTGAGAAAAAGCTCGTTCAGCATCCAATACGTTTTTGGCTACAAAATCATGTCGAAGCGCCTTTGCTTACGTCTATGATGCCTAAACCTATGGCCCGCTGCGAGCGTGCATTAGAAATTGGTTGTGGGTTTGGTAATGGTATTCAGTTGATCCGCGAGCATTTTGGCGCAGGACATATCACGGCCGTGGATATCGACCCTGAAATGGTCGCAGCGGCGCAATCTCGCTGGCAAGCTCGGCCACAAGGTTTGAAAGGGCTGAGTTTCTCGGTTGCCGACGCCTCTTGTCTTCCCTTTGCCGATGGCGAGTTCGATATGGTGTTTGATTTTGCCGTATTCCACCATATTCCAGATTGGCAGGCGGCCATCAAGGACGTTGCACGAGTACTGAAACCAAACGGTTACTTTGTGGTAGAGGATTTATATCGCGCTGCGATTTGTAATCCACTGAGTCGACGCCTATTTGAGCATCCACAGCAAAATCGCTTTAATCACCGCGAGTGGTTAGTTGTGTTGCGTCAAGCTGGGTTTGAGATAGTCTGCGACAGAAATGCCTTGGATCTTGCGGGCATGGTGCTTGCCCAGAAAGTGCAGCGTTAGGTGGCAGCGCCGCTGACGCAAATTGAATGTTCGTTGTGAATGGATTGAATATTCGTGCTTTTACTAATATTCATACTTATGCCAAAGCCAAATGTTTTGGCTATTTCGCCGCTTGAGCACAGACATGAGCCGACAGCGCCATTGATATTCGGGGGTTGAGTAAATCAAGTTAGCGGCATGATTTTGCGAGAGTGGTTGTAATTTTTAGATAAAATAGCACCTCGGCATGGTTCTTCATGGGAGTTTACCGCTATAATTTGAGCTAATCCGTCGCATGTGAGGAAAGGATTTTCCTCAAGAGTAGAGAAGCAGCATTATGGCAAACGTACTTGCAACCGTAGATCAGCGTACCAAACTCGTGGGTGAGAACCGCCTCGAGTTGTTGCTCTTTAGCATTAATTCCACGCAGTTATTTGCCATCAACGTCTTTAAAGTCAAAGAAGTGGTTAAGCTTCCTCCCCTTAATGCCATGCCTGGGAGTCATCCTCATATTTATGGTGTTGCTAATATTCGCGGCATTTCTATCCCTGTGATCGATTTACGTTCGGCTATTGGGTTTAAACCTGTGCCGCCAGATGATGATGCTAATATGATCATCACAGAATATAACCGCAGCGTGCAGGGCTTCTTAGTCGGCAAGGTTGAGCACATTATCAACATGACATGGAGCGATATCATGCCGCCGCCGAAAACGGCGGGGCGCAATAATTATCTGACGGCAATTACCCGCATCGAACATCAAGGCAAATCGCAATTAGTGTCGATTATCGACGTAGAGAAAGTACTGGCGGAGATCATTCACTACGATATTAGTTTATCTGAAGGTGTGCTCGATGAAACCTTAGTCCATGAAATGCCAGGCAGAAAAATCTTGATTGTGGACGATTCATCGACCGCAAGGCGTCAGGTGCGTGAGACTTTAAGCCAACTAGGCATAGAAATCATTGAGGCTTCTGATGGCTTGCAGGCGCTAACGTTATTGCAAAAATGGCGTGATGAAGGCAAGCAAGTGTCCAAAGAATTACTGATGATGATTACTGATGCCGAAATGCCCGAGATGGACGGTTACAAGCTGACGTCTGAAGTCCGCGGTGATAAAGCTATGTCAGATCTATATATTACCTTGAATACTTCACTGAGCGGCAGCTTTAACCATGCCATGGTTGAAAAGGTGGGCTGTGATAAGTTTATTTCTAAGTTCCAGCCGGATCTGCTGGTGGAAGTGGTACAAGAAAGATTAAGACAAGTGATTAATCACTAAGCAGTTTGAGATACGAACTATCGGTGATTGACCTTGTGTTGGTCATCGGTAGACTCAGCGCTTTTAATAACCGCTTTTAAATGTGGCCTGTTTATATCAGACTTTTAATATCAGCCCTTCAATTGCAACCTTTCCATCGCTTCTGTGCAAATCCTACCAAATTACCTTTTCATTTAACGCTCGATTACGAGGCGAATTCGGCTTCTACATCTTGTAATACTTGGCGTTTCATTTCTTTGGCGGCGGCAATATGGATGCGGGCGAGTCGTAGGGCGTAGTTGAATCTTGCTCGGCCGACGAGGCGTACCAGTTCGGCAAAAAACTGAGGATCTAAGGTGAATTGCGTCGAGTAGTACTGGATTGCAGCATTAACTGAGTTAAAGGTCACGCCATCAAATTCGAAACCTGCGTTATATCCTTGGTCGTCAATTTCTTCGCCTTCTAATACCAGTGGCCAGCCGGGTGCGTTGATACGGTCGCGGGCAATCTGGTACATCATCCAAGCACTTTTCTTAAAGCCTTCAAACACTTTGCAGGAAAATTCAGACTCGGCAAGTTCTTCTTCGGTCCAATTAATTCCAATCGCGAGGTGTTTTGCATAAAGGCGCATCAGTGCATCTTTGACGGCCATACGACAATCCCATATTGAGCTCAAAGGATGTTGTTTAGCTAATCGTAAGCATTCGTTGCAGGCGGGCACGGCTAATGAAGGATGTGGCGTATGTGTGTGGGCAATATATTCGAAGTGTTGATTGCTCGGTTCGCCACAAAACCAACAGGTATGACGTTGGTCGAAGGGAATATCGATAAGCGGGATAGCAGACATCAAGGAATGAGCACCTCAGTCCTTGATGTCACTAATGGCATATTGAAGGGATTAAACTTCTTCAACATCAACCAAATCTTTTGCTAAAACAATAGGATCAAGTTCAAGGCAATCTTCATCAGTCTGCCAATCCACACCGATCAATACACCATCGTCGTTGAGATCAGACACCCAATATTCCAGAAATTCTTCTAATGAAATAGCAACCGGTTGGTAGTCGTGCCATTCGTCGCTGCAATGGGATTTTGCAGTGGCTTCATTTGACCACAATGGCATCACATCTGTGTCTTCAAATTCTGAAGAGTCACAAACGACCCAGCCTTCGCCAGTTTCATCCATTAGACCCCAAAGCGTCTGATGTTGTTTTACATTTTTGATAAAGCCAGCCAAAGCCGCATTGATTTCAGTCATGATAGGTCTCTTTGATGTGTGCTGTTAACTTATCCATTATACGGTAACATGCTGCGATACCAAGGGATTCTTTGTTAAGATTTTTCTTGTGTTGGATAACTGAGCAATAAGCCGGTGCCACAAGGTATTTATGGCGATAAGGATTGTGTTACCTGTCGCTATGGGTCAGGATTATTGGCAATGATAAGCCTTGATGCAGTGTGCTTTACTGTTCAAGTGTGGCTCAGATAGAGGCTTTCCGTGGGGGAGAAACATGTCTTCTATGCCCTTGGCCGTTAAAGGTTTTTTTGTAGTAGAACCTTTAACTCGTTATGCCAAGGCGAATATCTCTCTAGGGCAATGCCTTCTCGAAGAAGGAAGATTGTCGTGTTTAGCCACAGCAGTGTGATTACTGTGTCATTGTTGTGAAATCAAATATTGGAGTTGTTGATTTGATTAAAATTAAAGGGTTAACTTATCTGTTTGCGAGTATTGCCGCCTGTGTCAGTCTGAGTGCCTGTTCTAGCGTGCCAGCGGCGAGTGCCAGTACTAAGGCAAGCACTAACGCGAGCAGTAGCAACGCAAGTGGCATAGTCGCTGAAGCCAACCCAATGCCCGATATCAGTGCTAGCGTACAAGCGAATGCCGAGGCATTTCCAAGTTGTGTGACTGGGCTACAAGCGCGGGCGCGCACCGAAGGGCTGTCAGAGGCGACGATTAACTCGACCATTGCAAATTTGAAATTTGTGCCTCGGGTGATTGAGCTCGATCAGCAACAACCTGAATTCAGCCAGACCTTCGATAATTATTTCAGTAAGCGCGCCACTGAATGGCGCGTCAACGAAGGCCGTCGCTTACTGAAAAAACACAGCGTTTTACTCAATCAACTAGCCAAAGAATATGGCGTGCCGCCGCAATATATCTTGTCTTTTTGGGGGCTTGAAACGAACTACGGTTCCTATAAAGGCAAGATGCCAGTATTAAATTCGCTCGCGACTTTGGCCTGTGAACCACGCCGTAGCAATTATTTCACCATAGAACTGATGCAAGCCTTAAAGCTGAAAGAAAAGTATCAGTTCGATGATGACACTATGGTGGGATCATGGGCTGGCGCCATGGGACACACGCAATTTATGCCGTCGGCCTATGCCAAATATGCCGTCGACGGTGACGGCGATGGTAAAGCCGATTTATGGAATAGCACCACTGACGCGCTGACTTCCGCCGCGAACTTTTTACAGCACTTAGGCTGGCAGCGAAATGAACGCTGGGGCCGTGAAGTCTTATTGCCAAAGGATTTTAGTTACAGCCATTTAGGTGCAAAGCAGCCCTTGGCCTTATCGGAATGGGCTGCGCTCAATGTCACGCAAGCGAATGGTCAACCTTTGCCCGCCGTGGATATTCAAGCCGCGTTGTATTTGCCTTCAGGCCATATAGGGCCTGCCTTTTTAGGCTATGAGAACTTCAATGTGATCATGCGTTGGAATCGCTCCGAGTATTATGCCATCACAGTGGGGCATCTAGCCGATTGCATTAATGGGGGGTTACCTTTGACAGTGAGCCCGCCAGAACAGCCACGCTTAAGTCGCGAGCAAGTTAAGCAACTGCAAGCAAAACTGAATGAGGCCGGATTTGATGTTGGCAAGCCAGATGGTGTGTTGGGGCGTAACTCTGTGGCAGGGCTGCAAGCCTTTCAACGGAGCAAACAGATGATTGCCGATGGCTTCCCAAGCCCAGAGGTGTTTAGCGCTTTAGGGTTATCACTGTAGCCACTGTCACTGTAGTCACTGTAGCCAAAGAGCGCTCGCTGCGGGTTTTAAGCGCTTTTAGGCCGGATAAAAAAGTGGAGTGAAAAGCTCAGTTTTGTTAAGCTCGGCCCACAATTGAAAT